>CBHROW010000008.1:0-33912 GCA_966080355.1 uncultured Chryseosolibacter sp.
TTGGGATCAGCAAATCTTAAGGACTCGGGAATTCGCGAAGAAATAATATTATTCGTTTTAAAAGTGTCGCAACGCCTTCCCATCAAATACAAAGCGCCAAAAGCGATTTCAGATCATACACCCGAGCCATATGCTTTTGACGACATGGTTTCGCGATGGAGTAAGGCGCGGATCCAGCTTCGCGACTTTCTTCAGGAGCTCCCCGCGGAATATAGCCGCAGGAAAATTTTCAAACACCCCATCGCAGGTATGTTGGATGTGCGCCAGGGCCTGGCTTTCATGTATGAGCATGTTCTTCACCATCAACCACAGATCGATCGCCTTTTGAAACAGGTGTGATTGATTTGTAGCGGCTAATCATTAATTTTCCTTCAACACAAACCCCGCATTATGTTGAGAGTTCTCATTCTTCTCGCTGTTCTTTCGTCAGTAACCACCATTGGCTTCTCGCAGAAAAAACTCATGAGCCCTTCGGAATTTCTAGGCTATGAGCTTGGCGAGCGGTTTACGCGGCATCATCGCGTAATGGAGTATTACCAGCACGTAGCCGATGTAATGGAGAACATTGATCTGGTCAAATATGGTGAAACGTACGAGCACAGGCCACTGGTCTATGCGGTGATCACATCTCCGGAAAATTTCAAAAATCTCGAACAGATCAGGACCGACAACCTCAGACGAGCAGGTCTTGTGGAAGGTGTGGCGGCCAGCGAAAAGAAAGCCATTGTGTGGTTGAGCTACAACGTTCATGGGAATGAAGCGAATTCACTTGAAGCATCGATGCTCACGTTGTTTGAGCTCGCTAGCCCCGCTAACGCAAAAACTCAAAGCTGGCTGAAAAACACAGTCGTGATCCTCGATCCTTGTATCAATCCGGATGGGCGTGATCGTTATGCCAATTTTTACAATCAATACGGAAACCACCCACCCAATCCGAGTGGCGATGCGAAGGAACATCGCGAGCCATGGCCTGGCGGACGAACAAATCACTATATGTTCGACCTCAATCGCGACTGGGCATGGGAGACGCAGACGGAATCTCAACAACGTATCAAAGTATACAATCAGTGGTTGCCGCAAGTTCATGTAGATTTTCATGAACAAGGTCACAACAACCCTTACTTCTTCGCTCCCGCTGCTGAACCTTTTCACGAAGTAATTTCTCCGTGGCAGCGCGAATTCCAGATCATGATCGGGAAGAACAATGCGAAATACTTTGACGAACAAGGATGGCTTTACTTTACGAAAGAAGTTTTTGACCTCTACTATCCGAGCTATGGCGACACCTACCCAACCTACAACGGTGCTATTGGCATGACGTATGAGCAAGCCGGTGGACCGTTTGGAGGATTGACGATCACAACAGAAACCGGAGATCCGCTTACGCTTAAAGATCGGTTAACGCATCATCATACCACCGGACTCTCCACCGTTGAAATTACATCACTCAACGCCCAACGTGTTGTCGAGGAGTTTGAAAAATATTACAAAGACAATAACACCAATCCTGCGGTTCCTTATAAGACCTATATCATCAAAAATGATAATCCCGACAAGATTGCGCGGCTTACCCGATGGCTCGACACACACCTCATCCGCTACGGAAGTGCTGCTGCAGGCAAAGCGCTGAAAGGATTCGACTATCAGACGCAGTTACAAACAACTTTCAATTTGTCGACCGAGGACCTGGTGATCAGCGCCTATCAACCCAAGTCAAGGTTTCTGACCACACTTTTCGAACCACAATCCAAACTTTCCGACTCGTTGACTTATGACATCACTGCCTGGAACCTGATGTATGCTTATGACCTCAACGCTTTTGCGACAACGGAGAGAATTGCAACAGGGAAAAAATTCGAGCCAAAATCAGCGGAGAATTCCGTTGCCGACAAACCTTACGTCTATATTTTTAAATACGATGGCTTGAACGATGTCGTGTTCCTGGGCCAACTCTTGCAAAAGGGTGTGAAGGTTCGCGCTTCAAGACGTTCATTTACAGCATCAGGTCAACAATTTGAGTCTGGCACGCTGCTGATCCCCACACGGACTAACGAGCACCGTGCAAATGTCGATGAAGTTATCCTCTCACTCGCCAAGGAACACCGAAGAAGGATCTTCACCTCCAATACCGGTTTCATGGACAAGGGGAAAGATGTGGGCTCCAGCGATATGGGTTTTCTGAAAGCTCCGAAAATTGCCATGATGTTTGGCGAACAAACCTATTCTCTTTCGTCAGGCGAGGTTTGGTATCTCTTCGAGCAGCAGCTGCATTATCCGATCACACAAATCGGAACGGATTACTTTAAAAATGTCGACTTGAAAAAGTATGATGTGCTGATCGTGCCCGAAGGATCGTACCGCGTGTTCGATGAACCTACACTCGATGTTGTTTCAAATTGGGTGAGCGGAGGAGGCAAACTTATCGTGATCGGTGCTGCGTTGAATTCTTTCAATGAGAAGAAAGGATTCAATTTAAAGCCATACGCAACTGACGATGAAAAATCGGATGCGGAAAAGAAAGAAAAAGAGCAGAAGGAAAAAAATGCATTGGTTCGTTATGATGAATCGGAACGCAAACAGATCTCCGACTTCATCTCGGGTGCTGTATATAAAGTAAATCTCGATACGTCTCATCCGCTGGCTTTTGGTCTCGGCAACCATTACTACACGCTCAAGACAAACGAAAATCGTTTTGCTTTTATGGAAGAAGGCTGGAACGTGGGCGTCATCAAAGGCAAAGCGAAGCCGATTCAAGGATTTGCCGGATTCAATGCAAACAAAAAAATGGACAACTCGCTCGTCTTTGGCGTTCAGGAGAAAGGCCAGGGACAAATAGTATACATGGTCGACAATCCATTGTTCCGGTGCTTCTGGGAGAACGGAAAGATGCTTTTTGCAAATGCAGTTTTTATGGTCGGACTTTAGTAGTTGCCGGACCACGAGTTGCTGGTTGCCGGGAAAACTCCGGATTAGCTGGGCAACGCGTTGAGCGCAGCATCATAATTCGGTTCTTGTCCGATCACCGGAACTAATTCAGTATGTTTTACAACCCCTTTCGGATCGATCACAACAATGGCGCGCGCGTGAAGGCCAGTCATGCCACCATTAGTCATCAGCACGCCATAGTTTCTCGAAAAACCTTTGTCGAGAAAATCAGAGAGCATGATCACATTTTCAATTCCCTCGGCAGCGCAAAACCGCTTGTGTGCGAAAGGGAGATCTTTCGACACGCTGAGCACTACGGTATCTTTTATGGCTGTAGCAAGTTTGTTGAACTGGCGCACAGAAATTGCGCAAACACGGGTGTCGATGCTTGGAAATATATTCAGGATTACATTTTTGCCAGCGAAATCCTTCAACGAAACTTCCTTGAACTCCGTAGTTGTAAGTTGAAAGTCTGGAGCAGGTTTTCCAACAGGCGGGAGTTCACCGTTGGTTTGGACTGGGGTCTCACCGATCTTAATTTGTGCCATAAGTTTTGAATTACTTTGTTCTCTTGCCTTTTTGAATTTTTGGTGACCAAGTTGCGGCCACACCTCAAAAGGTGTTGTCGGGGCGAAAATACGCTATGATTTTTCGCGTCTGAAATCGATCGACATTTTTTATTACGGATGCTGAAAGATCCAAGTAGAATTCAGTGTCTGTCCGGAAGTTTGCTACCGCTGCCGTCAGGTTCAGGAATTGAATGAGATCAGTAGCGTTTGAAAAACACATTCAGTAAATTTCTGTTCTAAAGTGAACGGCTATGCGGTTTCTGGTAATTCCTCTTTGTTTAGTGGTATTCAGCCTGGCAGCCCAGGACCCCGCAGGGACAGCGTCTGCATTCATGGCCACGCTTAGCGACCAGCAGTTGAAAAAAATTCAATTTGGGTACGATGATTCAGAAAGATTCAACTGGGCTTTTGTCCCCACCTCACGCAATGGCCTTTCGTTTCACGATATGAGTGAGCAACAAAAGGCGTCAGCCATGAGCCTGATGAAAGAATGGTTGAGTCTTCAGGGTTATAACAAGGCCTCAGGAATCATGCTGCTCGAAGGCATATTGCGTGAAGTTGAGGGTCGGGATAAAGACGACACGTATCGCGATCCCTTGAATTATTATTTCACAATTTTCGGCACACCATCATCAACAGGAGTTTGGGGCTGGCGCATTGAGGGACATCACCTCGCGTTGAATTTTACTTCAATTGACGGCCTTATCGCTTCATCGACACCATCTTTCTTTGGAGCAAATCCAGCCACTGTAAAGAAAGGAGCGAGCGCGGGTAAACAGACCCTGAAGCTCGAAAGCGATCTCGGATTCACCTTGATCAACTCCATGAATAACGAACAGTTGAAGATTGCAAGATTTTCTGACCGCGCGCTTCCCGAGATAGTTACAGGTAATGATCGAAACGGAAAACTTCTCGAGCCACGTGGGATTTCCTACCCGGAGTTAACCAATGAGCAAAAGAAGATCTTCATGCAACTGCTCGATGTATACGTCAAAAACTATCAACTCGGATTTTCAAAGAAGTTAATGGATAAGATCAACAAAGCGGGAATTGAGAATCTAAGCTTCGCGTGGGCCGGAAGTATGCAGCCCGGTGACGGACATTATTATCGTATTCAGGGACCAATGCTGCTGATCGAATACGATAACACGCAAACACAAGCGAACCACGTTCACACCGTGGTACGCGATCTCACAAACGATTTTGCTGAAGATATTTTGAGAGAACACTATGCGAAGGAACACAGGTAAAAGTGATTTCTAATTTCTAATGTCTAATTTCTAATTTCGAATACGGTCAAATTCCTAATTTCTAATCACCATGAAACCCTCTCTGGCATTTTTTTTCGCTGTAGTCATCGTAAGTGTCAGCAGCGCACAAACTATTCAAGACTTGTTTACATCGAGCGGACTTCCTGTGCGATGGCTCGGAATCGACTACTCCCAGGTTCAACTTGTGGGCGACTTCAGCCAATTTGGTGAAGCGGGCCAGAAAAGCGCGGTGGAGATACGCAACCGTTATTTTCCCGGATGGAACGGACTTGTGGTGAATGAGCGCGCTAAATACGATCTGCAGGGAATGCTTCGCAAAGACAACATTTCGTACGAAATTGAAATGATCTCGGAAATCAATTCGAAAGCTCCCGTTGAAGATATCGAAGTGGCCAACGCGAAGACCTTCTTTGCTGCCGACATCGAACGGTTTGTAAAGAAATACAATCCAGGGAATAAAGAAGGGATAGGGGTTCTGCTTATTGCTGAAACGCTCGACAAGACACGCGAGGAGGCCTGGTATCATTTCGTGGCCATCAACCTCTCTAACAATAAAGTATTGCTTCAGGATCGCTTGCGCGGAAAACCGTCAGGCATCGGACTCAGAAATTATTGGGCCGGCTCGTTCTACGATGTGATGAAAGGGATCGAAAAGAAAAAATATAAAGAGTGGAAGTCGAAGAATCTGTAACTAACTTCGAAACCTCGCAAAGCCGTTTCAACCTCTAAAAAAATATTTCTCATGGCAAAAACCAGTCCGTCTGCACAAAGAGAATTTCTCGGCCTTCGCACCGCCATCTATTCGGTAGCCGACATTAACAAAGGAAAGGAATGGTACAAGAAAGTATTGCAGATCGATCCTTATTTTGATGAACCATTTTACGTTGGCTTTAATGTGGGAGGTTTCGAATTGGGTTTGCAACCGCACGAAGCCACCAACTCGAAGAAAGGTGATAACATCCGAACTTACTGGGGGGTTGATGACGCACAAAAAAGTTACGATCGCCTGCTTGAGCTGGGTGCAAAATCGCACGAAGCTCCAACCGAAGTCGGAGGAGGAATTGTGGTAGCTGCCGTTAAAGATCCGTGGGGAAATGTGTTTGGAGTGATCTACAATCCACATTTTGAATAAGCTTAAAGCCGAAAGCTGGTGACAACTATAGCCTTGTTGGCTCAAGACAAAAATTCGATTCTGTGTGGACTCTGGCACTTAATGCAGTTAGCCTTCGGCTTTTCACCTTTCAGCCTTCAGCTTCGTTTAAGCACCACATTTCAATTAAGCTAAAGCCGAAAGCTAAAAGCTGGTGACAACTATAGCCCTGTTGGCTCAGGACAAAGATTCTGTGTTGACTCCGGCACTTAGGAGCAGTTAGCCTTCAGCTTTCAGCTTTGAGCTTTCAGCTTCTCAAAGCACCAGCCCGTGATGTAGCTCGAGCATATAAAACACATCACATGAAAAGTGCCCGGTATTTCCAAGTGGTCCTGAGATTTTCTGGAATCCGTTCTTCTCATACAACTTCATTGCGCTTTTCATCGTGTTGAAAGTCTCGAGATAACAAAATTTAAAACCGATATGTCGCGCTTTCTGCAAACAAGCTGACAGAACTTTTTGTCCAAGACCCAACCCTCGCCCTTCGGGAAGAAAATACATCTTCTTCAATTCGCAGGTGTTGGAGTCTCCACCCTCCAACGGTGCAACACCTCCTCCACCGAGAATTTTTCCATTCTGTTCGCAGACAAAATATGCGGCACGTGCATGGTTGTAGGCAGTGAAAATGTCATCCACCTCCTTGTCGTGAATCGCAAAGCCCTGCCCGCTCGCACCAAACTCCGGCATCACCGTGCGGATGATCTTGGCGATCTGGGGATTGTCGTTTTGCGTTGCTTTCCGTACGACTGTTGACATAACTTAAAATTGTAAAGACTTAAGTAATTCAGTAAAACCGTTCCTCACTTCTTTCCCTGCAGCATGAATTTGTTCTTTCACCACCCATTTTCCATTCACCATCGTTCCAAGAATATCGGCACTATCGGTGTTGAACAGGATAGACGGCAACAGATGCTCACACTTACCATGACCCAGTAGTGGAGTTTTGGCATCGAAGATCACGCAATCCAATGCATCGCCAACTTCGAAATAGCGCGTTGAAATTCCCATCGCTTTTTTTCCAGCGGTGAGCGTTGTCGACAGCAATGTTTCTGCAGCGTTATCAAAGGTGTTGCGTTTATGCGTGGTGAAGCGCTGTGCATAGTCGAGCCAGCGAAGGTCTTCGAGGTAATTCAGGCTGATGTGACTGTCAGTTCCGATTGACCATGATCCGCCATGCCGCGCAAATTCCGTCAGACGAAAAATTCCATCGCCAAGATTACCTTCCGTTCCCGGACAAAGCACTGCGTTTCCTTTGCTCCCCGCAAGTCTGCGAGTCTCCTCATCATTCATGTGGGTGCAATGCACAAGGTGAAAACGATCGTCTACAGGAAGATTATTCAACACCCATTCTACTGGTCGTTGTTTGAGATAAGTCAGGCAATCATCAATCTCTTTCAGTTGTTCGGCAGCGTGCAGATGAAAAGGAAGAGTTTTGGGCCCGTCATCGAATGTTCGAACAATATCTTCCGCATCAACGGCACGGAGTGAATGCACACTGAATCCCAGCCAGGCATTTTCAAATTTGCGAAGAGCTTCGGCAGTATCATCGAGCAAATTCAGATAGTCGTCTGTTGTTTTCGATATGAATCTGCGCTGCCTAGGTTGCGGATCTTTTCCAAAGCCGCCCTTTTGGTAAAATACAGGGATTAAGGTGATCTTGATGCCCGCTGTTTTTGCAGCGTCTAGTAATCTCAAACCCATTTCTGCCAGGTTCGAATATGGTTTCCCGTTCTCGTCATGATGCAGGTAGTGAAATTCAGCTACGTGCGTGTAGCCCTTCCGCAGCATCTCGATGTACAGCATCGTTGCTACCGTCTGCATTTGCTCGGGGTTCATGCTCAACGCACAAACGTACATCGCCTCACGCCAACTCCAAAAATCATCCTGAGACCCTTTCGGGTGGATCTCTGCCCGGCCAGCCATCGCATATTGAAACGCGTGAGAATGTGCATTTTGAAATCCAGGCAACGCAAAACCATCAACGAATTCTATCTGGACATTCGGTCCAGGAGGCTGATCACCGATGTAAATGATCTTTCCTGTGGAATCAACCTCGGTATAGCACGGGGTGATCCATTGACCGTTGCGAAATAAACCTTTGAATTGAAAGATCGGCATAGTTAAGATTGCAATTGACGGATCAATGCATCGAATGTTTTCTTCAATGTCTCGCGCATTTTGTTGGCTCGCGACTCATTATATTTAGACTCAGTGTCATCCATATAATGCACTTTGCACATTTCGAGTTGCAGCGCATGTTGATTGACCGAAGGCTTTCCAAAATATCGTGTTATCTGACCTCCCTTGAATGGTGAATTATGCGAAAGCGAATACGAATCGGAACCGAGACATTTCAGCGCGACATCGATCAGATTAGGGGCGGCAGAAGATCGATCGGCACTTCCCAGGATAAGGTCTGGAAATTTTTCTGCCTGGATCGTAGGCACAACCTGGCGGATCGAGTGACAATCCCACAGTAATACTTTTCCAAATCTTGCCTTCAGGTCCGTCAAGATTGAAGCGATCTGGTGATGATAAGGCTGATAGTATGTAGCAAGCCTTCGGTCGATTTCTGCCTTCGATACTTCAGTTCGTCCGTCTTGGTACAAAGGTTCACCCAGAAAGGTTGTGGTCGGGCAAAGTCCTGTGATGATCCTGCCATCGGAATACAGCGGTTTGCTTTCGGGATCACGATTCAGATCGATAACCCAGCGGCTATGGGTCGCGGCAATCAAAGTCATGCCCATGGAGGGTGCGAAGCCATAGAGTTTGTCGACAAACCAATCGGTGTCGTCTGGCGCGCTGATGAGCTCACTTTTAAATTCGTTTTTTACCTCATCTGGAAAAAATGTTCCGCAATGAGGAACACTGACAAGGATAGGGACCGGATTACCAGACGGATTCTCGATACGGAATGGCGACATCACTTTTTCTTATTTGAGGCTCCTAACAATTTTTCTTCGCAGGCCACACGGGCGGCATCGGCTTGCATTCGCAATGCATTCGCTACATCTTCGCGAGCCCTGCAATCATTTTCCAGTCTCGTGAGTTGGTCTTTCAGGTCGAGTACAACTTCCAGCTGGTTATCCGCTGCCTCCTTTTGAATTTTGGCAAACACAAAAAACACAAGATTAACAACAACCGAGATCGCCAGCAAAACAGCGATGACAGCGGTTCTTACTTTGGGTGACATAATGCTAGGGGTTGGTTCAGGGTAAGGATCAGGATTTTTTCCTCTTGTTGCGTTTCTCCTTCTTCTTCCGTGCTTTGTCAATCACATCTTTATACTCATCCAGCGTTTGGCGAGCCTCGCGCAATTCTAACTCTGCCTTCACCAGACGCTTTTTGTATTCCGAGATATCCTGTTTACTGAAGAGTTTTTTCTTCATGGTCATGATCCTGCGGAAGCTTTCATCGATTCGTTCTTTTTTGATGACACCTTTATCAACCATATCACGGATGATCGCGTGAACTTTGTCAGCCGTGCGCTCATCACTTCCTGAAATGTTGTTTGAGAACGTCATAATATCTACTCCGGCAGTAATGGCAAGACGAATAGCTTCCTCCAACGTGTATTGTTTGGTAATGGCCTGCATTTGCATGTCGTCTGAAAACACAACACCATTGAAGTGAAGTCTGTTTCTCAAAATACCGGTGATGATATCGTCAGACAAAGTCCCGGGCAGTGCATCGGGCTCTAACTTTCTATTGACGATGTGTGCCGACATCACGGCATCGACATAACCTGAATCGATCAGCGATTGATAAGGCTTCAGCTCGCGATCTTCCCAGGTATTCGTCACGTCTGTCAAACCAAGGTGCGTATCGTCTTTTGAGCTGCCATGTCCGGGAAAGTGTTTCAGTGACGTAAGGATTCCGTACTGGCGATGCATTTTGATGACCTCTTTCGCCATCAGGGCAACTGAATCTTCATTGGCCGAAAATGATCTGCCTACTTTGGCAATGATCGGATTGTCTTTGTTCGTGCGAAGATCGACAACGGGGGCAAAGTTTACGTTGATGCCCAGCCCGGCAAGGGTAGCGGCCGTGGATTCACTGTAAAATCGGACAGAATCGAGTGTATTTGATTTGCCCATGGCTTCTGCAGTGATCGAACGCGGGAATCCGTATTTGTCTTTGAGTCTGTTCACCCTTCCGCCTTCCTGGTCGATGCTGATCAAAAGTGGAATGGTGGCTGCGTGCTGGTAAGTCCACGTCATCTTCTTCAGCAGATTGAAGGAATTTTTCGGAGGAACATTTTTTTCGAATAAAATAATGCCGCCCACTTTTCCTTCCTGCACTTCGCGCAAAACAAGTGGATCAACTTCGGCTTTCGGAAATCCGATCTGCAGCATCTGTCCGATCTTGATGTCGAGGCTGTCGCGGGTCTGAGCGAGTACTGCCGATGAAGCAATGGTCAGGCCCGTCAGGACAAAATATTTTCTAATACTTCTCATAGATCGTTTTTAAGATGTCTTGCATGTAGGTTCGAACCTTCGAGGTGGAGGCAACAAAGTTATTATTCATGAAGGAGAAAATCAGCGTTTTGCCCGATCGCGTGATCAGGAATCCACTCAGGCAATGATTGTTACTCAGCGAGCCTGTCTTTCCGAATATAAACGGCTTTTCTGCTTTATACCAGTTGCGCAATGTTCCACTTATTCCACCGGTGGCGAGTATCGGAAAGAGCCGCTCACGGCCTCGGATTGCATAGATCTTTTGCCACATTTGAACGATCGTTCTTGGTGTGAAAAGATTGTAACGGGAAAGTCCTGATCCATCCACCCAGCTCGGTTCATCAGACAGATCTTTGAGAAAATTCTTTTTCACGTAGTCGATCGTGACCTCCGGTGCAAGCGAATCTCCGCTGATCACATCGCTGCACATCAGCAGAATTTGCTCGGCAATAAAATTATCACTTTCCTGCATGAGCACTTTATAAAGGCTGTCGGCAGGAATACTGTAAAACGTTTTTGAGTTTAAAAGCGCAACGCTGTCGAATGGATTGCGATTGAGGAGCGTCACGGGTCGTTTCAACGTGTCGTTCAGCAAAAGCTGTATCAAACCATCGTCTGTTTTTATCGGCACATCCCAAACCGTGCTGCTTGATCTGCGTTTGCCCCAATGAAATATGATGTCGTTGCTGTCGAGTTTCCGAATGGCAGTGTTTCGTTCTTTTTCTTCACCGATAGTCAGGCTTTTCGCAAAAAATGAAGGAGATATGATCGGTTTTTGATTGACCAGGCTGACCGACATGATGTTGCCATAGAGGGGAAAGCCCGAACGTTCTGCGGAATAGTAGTCGTTGTAGTCGTCCCACGCCCATCCTGGTCCAAACGCACTCGTCTTGAAGTTCGCTAACGACAAATAGACCGGTGATTTCGACTGCGAAAGAAAATTATAAACGCGGTTATTATTGAAAACATTTTTGTAAAGGAACGATGGGTCACCGGTACCCCGAATGATCAATGAATCATCGGTTTGACGATAGCGAAACGCTGGAATGGAATCTCCGAGTATTTTAAAGGCGGAGAATAGCGTAAATACTTTTGTGTTGGACGCGGGCGTGAAATACTTGGCAGAATTGTATTCGAAAATCGTTTTGTTCTTGTCCAGGTCAAAGAGCATGAATCCGGTATGATCGTGAAGATCCTGGTCGATAACTTTCATTTTTTTCGTCATCGTTGATTTCGACAATGGCGAACATGCCGTTAGTGAGGCGACAGCAAGAACAGTAGCTAGCGCTCGTATCATGACTTCAGGTAACGCTCGATGAGAATTTTCCGGTGATGTGTTTCGTGCCCGGGAATTATATATCCAAGGTTAAAAACGGAAAGCTTGTTTTTGTTTGCAGTGCCTTCGCGCTGAAGCATCTGTGGTGTGAAGCTCTTGAACAGATCGATCGTTGTTGCCCGAAGACGTTCCATTTCATCGGCAAGTTGAGCGATTGTCCTGCCGTGTGCATTGGCTTCAGGGGCATAATCATTTTCTTCAAATCCCGGAAGGTCGGTCTTGTCGTTTCGTGAAAATCGAAGTGCCCGATAGCTCATAATGCGCTCGACATCGATCATATGCGCCAGCAATTCTTTGATGCTCCATTTGCCATCCGCGTAGCGAAACTCGCCTTTGCTTTCCGGAATCGCGCGAACGAGATCGAGCGTGGTTTTTGAAGATTGTCGGAGTGCATCGAGCATGTCAAGGTCTTTCACGTTGTTGACATACCCCTGATAAAATTTTGGAACGGTGTCGATGTTAGGTCTCATACTCCAAAAATAGCAATTGTTTCGCCACGGAGACTCGGAGACACGGAGAAAGGCCAGATGGACGCTGAGCAGCACACACATTGCCTACTGCGTGTTGCCTACTGCCTACTATTTTGCGCCAAGATGCTTGAGCCGGGTAATTTCTTCTCTGGACAGAAACCTCCACTGTCCACGTCCCAGGTCTTTTTTGTCGAGGCCTGCGTAAACGGTGCGGTCGAGTTTGAGAACTTCGTATTGAAGGGCTTCAAAAATTCTTCTCACAACGCGGTTCCACCCGATGTGGATCTCAACGCCAACGGTTTTTCCATCCGGAGAAACGATTGCCAGATCATCGACCATGGCGCGTCCTTCCTCTAGGAGCACGCCTTCGGAGATGGTTTGAAAATCAGCCTTCGTCAAAGGTCTGTCCAAATCAACCTTGTAGATCTTCTTCACATTATAAGAAGGATGCATGAGCTTTTCTGCGAGATCGCCATCGTTGGTGAGCAGCAGAAGGCCGGTGGTATTGCGATCTAGTCGACCAACCGGATAAATTCGTTCCTTAACGTTGCCACCGATGATGTGCATAACGGTGTTGCGTTCCTGCGGATCTTCTGTTGTAGTAAGAAACCCTTTTGGCTTATTCATGAGAACGTATACTGGCTTTTCTGCTTTCAGTACTTTGTCCTCATGGCGCACCACATCACCAGGATTGACCTTATAGCCGAGCTCCGTTATCGTTGTTCCGTTCACCGAGATGAGGCCCATAGAAATGAGCTCATCGGCTTCGCGTCTTGAGCAAACGCCACTGTTTGCAATGAATTTGTTGAGGCGGACCTTTTCAGTTTGAACCGGGGCCTGCAAAACTTCATCTTGTGAAGATGACTTTCTGCCGGGCCTTTCAGCGTATCTGCTTTTTGATTTTTTGAAAAATCCGCGTTCTTCAGATTCACTTTTTTTATAAGGCTTCTTTTCGAATTTTTGCCTGCGGTCGCCACGGTCAAATGATTCTCGGTCTGACTTTTCAAAGCGATTGGCGCGGTTGCCCGAGAAGCTATCTCGCTTGTCTTTAAATCTGTCGTTTGATCTTGTTCTCCGATTGACGGACCCATCACCCTCGCGCTTTCCGTAAGTTTTCTTACCGAAGCTGCTTTTGCGCTCTCCACCCTCAAAGGACTGTTTATCAGATTTGTTAAAACGATTACCGCGGTCATTTGAGAAATTGTCGTCCCTCCTCTTGAATCTGTCAGCCGAGTCTGTTCTACGATTGAATGAAGAACGCGATGAAGATCCATCGCCTTCGTTTCTTTTGCTAAAAGATTGCCTGGATGTTGGGCGGGAAGACTTTGAACCATCACCGGAGAATCGACCCCGAGATGAAGATTTTTTGAAACCGGATGAATTCGATTCGCCTCCACGTGCCGATGAGCGGGTTCCCCTCGGCCGGGAATGCTGACGGTCATCTGATGAATCGGATTTTTTGAATGAACCGCCATCAGACTTTTTGAAAGACCTGCGGCCATCGGACTTTCTTCCTCTTGAAGATGAATCTCCTTCAGAATTTCGTGAGCTTCCTCTTCTCCCTGAAGATCTGCCCGGGGTATTACGCTTGGCCATCTGGCTGGTCCGGTTCTGGTTCTTTTGGATTGTCGAGGTTTTCCCCAATGGTATTTACCTCTGAAGTGAATTCTTTCGGTATCGGAAGCTCGGCAAGGTCGCTGATGCCGAAGTATTCCATAAATTTTGCGGTTGTTCCGTAAAGCATCGGCCGTCCGATTGTTTCCGCCTTGCCGGTGATCTCGATCAATTGCTTATCGAGCAGTTTCTGTACGGCATAGTCGCAGTTTACGCCACGAATATTTTCAATTTCGGTTTTGGAGATGGGCTGCTTGTAAGCTATGATAGAAAGTGTCTCCATCGCGGAAGTCGACAATCTTTTCTTCGATTGCTGCTTCAGCATGATACCGATGCTGGTCTGGTAGGCGGGCTTCGTCAGGAACTGATATCCACCTGCCGCTTTAAAGAGCTGAAATGAAAATTCTTCAGCCTGATATTTTTCTTCTAAACGTTGAATCGCACCAAGGATATCTTCCTCCGGTACGTCAGCGTTAAACATTTCTGATAAACATGCCTTGATGTCAGCCAGCTTGATTGGGCTGGGCGAGCAAAAGATCAGGGCTTCAATGTGGTTCTGTAAAAAATCCATAAAAACTCGAGCGCTTCGGGGTCAAACAATCTATTCCCTAATCATCCCGATGTGATCGGGACTTGCAAATAAAAGCAGAATTTAATCCTGCTGCATCAATTTGGCTTCGATAGACTGCGTTGTGTGAGGAACCGCGATCAATCTTTCTTTCGAAATCAATTTTCCGGTAACGGTACAGATTCCATACGTGCCATTCTTGATGCGGATGAGCGCGTTCTCAAGATTGGTAATGTACTTTTGCTGGCGAGCCGCTAACTGACTCAGATTTTCCTTCTCGGCAGTTTCTGCACCATCTTCGAGTACTTTGGTGTTTCCACCTGATGTTGCATCGGTACCTTCATCGTTGTTGCGATTCAGGGTCTCCTTCAGGATCTTATATTCTTCACGAGCTTTCTCAAGCTTGCGATTGATCAGGGTTTGAAACTCTTTCAATTCTTCATCAGAGTAACGCGTCTTATCTTCCGATTGAGCTGAGGGTTTTGCCGGCTTGTGAGCCATCGGACGCTGGTTTGGCATTTGGAAGAAGTTCAGCTGCGCACTCTGGGCAACTTTTGCTGCTGCAGATGCGGGAGTCTTCAGAGTTTCCTTCGCTACCGGAGTTGATTTCTTCGGAGCGGCCGGGGCTGCTTTTTTTGCGACTACCTTCTTAGGGGCTTCCTTCTTAATCTCTTTTTTTGGAGCGGCCTTTTGAGCCTTCTTAGGGGTGGCTGCCTTAACTTTTTTTGCTGCGGGCTTCGATTTTGCTTTTACAGGAGAGGCTTTCTTTGCTTTCGCTGTGGGTTTTTTCGCTACTTTCTTAGACGCTTTGGCAGATGTCTTCTTCTTTGCCATTGTTTTGGGTTCCTCTGTTTGGGTAAAAGATGCGCAAAATTAGAGGTTGCCACCCTAAAACAAAAAATATTGTTTAAAATTCCCGCTTGTTGAAATTTCGCTTGGTTTTTCACTCAAAAAGCTACCTTTCAACATCAAATTCCCGTGTTATGAAGAACTTGTTTGCACTCCTTATCCTTTCGGCAATGTTGGCTGCCTGTAATTCGAAAAATACAACGATGTCAGATACGACAAAATCTCCGGGACCGATAACGCTTGTCATTCACGGTGGGGCGGGAACAATTAAGCGTGAGAACATGACGCCCGAACGCGAGAAAGCATACCATGATGCGTTGCAACTTGCATTGAGTTCAGGCTACGATGTACTTGAGAAAGGTGGAACAAGTCTGGATGCCGTGATGGCCGCCATCAAGATCATGGAAGACTCACCGCTTTTCAACGCGGGTAAAGGTGCGGTGTTTACCAACGAAGGCAAAAACGAGCTTGATGCCTCGATCATGGATGGAAGTAATCTGATGGCTGGAGCCGTAGCAAGCGTTACAACGATTAAAAGCCCGATCACAGCCGCTTATACCGTAATGACAAAATCGGAACATGTGATGATGGTTGGAAAAGGCGCAGAGAAATTTGCGCAAGAGCAGGGTCTCGAAATTGTCGATCCCTCATACTTCTTTGATTCCCTTCGTTGGGAGCAACTCCAAAAAGCGAAAGCCAACGAAGCTGACAAGCGAGCGCAGTTGTTCGACCCCTATACCAACGACACCAAGTTCGGCACTGTTGGCGCAGTTGCGCTCGACAAGTTCGGCAACATTGCAGCGGGCACTTCAACCGGGGGAATGACCAACAAAAGATATGGACGCGTTGGTGATGCGCCCATCATCGGAGCAGGAACTTATGCGAACAACAAAACATGTGGCGTGTCAGCTACCGGTCATGGTGAGTACTTCATCAGACTTTCCGTTGCGCGCGATATCGCCTCACTCATGGAGTACAAGGGCTTCGGCCTGCAGCAGGCAGCTGATACTGTCATTCACCGCAAACTTGAAAACCTCGGGGGTGATGGTGGCATTATCGCACTCGATCGTCAGGGAAACGTGAGCATGACTTTCAATAGCGAAGGCATGTATCGGGGATTTATCAAGAAGAAGGGAGAAGGGAAGACGTTCATTTATGGGGATGAAAAGTAGTTGATTTTAAAATAGCTGAAAGCCGAAAGCTAAAAGCTGAAGGCTAGCGCGTCAGTTGTTCAAATGGCCAGCCTGAGAACATCATCAAACACATCGAGGTTGGCAGAGACCTAGAGGTTTTGTGAATTGGCCTTCAGCTTTCAGCTTTTAGCTTTCAGCTTTATATTGCCGCATGGAATTTCAACAAGGCGCCTGGCGCATTCAGGGCATCGACCTCCACGACCTCGTCAAAGAATTTGGCACTCCGCTGTACGTCTATGACGCAGAGAAAATCGTGTTTCAGCTTAAGACACTCAAGACTGCATTTTCTGCTTCAGATGTCAAGATCAAGTATGCGGCTAAAGCGCTTACAAATATTTCTGTACTGAAACTCCTTCGCAGGTTTGGGTCCGATGTGGATGTGGTATCGATCCAGGAAGCGCATCTTGCATTGCGCGCGGGCTTCGAACCGGCACAGATCATGTTCACGCCCAGCGGTGTTGCTTTTGAAGAGATCGTGGAAGCTGTTTCGCTCGGTCTAACCATCAACCTCGACAACATTCCCACGCTAAAAAAATTCGGGGAGAAATATAAGGAAACATACCCCTGCTCCATTCGCCTGAATCCGCACATCATGGCTGGAGGAAACTACAAGATCTCCACGGGTCACGCTGATTCGAAGTTCGGAATCTCCATCTATCAGCTTCCGGAAATTCAGGAGGTGGTGAATCAATATTCGATCAGGATCAATGGGCTTCACATTCACACAGGATCGGATATCACCGAGTCGGAAGTGTTTTTAAAGATGGGCGAAATCCTGTTCAGCGTTGCGCGTGATTTCCCGCATCTCAGATTCATCGACTTTGGAAGTGGCTTCAAAGTGTCGTACAAAGAAGGAGATGTTGTCACCAACGTGTACGACCTCGGACTCAAGCTGACCAAAGCCTTCAATGAATTCTGTCAGAGCTACGGCCGGAAGCTTGAACTTCATTTCGAGCCTGGAAAATTTATTGTAAGTGAATCAGGTGTGTTACTCGTGAGAACCAATGTAGTGAAGAGCACACCAAGCGTTACCTTTGCAGGTGTTGATTCGGGATTGAATCACCTGATCAGACCCATGATGTATGATGCCTATCACGAGATCATGAACATTTCCAATCCAAAGGGTGAACAAAAATTTTACACCGTGGTGGGATATATCTGCGAGACCGATACACTGGGGGCCGACCGAAAAATAAACGAGATCCGCGAAGGTGATATCCTTGCACTCAAGAACGCTGGCGCCTATGGCTTCTCGATGGCTTCAAACTACAATTCACGTCTGCGGCCAGCCGAAGTTCTTATCTTCAATGGCAAAGTAAAATTGATCCGGGAGCGCGAGAAGTTTGATGATCTGCTGAGGAACCAGGTCGAGATAGATATCTAAAGCTATGGCTTATAGCTATGGCTTGGTCGTGCGGCTTGATTCGGCAGAGCCTTTATCACTTGATTTTCAAATGTTGCGCGCCCAAAGCCCAACAGGAAAGCAAAATGTTTCAAAGCGCTATACGATGAGTCGCACTTCAGAGCCGTAGCCAATGGCCTTAGCCGCGTTAACTGCCTATTAACAAACCCCGCATCAACTATTTTCTTTCCAAAGTCGTTACTTTAGCACCTTTTCCGCTTTATGAAGCATTTCACATTGAGAGTACTTATCGTTTTGTTGTTCGCTTCGGTCGCCAGTTACGGACAGATCAGAAGACCAGCCAAGTGGACCTATGAAGTTTCGAAAACTTCAGCCAAAGTGGGTGACCAGATCGAATTGATCTTCAAAACCACGATCGATGACGGCTGGCATATGTACTCTTCTGACTTCGATCCGGATTGCGGACCTCTTCCCACTGAAATGACATTCCCTGATGCGAAAAATTTCGAGCTCGTTGGAAATCTAGTCGCGATCAACGCTACGGAGACAACAGATCCAAATTTCCCAGACTGTAAGGTGATCCGGATCTTCAGGAAGCACGCTGAGTTTCGCCAGAAAATAAAAATTACCGGCTCCCCGCTGTCGATTGCCGTACAGATCAGTTTTCAGGTGTGTACCGACATCGATGGAACTTGCGTTTCACTCCAGCAGGATTTTACCATAGATAATATCTCGGTAGCGGCAGGTTCAATACCTGGCAAAAAAAATGAAGAGAAAAAAACCGAGGGAAAAGTGAATGCCCCTTCTCAGGCTTCAACGAACAGCACGTTTACCATCGATACGACCCGGAAATTAGCACCGAAGAAGGAGATTGTTTACGGGGAAAATAAAGGTCCTATTCTCGATCCATCGATCCTCGAGGGCAAAGCGGAGGAGCAGCATGATTCTGTGCTCAGCTATATGTTTCTTGCTTTCGTCCTTGGACTTACATCACTTATCACACCTTGTGTGTTTCCCATGATACCCATGACAGTAACGTTCTTCCTGAAAGACAACCAGTCGCGGGCACAAGGAATTCGTAAAGCCATTCTTTTTGGTGTCTCGATCATCGTTATCTATACCATTGCTGGAACTGTTTTCGCGCTTGCGTTTGGCGCTGAAGGATTGAACGCCCTGGCTACGCACTGGATTCCGAACCTCTTTATTTTCGCGATGTTCATCGTGTTTGCATTGTCTTTTCTTGGACTGTTTGAGATCAATGCGCCCTATAAACTTGTGAACAAAGCCGACCAGGCGGCAGAACGTGGAGGATACATTGGCGTGTTTTTCATGTCGGCTACACTTGTGCTTGTTTCTTTTTCGTGCACCATACCGATCGTTGGCAATGTGCTCGTGCTTGCAGCCGGGGGAAAAATTATGACGCCCGTTCTAGGGATGCTGGCATACTCAGCAGCATTTGCAATTCCATTTACATTGTTCGCGTTTTTCCCAGAATGGATGAAAGGCCTTCCAAAATCAGGCGGGTGGCTGAACACCGTAAAAGTAACGCTGGGGCTATTGGAACTCGCGCTTGCTTTCAAGTTCCTAAGCATCGTTGATCAGACTTATCATTGGGGAATACTGGATCGCGAGATCAACATCGGGTTGTGGATCGTCATATTCACCATTCTGGGTTTTTATTTCCTGGGCAAGATCCGCATGTCAAGCGATACACCAACAGAGAAAGTTACTGTACCGAGACTGTTGCTGTCTATTGCAACATTTTCATTTGTAGTGTATCTCATTCCCGGACTTTGGGGCGCTCCACTGAAGGCACTTGCAGGCTATCTGCCTCCGATGTACACACACGACTTCGATCTCATCAAATTGACGCGTGGTGAGAACACAAACGAAACATGTGAGGAACCAAAATATGCTGAGTTCCTTCACCTGCCTCACGGATTGAATGGATATTTTGACTATGATCAGGCTTTGGCATGCGCGCGAAAACTAAACAAGCCGCTATTCATTGACTTCACGGGTCATGGTTGCACAAACTGTCGCGAGATGGAAGCGAATGTCTGGTCTGACCCCCAGGTGCTCGAGAAGCTGAAAAATGATTTTGTTGTTGTTGCACTTTATGTAGACGATAAAACGGAGCTTCCGGAAAGCGAATGGTATACCTCGAAGTACGACAACAAGCTGAAGAAAAGCATCGGCAAACAGAACGCAGATCTGCAGATCACCCGGCTCGACAATAACGCACAGCCGTTTTACGTTTTGGTTGGAAAAGATGAACGCGTTTTGGCCTGGCCCAGGGCGTACGACAAAAGCGTAGAAAGTTTTCTGAAATTTCTGGAGAGTGGCAAAAAAACTTACAATAAGCTTTACGCGAACTAGGGTTTAGAACCGATCAGAAACCAGGAGCCAATGGTATAAGGTTCAAGTTTTTTTATCAGAATATGATTTATATCTTTGATAACGAGGTTGTTCGGTAACCAAGCGGCTGAAGGAAATTTTTTTAACTTATCTATCTTTGTTCGCTTCACTTTTTAAACTACTTCCAAACAATGATCAAACGCTGGCTAGGATTTTTTTGTGTGCTCACCATGGCGGGTGGTGTTGCCCTTATCAATCGTTATTACATCCCCACACTTGAGAATGAGCTGAACGTTCAAACCAACGACACACTCACCCTTCACCTGAAACCTAAAGAGCCACGCGTGGTTTATGGCATGGTAGTGAGCGATGATCACCTGGTCATTGAAGACAAGATCAAACGCAACGAGCGTCTTGGCGACATTCTGATGGAGTACAACGTGCCGGCCAGGATCATTCATGAGATCTCCAATCTTTCACGCAAGATCTTTGATCCGCGAAAAATTGCAGCCAACAAAAAATACACAATGATCTGCGACACGGATTCAGTGACGCGCGCACGCGCAATGGTTTACGAACCCAATGCGATCGACTATGTGATCTTTCGGTTTGGCGATTCACTTTCTGTCGATGTAAAAAAACGCGAGGTTGTTACCGTAGAAAAAAGTATTTCCGGAGTGATCCAATCAAACTTGTCTGAGACTATTGAAAAACTTGGCATCTCGCATGAGCTCACCAATAAGTTTGTTGATATCTTCGGATGGCAGGTTGATTTTCAACGCTTGCAAAAAGGCGACAAGTTCAAGCTGATCTATCATGAAGACCAGGTTGAAGGAACGCCCATTGCCATCAGCAAGATCGATGGTATTTATTTTGAACATTTCAACCACGAGTACTATGCATTTCCTTTCGATCAGGGCGATGGCCTCGATTATTTCGATGCGGATGGGAAGAGTTTGCGCAAAGCATTGTTGAAGTATCCGATCGAATTTACGCGCATCAGCTCCCGATTCACCATGAGCCGTTTTCATCCCGTACAAAAGCGATGGAAAGCACATCTTGGAACGGATTTCGCAGCACCTACCGGTACCCCTATACGCACCGTGGGCGATGGCATTGTAGTGGAAGCTCAATATAAATCGAACAATGGCAACTATGTGAAGATCCGCCACAATGGTACTTACACCACCCAATATCTTCACATGTCGAGAATAGCATCTGGTATTCGCGCAGGGATGCATGTTCGTCAGGGACAAACGATCGGCTATGTTGGTAGTACCGGATTGGCGACTGGCCCGCACCTCTGTTACCGCTTCTGGAAAAACGGTGTTCAGGTTGACGCCCTGCGCGCGGAGCTTCCCGCGTCACAACCTGTGCGCAAAGACAAGATGGAATCGTTTGAAAGTGTGAAGTCTGAGATGACCTTGAAACTGCAGGCTATTCCGTTCGAGGAGCCGCCCGCAGAAACTATTGCTTCAATTCAATAAGAAACAGCTGAAATTCGCGTGGGAATCGTATAATAATTTATACGATTCTTTTCACTTTTGGTGTTAAGGAAGTATCAATCCCACGATGCGTGCTCGCTCGATTCTTATACTGCTAATTCTTTCAGTTAGTCCGGCATTCGGCCAAAAAGTTGGACTCGTACTCAGTGGTGGTGCTGCAAAAGGACTCGCGCACATTGGTGTGCTCAAAGCGCTGGAAGAAAATGAGATCCCTGTCGACTGTATTGTGGGCACATCGATGGGTGGGATCATCGGTGGATATTATGCTGCCGGGATGAGCCCCGAGCAAATTGAAACGATAGCATTATCTCCCGAATTTTTACGTTGGATCAACGGTGTGCCCGAGAGCGGTTACAATTACTACTATCATAAAAGCGAAGACAATCCCAATTTTCTAAAGCTCAACCTTTCGCTGGATTCGATCCTCAACCTTCAGCTGAATACGAGCCTGGCAAGCGATGTGTCGCTCAATTTTGCACTGGCTGAAAATCTGGCGCTCGCCTCTGCAATCTCGAAAAACAATTTCGACAGTTTATTTATTCCTGTGCGTGTTGTGGCTGCCGATATTTTCACGCAAAACGAAGTGGTTCTTAAACGCGGGTCGTTAAGCGATGCCCTCCGTGCAACACAAACCGTTCCGTTCTTTTACAACCCCATTCGCGTGGAAGGAAAGTACTTATTTGACGGTGGTGTTTACAACAACTTTCCCGTGGACATTGCCCAGAAAGAATTCAAACCTGATGTGATCATCGGGTGTAACGTTTCCACCAAGATCTACAACAATTACCCTTACGGTCTGGATGAAAAACTGATTGCAAAGTCGCTGCTTTTTATGTTGCTAGACAAGTCCGATCCGGCCAGCGTTCCTGCCAGTGGAGTTTACATCCAACCTGATCTCGAAGGCTTCAACTCGTTCGATTTTGCCAAAGTGAAGACCATGATCGATAGCGGTTATGCGCAAACCATCCGGCAAATGCCAGAGATCAAAGCGAAAATCGCATTGAGAAGAACCTGCGAAGATGTTGCGGCAAAACGAAACGCTTTCAATAACCGGAGCCCCGTGTTCCGCTTCGATGAGCTCGAGCTCAAAGGGTTTAACAGCAAACAGCGGAAATACATCAGGAGGATTTTCAAGTTCAGTCCAAACAACAGAACTCCGAGGTTCATCAGCAAGATCAAGAGCGGATACTTTCGCATGGTGTCTGAAGAATATTTTTCAAACGTGTATCCCAACATTGCATTCGATTCTATTACACGGAATTTTAAATTCATACTCACGCGAAGACCGCAGAAAAATTTTCAGGTTGATTTTGGAGGCGTCATCGCAACCCGCGATATCAGCAATATTTGTCTCGGACTGAATTTTTACAACTTCGGAAGTCAATTGCTCCATGTATCAACCGGTTTTCAAACCGGAAATTTTTATAAGTCGGCCACCATCCGGACGCGAATCGATTATCCTTACCAGTTTTATCTCGAACCCGAACTCACGTATGATAATTGGGATTTCCTCCAGGGCGATGACCTTCTTCGCGAAGTTTCCCACCCGACAGTGCTTAGACGAATCGATAGAAATTACGCTATGAATCTCGGATTTCCTGTCGGAAATTTTTTCAAAACTACCATCACGGCCGGAGGGCTGAACAATATCGATCGCTACGGGAATGCATCGTTTTTTAATAGCACCGATACGCTGGACGAATTGCGAATTTCGGGGCTCAAATCCGAGATCAATTTTTCTTCGAATACCCTCAATCGAAAACAGTATCCAAATCGCGGAGAAGCATATTCGTTTTCTCTTCAATATTTCAACGTGCGGGAATCTTTCACTCCGGGAAGTACATCTGCATTGGTGGAGTCGTCAAGAACCTCGCATCAATGGTTCAGAGTGAAAGCCTATGCGGAAAAATATTTTAAAGCTGGATGGTATCGCCCGGGGTATGTTGCCGAGGCAGTCATTTCAAATCAGCCATTTTTTCAAAACTATTACGGTACACTGATCAACGCACCGGCTTTCACACCAATCCAGGATAGCCGCTCGCTGCTTCTGCAGAATTTCAGGGCATTTAACTATGTGGCGGGAGGAATCCGTAACGTATTCACCCTGCGGAACCGCCTTGACTTCAGGCTCGAAGGCTACGTTTTCAAACCCATAGAATACTTGCAGGAAGGTACCAACCAGGAACCTAGGAACGTGCAGGATTTGAAGACTGTATATTTTGCAGGCACCGCGGGATTGGTCATGCACTCACCTATTGGGCCTGTTAGCCTCAGCGTGAATTATTATGACGATAAAGAGAACCAGATTGGCCTTTTATTGCATGTAGGATTCCTGCTGTTTAACAAACATTCTCTGGACTAGAAGATCAATTTCCTAAACATTCAAAGAGTCCTGCCGCGAATTTCTTCGAACATTTAATGTACCGTTTTAAGGGCATTTTTATTTTTTTGCCTATGTTTATCCCTAATTTCCAATCGTCTACCGCTGCATGAAGAGAATTTTACTGGCTCCAATATTTGTACTTAGCTTTCTCGTTTCCGCCAGGGCCCAAACGCTGCAATGGGCTTCCAAAGTGATCGAGTTTTCGACAGAGCTAACACCAGTTCAATACTCCGCTCAGCAAGCACTGGGTAAACCGGATGTGCTCCCTGCCGGGGGTCAAAGTCCAAATGCGTGGACCCCCGATAAACCAAAGCGCAAGGAATTTCTGAAGCTCGGTTTTGCCAAGCCCATGAATGTCAGACAAATTGCGATCGCTGAATCTTACAATCCCAGTGCATTGTACCGGGTTTTGCTCTATGATGAAGCCGGCAAAGAATACGTTGCCAACACGGTAAATCCGATGGTGGTACCTTTGAAGGGCCGAATGCTGAACTTGTTCATTGAGAAAACTCCTTACAAAGTTGTTGCCGTTCGACTTGAATTTGACGGTGCCGCATTGCCCGACTATTTTGGAATTGACGCAGTTGCCATCACAGATTCGCCATATCCCATCATTGCCGATATTCCCAAGATGCAACTTCTCGCCTCCGGAATTGTTATCGAAGCCCTCGACAAAAATGTGAACAGCGAGTACAGCGAGTTGAATCCACTGCTTTCGCCTGACGGCAAGACATTGTATTTCAGTCGTAAGAACCATCCTGGAAATATTGGCGGGGTGAACGATAAAGAAGACATCTGGTACTCTGAACTCGACTCGACAGGTCATTGGCAGATCGCGAAGAACATGGGGCCTCAATTCAATAATGCTTCTCCCAATTTCGTGAACGCAATTCAGTCCGTTACACCAGACGGGAAAACGGCAGTCATGCTGCTCGGAAATAAATATCTCGACAACGGCAAGATGCTGGCGGGTGTTTCGGTGAGCTCGAATGTGGGTGGCACCTGGACGAAGCCGAAAGGACTCAACATTAAGAACGACTACAACTTCAACGAGAAAGCGAACTACTTCCTGACCAACAACCGCAAAACGCTCATCTTGTCTGTTGAACGTGAAGACTCTCATGGCGACCGTGATCTGTATGTTTCTTTTATGGAAGACGACAGCACATGGACCGAACCATTGAATCTTGGCGAAGTAGTGAATTCTGCAAGTGAAGAATCAGCCCCCTTCCTCGCTTCCGATGATAAGACTTTGTATTACTCCTCGAAAGGCTTCAGCGGTTATGGAGGTAGTGATATATACGTTTCTCGAAGACTCGATGACACCTGGACAACCTGGTCGGAGCCAGAGAACCTTGGACCTGAAATAAACTCCCCGCTGGAAGATCTCTTTTTCAACATTCCATCTTCAAGCGAATATGCTTACTACTCGCGGGGCGTAAGCGAAACCAATACCGACATCTTCCGGGTGAAGTTGCCGATTGTTAAAAGCCCTGAGCCATGGGTTACTGTGAAGGGAAAAATTATCGATGCAACCACAGGCAACCCGATGTCTGCAAAGATCATTTACGAAAGATTGCCTGACGGAAAAGAACTCGGTATAGCGCAATCAAATCCCAACACCGGTGAATATGAGATCAGGCTTCCTGCCGGCCATTTGTATGGAGTTCGCGCTGAAGCTGAAGGCAAGATCTCGGAAAGTCAAAATCTCGATCTTAGAAATGTAAAAGCCGATCAAACTATAGAACACGAAGATTTCAATCTTGCACCCATCAAAGTTGCTCCGGTTCAGGAAAATATTACCATCAATCTCAACAACATTTTCTTTGCCTTTGATCAGTACACGCTGCTTGAAGAATCATTTTCTGAGCTGAACAGAATTGTTGCGCTGATGAATGAGAAAACCGGCATGCAAATTGAAATTGCTGGCCATACCGACAGCACCGGGCCGGAAGCCTACAACATGAAACTTTCGGAGCGCAGGGCAAAATCGGTTGTAAAATACCTGGTAAGTAAAGGTGTTTCACAAGATCGCGTAACATCTGTCTTCTTTGGTGAAACAAAGCCGGCAGTCAGCAACGATACAAAAGAGAATCGCAGAAAGAACCGGAGAGTTGAATTCAAGATTTTGAAAATGTAACTTTACCATATGAGGATTCGATTTTTTGCAGCTCTTTTTTGTGGTACCATTTCTCTGTCGGCCGCGTTTGCCCAGGAATCCGACAGTCTCGTTTATGCTGAAGGAAAAGTGATCAACGCTGCAACAAAAGAACTTGTAACAGCGCGGATCTCGTATCAAAGCTTGCCCTATGGAAATAAAGTGGGCGTGATCAACAACAGCTCATACTCTTTTCCACTTTTTGACAATGAGAAATACGCGATCACGGTAGAGGCTCCGGGATTCGCGCCTGCCAAATACATGCTCGATCCGGCAGAAGCGAACGACAACAAACGCGTGATCAAAGACATCGAACTCTCAAATGGAACAGCGGCAAAAACGCCAGCGCACACAGTGGGTCATGTCATGCGATTGAATAATCTCATTTTCGAAGTTGGTAATTCCAAGATCGATCCGGAATCATTCGGTGAGCTTGACCTGGTAGTGGATATGATGCGCGAAAGCCCGAACATGGTTATCCAGCTCGAGGGACATACCGATTATGTTGGTGTTGCATCTGACAACCTGAAGCTTTCTCAACGCAGGGTAGAGTCTGTGAAGAACTATCTGGCTGCAAAAGGAATTGCCAAGGCCAGGATCAAAACGAAAGCATTCGGTGGAAGCCAACCTTTGTCGCGCGACAACACACCTGAAGCGCACCGTCTCAATCGAAGGGTTGAGGTGCGGATCCTGCAGAACTGATTGAATGCCCCAGCGCGTTCAATCGCATATGAATCGTTTGTTTGTATTATCGCTGCCCGTATGGACGTAATTTCAAAAACACCAGTGCTCGAGCACGTTGAAAATGCTTTTCAGCTTCTGCGAAACAAGTCAAAGGAATTACGAATTGAATCAGTTGGCACACGCAAGATCCGTCTGAATAACTTACGGAAATGGATTCATGCCAATCGTTCGAAGATCCATGAGGCCATGTTTGCCGATTTTCGCAAAGCTCCCGTTGAAGTTGATGCCATCGAGATCTTCCATGTTCTCAATGAGATCAAGCTCGCCCTCGATGAGCTCGAGCAATGGGCGGAAGCGAAAAAGGTCGATGCTCCTATCACCATGCTGGGCACCCGATCATTCATCCAGTACGAACCCCGCGGAGTGTGCCTGATCATTTCCCCATGGAATTATCCGTTCAGTTTGGCCGTAGGACCATTGGTTTCGGCAATTGCTGCCGGGAATGCGGTGATCGTGAAACCCTCTGAATTGACACCCAATGTTTCGGCATTGTTAGCCTCAATGGTAGCCGAAACTTTCGACAACGATGTCGTTCAGGTTTTTGAAGGCGGCCCGGAAGTTTCGCAAGCACTATTGAAGTTGCCATTCGATCATATTTTCTTCACGGGAAGCCCAGCAATAGGCAAGGTTGTAATGAAAGCAGCTGCAGAGAATCTGACATCTGTTACGCTTGAACTTGGAGGAAAATCTCCCACCATCATTACTTCATCTGCCAACATCAACGATGCGGCTATGCGCACAGCGGTGGCCAAGTTCGTGAACAATGGTCAGACTTGCGTGGCTCCCGATTATCTGCTTGTTGATGAAAAGGTCGCTGACGCGTTCACCGCAAAGTTCATCGAACAAACTAAAAAGCTGTTTGCTGAAGATGGAAGCTTTGAAAGGTCTGCAAGCTATTGCCGAATTGTCAACGACCGTCATTTCAATCGCCTCAATGAATTGCTGAAAGACGCGCTCGATGCAGGCGCTAAACTTGAGTTGGGAGGAAACGCGGATGCTTCGCAGCGATTTATTCCGCCTATGGTGCTTACCAACGTCCCGGTAAACGCGCGGGTGCTTCACGAGGAAATTTTCGGCCCGATCATTCCCATCGTTCGATATAAAAAGATTGACGAGGCGATTGCGATGATCAACGCTATGCCGAAAGCGCTGGCTCTTTACGTTTACGCAAATGACAGAAAACTCACCCAAAAGATCCTGAAGCAAACTTCATCAGGTGCTGCTTGTATCAATGATTCAGGCATTCATTTTTTGCACCATAACCTGCCGTTTGGAGGAGTGAACAACAGCGGTATCGGAAAATCACACGGCCATTATGGCTTTTTGGCATTTTCAAATGAAAAACCGGTACTCAAGCAAAGAAGAGGGCTTACCTCGGTTCGTGCATTTTATCCTCCCTATACCAAATGGTCCCAAAAACTTATGGACTGGTTTTTGAAGTTATTTTAATTTAAACGCTGTCAGTTTTCGTTATCGGTTATCCGTTTCAGAGCCTTTTGGTGATCAAGCAGGCTTGAATTAAGTCTCGTTAAAATAAATAGGCTGATATGATTGAGAAGGCTGCAGACGGATCAACTAATAACCAGATCAACCGATCAACCTTTTCGCTATGACAATAAAGTTTCAATCGCACGTTTACTAAATTTGCCACTCAAAATCGCGTTATCTATTAAAAAATTCATTGTATGAAAAAAGCCCTGAAATGGTTTTTGATCATTATTGGCAGTGTCATCGCCCTGTTCCTGATTGCAGCCATCGTAATTCCCGTTTTCTTTAAAGACGATATTAAATCTGCGATCGAAAAAGAGGTTGCCAAGTCTGTTAATGCCGATGTGGTGTTCGATGACTTTGATCTTTCTTTTTTTCGGCACTTCCCCAATATAACAGCCAGCCTCGACAAGTTGGGAGTTGTCAATCGCGCACCCTTCGAAGGTCAGCTCTTGTTTGCCACGGAGAAATTTGAAGTTGAAGTGAACTTGAAAGATATTTTGTTCGGTGATCAACTTCGTGTGAAAGGGATATCGCTCATCAAGCCGGTAGTTAACATCAAGGTTTTGAAAGATGGCCGTGCCAACTATGACATCGCGATGCCTTCGGCCGACACCACAACGACAACCACGGAAGAGCCAGGTGAATTCTCTTTCGGCATCGATCACTGGGAACTCGTTGACGCGGATGTTACTTATGACGACCAATCATTACCCTACAATCTCACGATCACGGGCCTCAACCACAGTGGAAGCGGTGACTTCACCCAAAAGGAATTCGATCTTAAGACAAAGACTACTGCCGATTCTGTGACTACCTCGTTCGATGGCGTAGAATACCTCACGGATAAGAAAGTTGATATCGATGCGACTATCAGCATTAGCGAAGATTATTCTAAATACATATTCAAGGAGAACACCGCTAAGGTCAACGATTTTGCCATGAGCTTTGACGGATGGTTTAAAATGAACGAAAACGATTTTGGAATGGACATCAACTTCAAGAGTCCCGAGAATTCTTTCAAGAGTTTGCTCTCACTCGTGCCTGGTGTTTATTCAAAAGATTTCGGAAGCATCAAAACTTCTGGCGACTTGGCTTTCACTGGATTTGTGAAAGGAACATACAGTGATAAGCAAATGCCTGCCTTCAATTTTAACCTGCTGGTGAAAGATGCGATGTTCCAATATCCGGATCTTCCAACCGCGATCAACAACATCAACCTCGACCTACTTGTAGACAATAAAGATGGCGTGATCGACAACACGATAATCGATATGAAAAAACTCCATCTCGATTTCGGTTCTAATCCGGTAGACGCCAGGGCGCTCATCACTAAAATGTATCCAACCAACGTGGATGCTAATCTTGCTGCAAAATTAAATCTTGCGGAACTCACCAAAATGTTTCCGATGGAAGGTCTCGAGATGCGTGGTAACTATGCTGTTAACCTGACGGCCAAAGGCGTGTACGACAGCTTGAAGAAAATTATTCCGACTGTAGATGGAACGATGACGCTCGCGAATGGCTACGTGAAGTCGAAAGATTTCCCCATGCCACTGGAAGACATGCGCTTTACCACATTGATCAAAAACAAAACCGGTAAGATGGCCGAGACCGTGATCGATGTGAACGACTTCGGTATGTTGCTCGATGGCGAAAAACTGAATGCCGCTCTGCACCTCGAGAACCTCGACAATTATACGTGGGACCTGAAACTGAAGGGCGGAGTCGATCTTGAGAAAATGACCAAGATCTTTCCGATCGAAGGAATGACGCTGGCCGGAAAAGTAAAAGCAGACATCGAAACCAAAGGAAAGTATTCTGATGTTCAGGCCGAGAAATACGACCGACTTCCAACCAGCGGGTCGGCATCTTTAGCGAATTTCAAATACACCACGACCGACCTTCCTCCGGTAACTTTGAGCTCAGCGACAATGGTCTTCGATCCGAAGCAGATCAATTTGCAAAAGCTCGATGGAACAATCGGCAAGAGCGATTTCAGCGTGACAGGTTCCGTGCTGAATTATCTCGGTTACGTGTTCGGGGATAATGAGACCATCAAAGGAAACGTGAAGTTCAATTCAAATCTCTTCGACTTGAATGAATTCATGACCGAAGAGGAAACGACCAGCACAACCGACACTTCGTCATTTGGAGTAATTCCCGTTCCCGGCAACATCGACTTTGTGCTTTCATCCAACATCAAGCAAGTGAAAATGATGGATTTCAACATCACCAACGCGTCTGGTGATATCATCGTGAAAGACGGAATTGCCAATATGCGCGGACTCAAATTCAACATGTTGGGCGGTGGTTTTATTGTTGACGGAACATACAACACCAGAGACATCACTCACCCTAAGTACGACATGAACCTGAAGATCGAGAACGTCTCGATCAAAGACGCAGCAAGCACTTCGTCACTGGTGAAAACTTATGCTCCCGTAGCTGGTTTCGTCAACGGCAAATTCTCGACAGATTTTAAACTTAATGGTGAACTGACTCCGGACATGATGCCGAATATGGCAACAGTTACCGGTGGAGGCTTGATCAAGATTGCGCAGGCATCACTCAAGGATTCAAAGCTGATCTCAGGAATCACTTCCATAACGAAACTCGCAGACACAGATGAAGTGACCATGAAAGATGTGCTCATGTCTGCAACACTTCAAAACGGAAAGCTGAGCGTTAAACCGTTCGATGTGAATGTGGGTCCATATAAGACCAACGTTGCCGGAAGCACTGCGCTGGACGGCACCATCGACTATACATTGAAGATGGACGTCCCTGCTGGGAAGATGGGTGCAGAGCTGAACAGCCTGGTGTCAAAGTATACGAAGACACAGATTGATCCGAACAAACCCATTCCAGTTACCATTGGGCTTGGCGGAAAAGCAACCGATCCAAAACCAAGGCTGATAGGAACAGAGCAAACCGAGCAAGTGAAAGAAGCTGCAACTCAGGCCGCGAAAGAAGAAGCCACCAAACAAATTCAAAAAGCAGTGAAGGGCACCGAAGCCGAAAAAGCGTTGAACTCGATACTTGGTGGAAACAAGAAAGACTCCACAAAGACGGCCACCGACACCGCGAAGGCAACGACACCTGTAACAACACCTACGACTGATGAGGTGAAACAAAAGGTTGAAGATGAAGCGAAGAAGAAGATAAACAGCTTGCTGAATCGCAAGAAGAAGAATTGATGTGCAGCGTTCACAGTTGACGGTTCACAGGATCTCATCAGACTACACAGCACTCGCCTTGATCAACGTAGGTAGTGTTGAGTCGCACAAACGGCTGTGAACTGTCAACCGTGAACTTGTGTGGTGAACCGGTTACTGTGAACCATGCAAGGTGGGCAAACAAGTTCACCTTTTTTCATAGGTAACGGCAAACGATCGTCACAATATGAAAATTCAACGGCAGAAAATGGCGTCTGTGGCTGGTTTTGTAAAGTCTCCACTTTGCGAGGTATTCATGGTCCGAAAAGCAGCAAAGGCTATGAAAAACTTTTGGAGAATTATTGTCTTTATCCTCATCCCGTTTATCTGGTCGATCCTGATATTTTTTTAAAGCAGATGAGTTCCCGTTGGCAATAAAGAGAAATGGCCAGTGTTGAGCTGGCCATTTTTGATTTTATTCTTCGATCTTTTTCAGGTAATCCAACAAGTACTCATGATCAGACATATCCGGGTTATCATCGAAGTATGATCCGGTGATATCACCGTAAGGTTGAATTTTGTTTACAGGATAGGGGCCGGCAACAGCGCGATACCAAATGCCTTCTTCCGAATCGATAAATCGCACAACGAAGAAGTTCATTGGGGTTCCCTTGTAGTCCAATACTTCCCGATGCGAAACTTTGATTGATGACGGTTCGGCATATTCATCGGCAACGTAGCTGAAGACTTCGCTCACTGCCAAGCTGTCCTGGCTCGCGTACGGTTTGGGAAAATTCTTTTCGAGGTTAAAATCTTTAAGGGCACTGTACAACTCAACACGCTGATAAAGATCTCGTGCCTGGCGCTCCATCGTTTTTTCATTGAACTTTTGCTGCTGACGGATGAGTGAAACGTTTGCGCGCATCGCGAGGTAGTCGTTTTCATTTCCTGCCAGCTTTTTGATGGCATCGAGCTGTGACTTATTCAATTTGTCGTAAGCCAGAATTTCGATGAGATCATCGAGGTAACGATACAATGTATCCTTGTTGAATTTTAAGTAATCGTTTTTAAAGTCATTCTCCATGATCTGCCGGCTCGCACTGAGCTCTCCCATCGAGACATCTTTTCGTTTCAGCAATGCCTGGATAAGAGCGTACATACCCGTTTTGAAAGGCTCCGCTGGCAGCAACGGCAACGACTTGATCAGAAACGCTTTTGCATTCGCAGAATCGATGCGGAATGGTGAAAAGAAGTTTGAGTATTTCCAGATGCTTCCGTGAATAACCTGATGTTTGAGCAGCAACTCGATCAGCAAATCGTTCGATTCTTTGGTGTTCAGTGTTGCCAATACGTTGAGCGCGCTGTATTCGACCTCTTTGTTGTATTTCAGGGAAGGGAAAATCGTTCTCACGAAATCTATAGACGAAGGTGTCTTTATTTTCGCCAGCGCATCGAAGAGATAGATCTTTCTGCTCTTGACCGTATCAGCATCATCTGAAAAACTACGCTGGATGAGCTCTTGAATTTTCGGGGCATACTTCGCCTCGAATGAATAGTTTTCAATGACTTCGCGCACTTCGTTGACAACGCTGGTATCTGCGCTGGCGATGTCGGTGAGGATCAGCTCACTTTTATCTGCCAATGGATTTCCGGGAACTCTCCCCGTGAACCGGAATGACTCAAAGAACTGGTTGGTTTGCTGAGAAATAATTTCGTTGTAAGGGAGAAACGCAAAGATTGTGTATGACAGATTTCCATTCGTGAACACCCTCACCCGCATTTTATAGTTGTTGATGCCGCGGTTGATAATGATGTCTTTCGCTGGCCGCCCGTCAACGATCACATCTTTCATTGAGATCACCGAGTCAGCCCCCATGGAATAGCCCGAAACTCGTGTTGCGAGCATGGCGCTGTCATTTTTGAATTGTGCATAACGCGAAATTTTATCAACTGCAACTGAGTAGTTGTTGCCGCTGTTCGGATCGAGCCCATAGTATGCCATCAGTTCGGTACCATCTTCATTTTGTTCTTTACTGATCCGTGGTTTGGAAGGAAGCGAAATTTGGAAATAATGATCGGGGGATTTGTAAGGCGTCCACGTGCTTTTCTGATAAGGAATAAACTTGAACGAGTTGAGGAATTTCTTTCGATCGGCAACACGTGAATCGGGAAAAAGCGAAACAATAAAATAAGCACGATTGGTCCGGAGAATGATGTTGCCTTCAACCGTACCATCTTCAAATTCAACAACGAGATGTTTTCCCGGAAAACCCATGTATGTAATGTCTTCCACCATGGTAGGCTCCTGACCAAATCGGCCCGCAAGCTGACGAACCACGTTATTCAGGTAAAG
>CBHROW010000009.1:0-33727 GCA_966080355.1 uncultured Chryseosolibacter sp.
GGTAAAAGTTCGTGCCATCGCATAAATGGCAGCGAGCTGCTCCATTAGATTTCGTTTAGCCGTTGATGATCTCTCCTCCGTTCGGATGGATGAACTGGCCAGTGATATAGGATGAGTCATCGCAAGCAAGAAACAAATAAGCAGGGGCTACTTCTACTGGTTCGCCCGCGCGTTCCATAGGTACATCACTGCCGAAGCTCGCTACTTTGTCCTTGTCGAAAGTAGAGGTGATCAACGGAGTCCATATCGGACCAGGTGCAACTCCGTTCACGCGGATCTTCTGTTTCACCAGGTTGGCAGCCAGGCTGCGTGTGAAAGAAACGATGGCGCCTTTGGTAGATGCGTAGTCGATCAAACCACCGCTTCCCCGGTAAGCTGTTACCGAGGAAGTGTTAATAATACAACTCCCGGCTTTCATATGCGCAAGCGAAGCTTGGGTCACCCAAAAGTAAGAGAAGAAATTGGTTGCAAAGGTCCTTACAAGTTGATCGCTGGAGATGTCGGTAATTTTTTCGCATTCCCAGTGCACACCCAGATTGTTGACGAGAACATCGATGCGACCGAATTGCTTGACAGTCTTCGCCACTGCAGCTTTGCAATTTTTCTCAAGGCTAAGGTCTCCTGAAATGATAATGCATTTCACACCATACTCCTGCACCATCCTCAGTGTTTCTTTGGCATCGCGATGTTCGCTAAGGTAAGCGATGGCGATATGCGCGCCTTCCTTTGCAAAAAGAACAGCAACCGCTCTGCCGATTCCACTATCGCCTCCGGTGATCAATGCGATTTTATTTTTCAATCGCCCGGAGCCGGGATATTCATTGCGCGCATCCGGTTTTGGCTTCATTTCATCTTCGGCACCGGGCTTGGGCTGTGTTTGTTTCTTGCGAAGTGGACGCTTCTTACCTCCTTTTTGCATAACTCATGTTTGATCGTTATCGGAAAATTTTCGTTCCGTCACGAGGGAAAGAACACTTCGTGCGGCATTACGCGATCGAGTTCCTGACGCGGAGCACAGCGTTCTTCTGCGGAATAAAAAAAACGCTCGTCTTTCTGCCACCACCCAGGTGCAAGTGCATAATCCTTTGTGGCATTCACGGACAACGCTTTGAGAAAGGCGCTGAATTCTGTTTCCTTGACACTTCCCGAACTGAGATCGAAAGCACCAGCTTCATAGTGTCCATCATCTGTAGTCAATAACGTATTCCAGCCATAAGAGCCCAACAATGCCCAACTGGTCACGGCACGTATGTCGATTCCCCGGTCGCATAATTTTCGCGCAATATCCCACACATATTTGAACCACTGCACGCGTTCCTCCGCGGGGCCATTGAGGTGAACTTCCGTGATCGCGATCGGGATCTCATAGCGGTCCCAGCATTCTTTCAGCAAAATATTCAGTCCATGCTCATGACTGTGAACAACACGAATAGCTTCAACATCTGCATACCGGTGCCTGCCATTACCTCCATGGTAGCACTCGGGATAGTGACCGACATGCTGATCGAGGAAACGTTCGGAAGTAAGATAATGATCGGCACCGATGATATTCGGTGGGCATGGATGTTCAAGAAAAAATTCCAGATCGGCCTGCGGAATTTTCAGCCAACGGAAATAATCCCACAGCGGATGATCTCTATCGAGCTTGCCACAGATGATATCCCAGGTAAGCCATCTTCTGTGATTCTCAAAATCCGCCTGATACTGGAGCAACTTTGTGCTGTAGGTTTTTGAAAGATCTTCAGTTTGCAAAAGTTTTGCCGCAGGGTTGATCATGCGAATATTTTTCATGGCCAGCACTGTTGCTTTCATTTGATTGAAAAACATTCGTGCGAACATTTTTCCCGAGCGCTTGTGCGGATACCAGATGCCATACAGTCCACCGAACCTTGCCGTGGTCAGGGGTTCATTGATGGGTGTATACACATTGATCCAGGGAAACCGTTCGGCAACTTCACGCGCATATGCTGCAAAATGGCTGGCAAAATCTCGATGGAGCAGATCCGTGAATGCAGGCCCGTTACCGTGATGCATCAATCCCACAATCGGATCGATATGAAGATCACGAAGCCCGCCCAACTGCTGGTCGGCCCAGGTCCAATCTATTGCCTGTCCGCGCGAAGGTTGATGGCGTTCCCAAATGATCGGATAACGTATTGCGCCTAGGCCAAGCGTTGCAAAAGCTTTAAGATCGTGGATGCCGCGGTTGTAATGGCCGCTATACCTTAACTGATCTCTGAACGCCTCACCTACCCTGTTGAACGAACACTCAATGCCACCCCACAGCTCAGGAGTGAAGTTGGTAGACTTTATCTCCATTGACATGCTTTTGCAGCTGTAACGTAAGCTTCTCAAACAGGGTGAGCGACTGTGCGACTACCTGATCCATATTATAATACTTGTAGGTGGCAAGCCTTCCCGTGAAATACGTATTCGTCATAGCATTGGCGAGTTGCTGGTACTTTTTATAGATCTCAGCATTTTCAGGACGTGGAATCGGATAATAAGGATCACCCTCGGCCTGGGGATACTCATAGACGATCGTGGTCTTGAAATGTTTCTGGCCCGTCAGGTATTTGAACTCCGTAATCCGCGTGTACGGATGCTCATTCGGAAAATTAATAGTGCCCGTCTGCTGGAACGTTTCCATATCGAAAGTTTCGAAGCGAAATTCAAGTGATCGATAGGGCAATCGTCCATAGCAATAATTGAAGAAGCTATCGATCGGACCGGTATAGATCAGGTTTTTGTATGGAATTACATCGATGATCTCTTTGTAATCTGTGTTGAGCATGATCTTGATATTCGGATGCGATAACATTTTCTGGAACATGCGTGTATAGCCGTAGAGCGGCATCGCCTGAAAAGAATCTGTAAAATACCGGTCGTCACGATTTGTTCGTGTCGGGACGCGCGCTGTCACTGACGCATCAAGTTCCGAAGGATCAAGGTCCCACTGCTTGCGCGTATAGTTCCGAAAGAATTTTTCGTATAGCTCCCGGCCAACCTTGCTTACAACAACATCTTCAGAAGTGCGAACGCGATCCACATGTTCAGCTCTGGATTGAAAGAAAGCGTCAACCTGGCTGCAATCCAATTGCAGTCCGTAGAGTTTGTTGATCGTATTCAGGTTTATCGGAATGGGAACCATCTGGCCATCCACGCTTGCGAGCACGCGATGCTCATACGGCCTCCAACCGGTAAATGCGCTCAGGTAATCAAATACCTTTTTCGAATTCGTGTGAAAAATATGGGGACCGTATTTATGAATCAGTATTCCGTCTTTATTGTAGTAATCGTACGCGTTTCCGGCTATATGATCTCGTTGGTCGATAATTAAAACTTTCTGGTCGGCTTTAGATGCGAGGCGTTCAGCTAACACACTTCCGGCAAAGCCCGCACCTACAATCAGGTAATCAAACATACACTTGCTCCTTTACGGTATCGGTTTTCTTTTCTTTGTCATTTATTTTACGAGTGATCAGGTACATCATGCGCTGCCAGGTTTTATCCCAGCTGTTCTGCGAGAGGAACTCGTTCACGTGCTGTAACCATTCATCACGGTCGTTGTTTTCGAGTTCGAGCGATGCAACCCGAACAAACTCTTCAGGCGTTCCCGCGATATGCACTAAACCGTTTCGTCCGTATTGGCGGAGTACATCGATGATCGGTGTTGATATCACAGGCTTTCCTGCTGCCAGGTATTCTGGAGTCTTTGTCGGACTTATATATCGCGTTGATTCGTTATGCGCGAATGGCATCATGGCGATGTCCCATCCGGATATATAGGAAGGTAGTTCATTGTAGTTCTTCATCCCGAGATAGTGAATGTTTGGAAGTTTAGGCATCGTATCGGGATTGATCTTTGCGGTAGGGCCTACCATGACGATGTGCCAGTCAGGCTTACGTCTTGCAATACCTTCAACCAATGCAAGATCAATACGCTCATCAATCACACCAAAGTAACCGATGCGCGGATGCGGGATCTTTTCCTGATCTGCGGGATCGATTGTATATAGTCTTGCTTTAAAATAGTGGTCTGTATCGATGCTGCTCGGAAACGGGTGGACATCATGGTGACGATTCCTCTTTGCTTCATATAAGCTGTAACCTCCCGTGAACACCAGATCTGATTTTGCGAACAATTCGTTCTCGCGATCCTTCATCGACTGCGGTGCGAACTTAAAGGCCGACAATTCATCCATGCAATCGTAAATCGTAACGATCGGATCAAATCGACTGGCTAACGGCAGCATCATGGGGGTGTAAAACCAAAACAGATACTTGTCAATTTTCTTTTCGTTGAACATGCTTGCGAGTAGCTCACGCTGAATGCTCAATATTTCGTCTTCCGACATTCCGTTCTTCAGGTGGGGGACCACAACGTGGAGGCTATTGGATGGCGATGTGATATCAAGAAAATTTTCATTCGAATCGAAAAAAGGCTCCTCGACAAAGTAAACTTCGAACTGACGCGCAAATCGGCTCATCAAATGCTGAGGTCTCTGATAAACAAAATTCCAACGGAGGTGAGAGAAACAGATCAGGTTGTTAGTAGCCGTGTTCGTCATAGGAGTTATTGTTAGCACACGTTAAAGGGCTATTTCTGTGCCACTCGCTTTTTTTCCGGTGCGTGCTTGTAATGTGTAAATAAATACCCATGCAAATCGCCCTGAATAACGATGGAGGAGCGATTGTAGAAACAAAAAAAGCCTCCCGGTTGCTCAGGAGGCTTATACGAACGTTGACGTTGTCAGGCGTTGTTGTCTTTCATCCGGTCATGAAGTGACTGAAGCTGATCACGGTGGCTTCTCAAAGTCGGAAGCGTTTTATTGATCAGTGCTTTCAGATCGGCATCTTCCGTTTTATCAAGCCGCTTTTCAAATTTGTTGATACTTTCCTCGTGGCGATCGATCATTTCTTTACACCATTTCTTATCGAAATCCTTTCCGGCTTCATCTGAGAAACGTTCGGTTTTTCTTATCGCTTCGTCATCAGCCTCTACAGGAACAGAGATCGCTTTGCTGGATGCGAATGCTTTCAGATCATTCAGTGTTTTCGTGTGATCTTTCACAAGCATGTCAGCCATCTTTTTCACTTCTGGATTTGCCGAATTCTGTTTGGCGAGCTGAGCAAATTTGATCTCCCCGTAATTTGCAGCGACTGTGTTAGCAACAAAATCAGCATCCTTCTCCATATCGTTGTCTTCAAACTTCTCATCATTGGCGTCTTCTGCACGTTCCTTGCTGTCTTTGTCGTCATTTGAAGTCATGCCGTCATGCTCTCTACGAGCGTCATTACACGCCAGCAACGATACCAGCGATACAACCGTCAGTATTCTGAAAATCCTTTTCATAATTGTAGTTTTTAGTTTCTCATCTTATCTGAAAAGTTGTTCCAACCCTCGATAGCCGATCGCAGGTAATAGTTTCCCGCCTTCTTACTAGGCAAGCGCTGCTTTCATTGAGTAAAGAGTTACACATTAAGGAGCTTTTCACCGGGCAATCACCAATTGGGCTGGTTTTGACGCTTGGTAGTTCATTGTCGTTTACCGATCTAATGCGTATCTTGCAAAAGCCACTACTACCTGAAAATTGAAAAAACTGTTGCTTAGCACGCTATGTGCATTCCTGCTAATATCTACCGGGTTCGTTCATGCGCAACAGGCTTACGCACGGAAAGGAGAGGTTGACTTGCGAAAGTTCGACTTAACAGAAAGCGGTCCGATTAATCTTCAGGGTGAATGGGAATTCTACATGAGTGAGATCATTCCACCCGATGCCTTTGCGAAGAACTTTAAGCCGCCTGCAGATTACATCGACTTTCCGTCTACCTGGAACCATCTCAATAAATCAAAAAATCCCGGCTTTGGATTCGCTACTTACCGGCTGAAACTTTTTATCGATCATAAAGTGCCGCTCGCCATGGAGCTTCCTCATTTTTATTCCAACTTCAAGTTGTTTATAAACGGTAGCGAGATTGCCAGGAACGGCATTGTAGCCAAGACCGAACGTGAATCGATGGCGCAGTGGCTGCCCATGACAATCAATCTCGAAACCGATCGCGATTCGCTCGACATCGTCATTCACGTATCCAATTTTCATCATGCCATGGGCGGCATTCGCGAACCCATTCTCATTGGCGATCGCAGCTCGCTTCAATTCAAGCGGTCGATTTCGCGCAACAGCAACCTGGGAATGGTTATCAGCCTCGGAACCATTGGATTGATCTTCGCGCTGATCTATCTGCTGGCAAAAAAGGAATTGAGCCTTTTGTACTTTTCGGGGCTCACGTTGGTGTGGAGTTTGCGTGAAGCCTTTTCTAATCAATACCTCGCCACATCGTTTAATCCTGACCTCCCGTGGGAAATGGTGGTGAAAATCGAATACATCTCATTATTTCTCATGATGATTTTTGCAATGCTTTTTCTCGGCCGCATTTTCGCACAGGATGTGAACGCTCCGTTTAAGTATGTTTTTTGTTTTTGTAATGCGATCTTTGTTTTGCTCACGCTGTTTCTCTCGCCAGCAACCTTCACACAGTTTCTTCCGGTTTACTTGTCGTTCTCGGCTGTTCTTCTGCTCTACATTACATTCGTTTTGGTACGCGCCATAGTATACGAACGAACAGGGGTCTGGTTCATGGTAACTTGTCTGTTTCTCGGTGTGATCATCTTCGCTTATGACATCATCGCTTACGAGGGATTCGCCACTTTCAATCCCATCATCACCAACGTGGGTTACTTGGTGATGTTCATGCTGATGGCAGTTGGGATCTCCTATCAAACCGGACTTATTCGCAATTCGAATCGCCACGCCAACATCCTCACCTATGACGACTTGTATGGCGAGCGCAAAGAAAACCGATAACTATTTCATGATGTGAATCCAACTCTTGCAAGGCTCGTGGCCTTCAATAGCAACATGATAATAGTAAATGCCGGCCGCCAGATCTTTGTCAGGCCATTGGTAGTTATAGTTGTGATCACTGAAGACGATGCGTCCCCACCGGTCGTATACATCAAGCGAAACATCAAGATCGAAAGACGCTGGCGTTCGCCCTTCCTCATCTCCGAGTTGAATTGTCAAATGGTCGTTGATTCCATCCTTTACTCCAGGCGTTACAACATTAGGAAGCTTGACGGTAAACACAGGCACATCGAAAATTTTTTCATTTACACAAATCGACCGGCCTGCTACCAGTCTAACACGGTAGACACCGTCCTCTGCATAGTCGTGATCAACAATCTGGCCATCAGAAGTTGCCCCGTCTCCAAAGTCGAAGTATAAGACGTCATCGGCAATCAGACTATCCGTGAGGTTCTTCAGGTGCAAGGTAGGTCGGTCAAAACAATTGGATGATCGTGATAATGAAAAATCGGGATGAATGTCCGGGATCACATTGAGCGTAACGGTGTCTTTCTTCACACACCCCGTAGACTCGGTAACTGAAACAAAATACATGGTGGTATCCTGCGGATTTACAATTGGATTGGCACTGGACGAGATGAATGAATTGTCTGCAGTATGCCAGGCATATTGTACGCCACCGGAAGCTTTCAACCGATACGGGACATTGTAGCACATGTCGGCATCATCCTGTACCTTCGAACCAATTTTGTCGACAGTAACATATACTGACGTAGAATCAATCCCTTTACAAGTTCCCTCATCGATCGTTTTCAGCTTCACCAGAAACGTGCCGGTTTGTTTATACTGATAGGCAAAGGCTGTCGTGTCGGTCAATACTTTTTCGGATCCATCGCCCATACTCCATTCATACCTCGCACCGCCAATGCTAAAGTTCTCGAATAATAATTTATCCGGAATGCAAACATGCACGAGGCCGGGGTTGTCGCGCTTGACACTATTAGTTCTTAGAATGGCTTTTAGTGAAGTGAGGTCGAATTTAAACGCAGCGTTATTACAATTCCGACTTCTGTTGGTGCGTGACCAGGCTCCTTTCGTGGTTGGAAAATCTGACTTCGGCAACCCCCCTATTGCACACCCTGCACACACCGCGTGGTACACCGTTCCGCCTTTATCAAAACGACTTGTCCCACCATCGACATGTGTTACCGATTGACGTCCGCCCAGAAAAGATCCATATAAAAATTTTTTGGCGTCATCCTGAAGTACGATAAAGTAAAAGTCGTTCCCGTTGGTAGTTTTTTGAAATGCATCATCGCTGACCTCTAAGCCGAATGTGCTGGTAGGTACTCCGCCAATAACCCTGCTGTTGATTCCTGCACCCGCCCATCCGCTCATATAGATAAATCCGCAGTCATTGACTAAAAATGCTGTGGGAGAAATGTCAGGCGTGCCACGGCCCGATCCGAATGTTGTTGAAAAAACGCGGGTACTCAGGTCATGACTGAATTTTTGAAGGAACTGTCCACTCTTCGCCTTGCCGTAAATGCCGGCAGTCATTGGAAACGATGCCGATGAAGTCTGTCCATAAACATAGACTTCATCGTTTGCATTGAGGTCGAGAAAATAGATCTGATCATAAAGTCCGGTGCCGGTATAAGTAGTGTTTAAGATCTCACTGCCATCATTTTTAATTCGTGCGATCCATCCATCTACCGTTCCCGCGAAGATGCGTTGAAATGCATTTTCGGTGGTTGGAAAATCTCCACTTGCAGTTCCACCGGCAACGTAGATATTATTCTCGTGATCCAGCTTGATCGTGTGTGAAGCATCTGCATCGTTGCCGCCCAGGTAAGAGCCCCACACGATCTGATCGAGATCCGGAGAAAGTTTCATCACCAGTGCATCCGTTGATCCACCTTTGTACGTGGAAGAAAATCCTGCGCCAAGCGCAAAATTGCTCGAACTGGTAACCGAGCTAACATAGATGAATCCATCCGAATCTGCGATCACATCACCGCGAAGATGATCACCATAATTTTTTACAAGTTGCCCCTCCTCGGTATTGAGTCCGTCATTATTGGATCCGCCCAGGTAGGTTGATGCCAGGAGTGCGGTACCATCGCGCGACAGCTTTGCAATAAAAATATCAGAGCCACGCACGAAGGTAATGACATGGTCAATATTCTGGCCACCATTGTACGTTCTGTCAATTGCGTTTTCAGTAGTTGGAAAATTCAATGAGCTCGTTGTGCCCAGCACGATCAATTCCTGGTTGTCGTTCATCACCAGACTGTGGGGCGACTCTGCATCTGCTCCACCTATCAAAGTTGAGTACAACAACTTCTGACCCAGTGAATCATATTTTAAAATTCCGATATCCCAGTCGCCACCATTGATGCGTTGAAAAACTCCTGGTGTGGTTGGATAAATTCCTCCAAGATAGGGATTGGTTACACCGGCAGAATATAAAGTTCCATGCTCTCCGGGCGTAGCTGTGCTTCCCCAATTATCTGCTGTCGAGCCGGAGTAGGTCGAGAAGATCAAAAGTGGATCAACAATAAGCTCGTAGCATGGGTCATATCCCTCATCAAAACAAAATGTGAGCACGTTGCCATGCAAACCGTAACGTACTTCTACCATTTTTTTTTCGCCATCGATAAATTGCCAGGCTTCCGGGCGTTTTTCGATGATTTCAGCAAGGCTGGTTGTTGCGATTAGATTTCCATTGTCCAGCCGGAGGTCGCTTTGGCCGCTCCACTGCACAGCAATCTGCGAAGGATCAGCACCTGGCGCTACGATATAGTCGTACTTGACGTGATCTCCTTTTGAATAGACTTTCAATGCGATGCCGCGATAAAAGTCAGCGTATAAAAAACCTTCATACGAAAATGCTTTCGAAGCCCACTGCGAAGGATCATCACCGAGATAAAAATTGTAATAGTCTTCAGACTTGCCGAATGGAACCGGATGTGAGTTTGCGTTGGCTCCGAGAAAGTCGACTGAAACAGTATGACCGCGAATGATGTCATCGTCTCCATCAGGTTCGATTCCTTCATGGCGGTGCAAATGGTTTTCAACCAGTTTTTTTTCGTCAAGAAATTGAAAGGTGAAATTCCCAGCGGCCGCGTTCATTACGCCTCCGCGCAACCGCGCAGAAAAATCAATATCCGGGCTCCACTGATTTTTGTTCTCAATAAAACGGATTCCGGGTTCGGTTTGCTGTGCGTTTGAACTGCTGAGTGCTGCACAAAAAAGAACAATGGAAACGGTGCGTAGAGCCGTGAACATACCTCGTCATCTGATCGTTGGAAAGATAACGATAATAATTCTATTAAATTTCCTTCCGAAGTACCTGAAGTGGTGGCGTGCTTATCACCTCACGCGAATTGAACCATCCAATGGCGAGGGTAAGAAATATTACTCCACCGCTAATGATCAGGAGCTCGATCCAATCGAATGCAAAAGTGATTTGGAAAAAGAATTTAGTCAATAACCAGCCTCCCCCAAGGGAGAGAATCATCCCTGTTAGCGCGGAAAATAGCCCGAGGTAACCATACTCGATTAACGTAATCCGGGTGATCTGGCTCGTTCTTGCTCCAACCGTGCGAAGCAAAACATTTTCTCTGATGCGAACAAACTTGCTATTGATGACTGCCCCTGCAAGAACTACAAGGCCAGTGATAATACTGAAAAGCGCGAGGAAACGTACGATGAGGCCGAGCTTGTCGAAAAGTTCATTGACTGTGCTGAGTATCAATCGCAGATCGATCAGCGACACGTTTGGAAACTGCATGACGAGCTGTTGCTGAAACCGGTTAGCTTGTTGCTGATCGTTAATACGGGTTGCTGTTACGAAAATCTGCGGTGCTTCTTCAAGAACTCCACTCGGGAATACAAAAATGAAATTCGGAGGATCTTTCGGCCAGTCTACTTTTCGCACACCAGCGATAAACGCCTTCACCGGAATTCCCTGCATGTCGAACACGAGCGAATCGCCAACGGTTACTTCCAGATTTTCTTCCATGCCTTCGGAGATCGTCACCCACACTGAATCGCGTGATGATTTCTTCTTCTGGATCTCGCCTTTTACCAATTCTTCCGATTCGTGCAGAGAATCACGGTACGTGACGCGGTACTCACGGGTTAACGCCCAATTTGGAATCCGATCTGAAGTATCTTTTTGAATAGCATCGATGCTCTTGCCTTTAACGTCACTCAATCTGCAGGTGATGATCGGAACGACCTGATTCACTTTCAGGTTGTTATCCTGCATCAGCTTCACAACACCATCTTTCTGACCGGGTTGAATATCGAATAAAATCGTATTTGACTGATTTTCCTGACCGGTAAATTCCACCTGGCTCAGCATACTTTGTTCAACAATATTCAACGTTGAGATGATGAACGCGCCAAGTCCGATCGTCACCATCAATACACGTGTTTGATTATTCGGGCGAAACAAACTTGAAAGAGAATGGCGCCAGATAAAGCCCGCGCTGTGCGGGAAAAATCTTCTCACCACCATCAGGAGCAACAAGGCAACAACAGTCAGGCATCCCAACGCGGCAAGCAACCCCAGAAAAAACATTAAACCCGTCACCACGCTTCGTGTCTGAATGGCTGCAAAAGCAATGGGAAAAAGTCCAATAAGAACCATGGCTGTCAACCTTGTTTTCGAAAAGACACGCTGCTCTTTGAAATCCGTTCGCAGCACGGTCAACGGAGGTACAAACCGAACACCCACGAGTGGAAGCACGGAGAACAACACGGAGACGACCGTGCCAAGGAGCAATCCCATCAACAACGATTTCCATGAAATCACAAATGATAACTCAAATGGAATAACCCCTTTCAAAAAGAACGGAATGACCTGCTGGATTCCAACGCCTACGAAGGATCCGATCACACTTCCAACAATTCCCAGCAGAAATATCTGGATGAAAAAAATATTGAACGCCTGCCATCCGGAAGATCCCACGCAGCGAAGGACTGCAACTTCTTCACGCTTTTCTCTTGCATAAATATGAACGGAGCTTGCCACACCGATACATCCGAGTATGAGCGCGATAAAAGCAAGGAGTGAGAAAAAACGGTAGATCGACTGGAATCCCTCTCCTAAGCCCTCTTTCCTGCCTTCTACCGTTTCCAATGAATAACCTTGCTTACGCAATGGCGGACGCAATTGATCATATGCCTGTTTTGTTTCTTTTTCAGAATAGATCTTGAGGTAACGCTTGTAGGTGACGCGGCTTCCATACTGAACGAGTCCTGTAGAATCAAGCTCATCAAGCGAAATGTAAACGGAAGGCGTAAATGTTGTCATGATTCCTCCGCCACCTGGGATCTTTTTAACGACACCCGCAACTTTGAATACAGAATTCCCGATGCGAAGTGAATCATCAGAACTAACTTCATACTGACTGGCGAGCGATTCGTCAAGGATTGCAAACTTTCCCTTCGGCAATTGGTGATATGCTCCTGCAGGTTGCGTTTCAATTTTACCATAGAAAGGAAAAGGCCCCTTGAGCGCAACCAAACGAATCAAACGCGACTGACCATTATGGAGAAACAAGACCATCGAGGCCATGTCGGCTTCAGAGGCCTGCGGATATTTTAGTGAATCGAATAAAACTTTTGAGAGTGAGTCGAATCGCTTCTCGCCCGTCACCACCAGGTCTGCGCCAAGTAATTCTTTAGCGTTGTTGTCGATGTCAGACTGAAGGGCGTTGTTGACTGAATCGAGCGCTACCACTGCGGCTATTCCTGTAATGAGTGAAGCCGTGAACAGCAGCAGGCGTGAATAGTTATGTCGTGCATCCCGCCATGCCATTCTCCATACCCAGCGATCGGTAAAGATGTTTCTTGTCTTCCGCTTGATTTTAATGATGAAGTCTATCATAGCTCCGGATTCAACGGGCGAGCGATGGTGTAAAAATTTCCTGAACGAGCTTACCGCCTTTCATGCGAAGGATACGTTGGGTTCGCTGTGCCAGCTCGAGATTGTGTGTCACGAGAACCAGCGTGGTCTGCTGCTCCTTGTTTAGACCGAAAAGTAATTCTGTAATGTGGGTTGCATTCTCTTCATCGAGATTACCCGTTGGTTCATCTGCAAAAAGAATTTTAGGGTCGGTGATGAACGCACGCGCCATAGCAACACGCTGCTGCTCGCCACCTGATAGCTGTGAAGGGTAATGATGCGAACGGTCCGCAAGCCCCACCCGCGCCAGCAGCTCCTTCGCTTTAGCCATCACATTTCTCTCTCCCCGCAGCTCAAGGGGCACCATCACGTTTTCGAGCGCAGTCAAAGTTGAAAGCAGTTGAAAATTCTGAAATACAAAGCCTACGTATTGATTGCGGATGTATGCCCGGTCGTCTTCGCTCATATTGTTGAGTTTGAAGCCCATGAGCGAAATCGTTCCCGAGGAAGGTGTATCGAGCCCTGCACAAAGGCCCAGCATGGTAGTCTTGCCGCTGCCCGATGGACCGATGATCGAAATGGAATTTCCCTGTTCAACAGAAAAGCTGATCTCATCCAGCACGACCAGATCTTTCTCTGCGGAGCGATAAACTTTAGTAAGATTTTCAGCTTGAAGTACGATTTGTGACATTTTTAAGAATTTCCGCTATATTTTTAAATCGTTATTGCATGAAAATTGTTTCAGTTAAAGCGCAAGTCTTCACTTGATGCAAAACAATTTAAACCCATTTTACACTAATGGTCGCTAAAAAGCTATTCTTTATTGCGTTGATGTTCATGTTTCAAGCAGCTGAAACACCAAAAACAATTTTATTTTTTGGCGACAGTCTCACGGCCGGATATGGACTTTCGCCTGAAGAAGCTTTTCCCGCTCTCGTGGAGAAAAAACTGATCAAGAAAGGCAAGCCCGCGAAAGTGATCAACGCAGGTTTGAGCGGTGAAACCTCCGCTGGCGGCCTGTCTCGCATCGAATGGATCTTGAAAAAACCTGTGGATATTTTTATTCTCGAGCTGGGTGCGAACGATGGGCTCAGGGGATTACCGCTCGATCAGACAGAAAAAAATCTTCAGGCTATCATCGACAAGGTGAAAGTTAAAAATCCCAAAGTGAAAGTCATTATAGCGGGAATGATGGTTCCGCCCAACATGGGTTCCGACTACACCACGCGCTTTCAGAAAATTTTTCCTGCTTTAGCAAAGAAGAATAATGCTTCGCTCATTCCGTTTCTGTTGCAAGATGTGGCCGGTAATGAAAAGCTCAACCAGGCCGATGGAATCCATCCTAACCCGGAAGGGCATAAGATCGTAGCGGAGAATGTTTATAAAGTGATTGGTCCTCTCATTTAGTAGCAGGTAGCAAGAGTCAAGTAACAAGTAGAGAGATCCAGGTAACAAGAATTACGTAGCAGGAACCAGGCATGACGCGATGTCCTCTTGTTACTTGCAACTCGATAGCTGATACTTATTCGAATCGGAGAGACTCGATCGGATCTAACTTTGACGCTTTGTGAGCCGGATAATATCCTGAAATAAGACCCACACCGATGCAAACGATCATACCGATCATCATCTCGAACCACGGCACTACAAATCCATCGATCTGCATAAGGCTTGCGAGTAAATTCCCGATCAGGATCCCAAGCACTACGCCAGTTATCCCGCCAAGGACACAGACCACAATGGCCTCGATCACAAACTGCTGACGAATGCGAAGCGGTGTTGCTCCGAGCGCTTTTCTTACACCTACTTCACGTGTACGTTCTGTCACTGACACCAGCATGATATTCATCAAAGCGATGCAAGCGCCAAGTAAGGTGATGAACCCGATTCCAAAACCAGCCACACGAAGTCCGGAGGTGATGCTTTCAAGTTCCTGCGCAAGCGTCTCACTTTTCTGCAATTCAAAGGAGTCTTCTTTTCCAACATGGTCACCGCGAATTCTGCGCATGAGTCCGGTCGCCTCACCCATTGCATACTCGACCCTTGCCGGATCTGCGATACCAACAGTCAGGCGGTACCATAATCCCCTCCCGTTTGCAAGCTGATTCGCCTTGATGATCGGCATCACAACCATGTTGTCGAAATTCTCTTCCGACATTTGTCCCTTTTCTTTCATCACTCCGATGATCTTAAACTGAGTGCCGTTGAAATTCAGCTCCTGCCCTATCGCGCTTCCTTTCTTCGGAAAAAGTTTTTCGTATACCTTCGAGCCGATCACAACAACCTGAGTTCCAAATTGAACTTCGATGGTTGAGAATCCGCGTCCCTGCGACATTTCAAGCCCCTTGATGGCAAAGTACTCTTCGTTTGAACCCACAATTCCAATGTTCGGATTTGTCTTGTTCGACAGACGCTTCACTTCAGCGGCCCACGTGAGGTACGTTGACAGACTGATCGAAGATGGAACTTCATATTGATCGATGAATTCGAAGCACTCTTTCATCGTGATCTGGGGATACGTTTTTTCCGCAACGCCTTGCGCACTTGATCCGCGGTTGGTCCGGCTGTTGATATCGAACGTGTTCACACCCAATGAGGCGAGACTTTCATTTACCGATTGTTCAATGCCTGCAACGGTGGTAAGCATGCCAACAAGCGCTGTGATACCGATCGCAACGATCAAGGCGGTCAAAATCGACCGAAGCATGTTGGCCTGTACCGAACGAAGGCCTTCCTTAATATTCTCAATCAAATTCATATCAAAAAGGAAACGAAAGTTACCCGGTAATACGTTGAAAAACAGTAGCAGAATGTTACACCAAAGGGCGTGATTTTTTTCAAATTCCGATATTTAGACGGTTTTATCTGAAAATTCTGCCTTCATTACGGTAAATTTAATGACCATAAAGTGAGTTTACGATGCGGTTAGCGGTTTTGTTCTTCCTTGTTTTTCTATCGGGCGCAGTCAGGGCCAATTCGATCTTAATCCCGATGGACGGTAAGCAGGCCAATCACCTGAAGGCATATGGAATTGCATATTGGATCTTAAAGAATGAACTGGAAGTTGACTGGCTCCTGAACTACCGCGGAGGGAGTTTTATGTGTAAAATGCACCCCGCCATACAAAATGAGCTTGTAGTTCGCGGTGTGAGCTTTGAAGTTATCTCCGATGCTGAGGCGAACCAGATACTTTCCGATATCGCCAGCCCTGCGGTGAACTATGACGTTATGCGGCTGGAAAAATATCCACGAATAGCTGTATACTCTCCAAAATCCAAACAACCTTGGGATGATGCCGTGACGCTTGTCCTGACATATGCGGAAATTCCATATGATATCATTTTCGATGACGAGGTGATGGCGGGTGTGTTGCCGAAGTACGACTGGATCCATCTGCACCACGAAGACTTTACAGGGCAGTATGGAAAATTCTATAGCCAGTTCAGCAATATGCCCTGGTATGTGGAACAGGTAAAGGAGTCCGAAGACCTGGCGCGGAAACATGGATTCAACAAAGTGTCGCAGCTGAAACTAGCTGTATCAAAAAAGATCAAAGAGTTTGTCACCGGAGGAGGATTCTTATTTGCGATGTGTTCGGCAACCGACAGTTATGACATTGCGCTCGCGGCCGAGGGCGTTGACATTTGCGAAAGAATGTACGATGGCGATGCAGCCGACCCTCAGGCACAGGAAAAATTGAACTTCGACAATACACTTGCATTCACCGGGTTTAGGTTGGTGCGCGATCCATATCAATATGAATTTTCCGACATCGACAACAATCCGGCAGAGCGGGGTATGCGTCAGGATAATGACTACTTCAGTATTTTTGAATTCTCGGCAAAATGGGACCCTATCCCTACCATGCTTACACAAAATCACACAAGAGTAATTTCAGGATTTTTCGGTCAAACCACGGGCTTTAAAAAACACCTGATCAAGCCAGACGTGGTGATCATGGGAGAAAATAAGGAGATCAAAGAGGCGAAATATATTCACGGTGTTCTCGGCAAAGGCTTCTGGACATTCTATGGCGGACACGATCCCGAAGATTATCAGCACCAGGTGAATGAAGAACCAACCGATCTCAATCAACATCCCAACTCGCCCGGCTACCGGCTTATCCTCAACAACGTGCTGTTCCCTGCGGCAAAAAAGAAAAAGCAGAAGACTTAATCGTTCTCTGAAATTTTTCTATTCGATTGCAAAGTGATCACAACGCAAATGGTGACGAAAAATTTTATTCCGCGATAGTTACTTTTTTCGTCTCCACGCGTTCTGGTTTTTGTCTACATAACTTTTTTTCAAATTAAAGAGCAACATGAACTGCATTTGTTAATTTGGTAGGAAATGAAGCAACGCCCGACAACCATGTTCACCTTCACAACTTTTGTTGTATCCATGCTTGTCATCGGTTGCCGATCGCCAAAGGATGCGCAGGTTGACCTTCGTTCGGTCATTGAATCGCGACTCGGACAAGCCTACGACACGATTTCAAATCAATCAAAATCGCACCTTTTGGCACAACAACGGAGACAATCCGATCACAGTCAACAAACGATTCGTTATCTTGTGATCCGGTTATCGAATAAGAAAATCGTCAAAGAAGGAACCTATCAGAATGGCTTTGCCCGATGGTTCTCAGATCACGAGCTCGAAATTATCGAAACAACAACTCGTGAGGAGAACAAACGCCACATCATTCCGATCGATTCCGAAAGTTAAAACCACCTGAACCCTTGAAGAAACTCGCGGCACAGATCGGGATATTCCTCGCCATGACTTTTGTGGGTTATCACCTCTTGCATCCACAATCAAAATTCTCAAAGCTGACCCGGCACGCTCTTCGTGAACTGCGGGAAGAGGGCGAAGAAGATGAAGACGAAGATCGGTGGAACACGGATGCCCCTGACAAGTTTCTCGAATATCACCGCGGCATCCGGACACGATCAGATCAGGAAGGTCCAGCGTATCCTTCAAACTACAAATGGCACGAGCTTCAGCTGGCGCGCGTGCATCAGGCATCCCGGCTTCGCAATGGACGAACGAAGTCAAACGGGGTGATTCAATGGGACGAACTGGGTCCGGGCAATGTTCCGGGAAGAACCCGTGCGCTTTATGAAATTCCAGGAGACCCTAACAAGAATTCTTGGCTTGCAGGTGCCGCCACCGGAGGGATCTGGCGCACGACCAATGGCGGTGCCACTTGGACTGAAGTGAGTAAAGATTTTCCGGTTCTTCCGATCTCTTCATTTGCCGGTGATGCCTCAGGCAGCGTGATCTATGCTGGATCAGGGGAATTTGTTTCATCAATCTACTCCGCGCTCGGCAATGGCATATTCAAATCAACCGACAAAGGCATTACGTGGGCACAATTGCCATCAACAAACAACCCTGACTTTGCGATCATTACACGCATAATCGCTGATCCGTCCAATGCGAACAACGTGCTTGCCACCACTGCGCCTCACAACCTCACGCAGGGAACGTCTACGATCATGCGTTCGATCGATGGAGGACAGACCTGGACCAAGGTGCAGGAAACCAACGGTTCGTTCGAACAGATCATTGCAACACCAGGAAATTTCTCGGTGCAGTATGCTTCCGAAAACGGAGTTGGCGTGTGGAAGTCGACAGACGGTGGCGCAACATGGACGCTTTCAAACAATGGCATGTCACCCTCGGGACGCATCGAGATCGGAGTCTCCTCTGTGAATCCATCGCGGTTGTTTGCCAGCGCAGAGGGAAGTCTTTCAGGTGAGGAATCCGACCTTTATACCTCGACAAACGCAGGCTCAAACTGGTCGTTGGTGGACATCAAGTTTAACAGCAGCACCGTAGATTTTCTCGGAGGACAGGGTTTCTACGATAATGCCGTATTGCCACACCCATTCAACGAGAATGAAGTTTACTTTGGAGGGGTAAGCCTTTTCAAAACTGCGCTGACAACGGGCTCATCAACCGTCAATTTTTTCAAACTGGATGAAGTCAATACAAATTTTATTTTTCTGCAGGCTTTCTCAAACGTCACGGAAGAAAACGGCAGGCTTTCGCTCGGAGATTTTCACAATAACATCACTGTTGAAATCAGGTTTGGTACCGGTGAGTCACAAAAAGCTCATCGTTTTCTCACTCCTGCAGGAGCGACATCGGGAGTTGCGTCAGCAGATTACAGTTTCTCAAGCTATGTCACGGTGCCGTTCGAAGTGTGGGATGTTGTCAACAACAGGCAACTGATGGTATCGTTTCGCGATCAGAACCGCAATGGAAAATTCGATCTTATCACATCGGATCTGTCTAATGCAAACGCTGTTCTGCAAAGCCGTGAGTACCTGTATATCCACAATGTTGCTTACAGTGCGACCCAAAGCAGCACCATCGCAGTTGCCGGAGGTCAAGAATTCCAACTCATGTACAATATTTTCCCAGCGCTTGCCGCTTCTGCAATCTGGGACGAAAACAATCTGCCGGTTTCAAAAATTGTTATCAATGCGGAATCGATTCAAAAGTTGAATGCTACGACCGTAACCGTGGCTGACGGCCGCGGAACCTTCGACAATAAAAATAAGTCTGACCAGGTAGATCTGTCAAATGGCGTTCATCCTGATCACCATTTCATGATCCCGCTGATCACAAGCGTTGCAGCAAAGACGTTTCGCATCGTGTTGTCGAATGATGGTGGCGTGTTCGTATCCAAATCATCTACGAGTCCCGGCACGACAGATGGAGACTGGAGCTTCAAGGGCCTTGGTTTGAACACCAGCCAGTTTTATGGTGCGGATAAAAACCCTGGCAAGGACCAGTACATTGGTGGTATGCAAGATAACGGAACGCGATATTCCCCTACCGGCTCACCGGTTAGTGCAACCACGAATTATACATATGCGCTGGGCGGTGACGGATTTGAAGTGCTCTGGAACAGCAAAGATCCTTTAAAAATACTGGGTAGTGTATACAACGGTCAGATCTCACAATCCACCAATGGCGGAACAAGTTGGGCAGACGCAGTATCCGGCTTTACGCCAAGCGCGACCGAGTTTTCTTTTTTCACCAAGCTTTCCAATTCGAAAGAATATCCTGACCGGGTGTTCACGGTAGGGTTATCGGGTGTATATCGATCGGAGAACTTTGGAACAAGCTGGACGCTGACATCGATCCCTTCGAACTTCATCATCGGGTCGCCCTTTTATCTTGACGTTGAAGTGTCGCGCGCCAATGCTAACATCGTTTGGGCAGGAAGTGGAATGAACAACACCGCAACAACGCGCAATCTTTTTGTCTCGACAGATGGCGGAAAGACATTCAACGCAACAAACAATTACACAATCACACCGCTCGGAAATATTACGAAGCTCGCCTGCCACCCTACGCAGCCCAATACAGCCTTCGCGCTTTTCTCTTTCGCAAAAAGCCCGAAGATCTTGAGAACAACGGACCTTGGACAAACATGGCAGGATATCTCAGGCTTTGAAACAGGCACCGCGAGCACCACGGGGTTCCCGGACGTAGCGGTGTACTGTCTGTACGTAAGGCCAGACAATCCGGACATTATTTGGGTCGGTACAGAGATCGGTATTGTCGAATCGCAGGACAATGGTGCAACGTGGAGCCTATTGGCAGATTTTCCAAACGTTGGTGTGTGGGATATGAAAGGTCAGGACAATGAGATTGTGCTTGCCACACATGGCCGCGGAATATGGCGAGCCGTTGTAGCCAGCGATCAACAAGCGAGACCTTCCCCTGAAATTTTAGCCGCAGGCACTTCGCCACAAAAGAAATTGATGGTTCGAATGGGCGCGAATATATCTTTCGATTCTGTTCAGCTTTACGATGGCGCAACCCGGCTTACTTCCCGAAAGAACGTAACACCCGGCACATTCGATTTTGAGTTGGCGGGAATTTCGCCAGGAGCAAAAGACCTGAAGCTTCTTGGATACATTGGAGGCGCGCCAGTGCAGTCGCTGACGCATAAAATGGTACACCAAAATATCCTCACAGTAAAAAACAGCTACTCGACATATTTCTCTGTGGTGAATGATCTGTCACTTGACGGAATGAGCCTTCAGCAGTTTACCGGTTTGGGTACAACCCAGCGCAAGACGCTTCAAACGAATCATTCCTATTCAACAAGCACAAGTTACCAGGTATTGGTGAAGACACCGATCACGGTAGCTTCGGATGCGCCCTTTCTCTACTACAGCGACATCGGAGTCATCGAGCCCGGCAACGACTTCATCATCGCTGAGGCTACACGCAATGGCCTCGACTGGATTCCGTTGGCTCCTCAGTACGATGCCGGATTTCCCGGAGATGCAACGGGTGCCTGGATGAATGCCTACCTCTCGAAAGCCTCTGCAACCGCACCGATGTTCATCGATCATCAAATTGACATCTCACAAACCTTCAGTGCAGGTGAGGTCCTCCTGTTCCGTTTCCGAATGGAGTCGAGTGAAACAACCACGGCATGGGGCTGGGCCATGAATTACATTTCTATCCAGGAACCTCCGCTCGGTACTGAGCTTACTTCGAATGGACCCAATGCTTCGATCTATCCCAACCCTGCGCAAGGCGAATTCAACCTGCAACTCGTATCAAAAACGAGTGCGAAAATTTCCGTCACGCTGACAGACACTTTCGGAAAAAGAATAGTCGACCAAAAATTTGAAAGCGACCCCGGTAACGTTCAGACTGTGACTATTGCGTTGCCCAAAATGGCGACTGGCATTTATCCTGTGGTTGTTGAAATGGACGGCCGAAAGAAAGTAGTGAAACTTTTTGTGCGTCAATAGGCTAGTGCATCCGGTCGCCCCGCACTTCGAGCGAGGCTACGATCTTTGCTTCGGTTTCGAGCATCTCGCTCCAGCGTTTAGTTACATACTGGTCAGGCATGTACTCTCTTGCAAGCTGCAAAAAATTCTTATAGTGGCCGGCTTCAGACACCATAAGCTCGTAGTAAAAGGTGGATAATTTTTGATCGTCAATATTTTTCCAAAGGATCTTGAAGCGCTCGCAGCTTCGCGCTTCGATCAGCGCATTCATCAAAAGTTTTTCCACGAGCTGTTCATCGCGGCTGCCGCCTTTCTTGAGCGCCTTTTGCAATGCGTCCACGTACTCATCTTTCCGTTGCTTGCCCAGCGCATAACCGCGTTTACGAAGCTCCTCGATGACGTGTTCAAAATGACTCCACTCTTCCGCAACAACCGGGGTGAGCATGTCTACAAGTTTTTCCTTATCGGGGTATTGAACAATCAATGAGATACACGATGATGCCGCCTTCTGTTCACAGTAAGCATGGTCAACAAGGATCTCTTCAATATTTTTTTCGGCCACATTGATCCATCGCGGATCGGTTGGCAATTCCAGGCCGAGTGTGAATTTGTCTTTCGCTTCCATCTGCTAATCGTAAAATGACCAGTCAAATCCAAATTCAAACGTATTGGGTTGTCCCGGGTAGAACGGTGTCGGAATATAACCTTGTTTTGTGAATGCCTGAACGATGTTGTGATATTTGAAGAACACACGCCCGCGTTTGATCCTCGCGTTTAGAAAAAGGTCGATTATCGGCACTGCGGGCACTTTGACATCGTTCTGTATATAAAACTGGCGGATTGCGGGATCATAGCCCATCGCGTTGTATGCCGACTGCCAGTGTATATCCACTCCGCCATGCATGTCGAAATTCCCATTAAAGAAAATGTTCGCGTACGACAGCTGCGTATTGATGAAGAGTTTAGGTACGGTGATGGCGCTGTCGGCATTATCGATGAATTTTGTATAGATAGCCTGACCGCTCAATGTGATGTGTCTGAAAAACGTGATCGATGCACGAATCTCGGGAGAAAAGAATATTTGCTGACCGCCCGACTGAATCGGTACTACGTGCTGCGTTGAATCGAGATCGGTGGTGTCCTTAAAAAATACATAGTTGGCGAGACGGGTAAATGTCAACCCGGGGGAAACGTTCACAGTTGATGATCTGTAATGCAGGTAACCATTGAATTGCGTGCTCTGAATATTTGAAAAGTCATTATTCCACAAATCGAAACCACCGCGATAAGCTTGCTGTATGAAACCGGCAGCATAAGCGGTCTGCGTTATGCGCGCTTCAAACCATCTGCTCACCAGTTCACCGTTGATCTTGTAGTATTTGTATTGACTTCCTTCATGGCCAAACTCCACATGGCCGTTGACCTGGCCTATCGAATCGAGGAACAGCGACATGCGTCCACCCATGTAGTATTCGTTGCCCTTGTGCGGTACATGAAGCGAATCATAGGTGAGGTGTCCAATGCTGTCATAATCCTCATTAAAATGACGATAAGACATCGAGTAGTGCCTGATCGCATAATAACCGTTATAGAAAAGTTTTCCGAGGCTTCCTTTCAAGCCAACCTCATTACGAACGGTCTTGAATTTTTGCGCATCGCGAACGGAGTCCTTATCCACCGGAAAATAATTATCGTAAAATGGATCATTTGCATCGGTACGCAGATCTATGTATTTCGTCTTCTGCCGATAGCGATCGAAGATGTGATATGCCTGGAGTGCTTTGCCCAGGTTGTATTGGTGGAATATGTGGGCGTGAATCCTCAGGTCGTTGCTCTCTGCTTGCGTAAGCCAGGGTTGTGCGTTTGGCAAGAAGAGCTTCTCGTCCGTTAGCGTATCGCCAGGATTCGGTTTGACACCACCGAACTCGCCCATGCGATGAAAACTCCGTCTGATGTTGGCGAAGATCCTATATGTGCTGTCTTTGGATTGATACGTTGTGTAGGCTCCATATCCGAAATCGCGTGATTGCCGGTCCGCTTTTCCCTTTCTCTGAATATTTTTATCGATAAGTAAACTGCGGTAGTCGATGCCGAAATTCCAGTTGGGTTTGATGTTGCGGCTATACTTGGCATTCGTCACATTTCGACCGAGTCCGCCAAGCACAACTTTCATGTTCGTGTATGAAGATTTGGTATCATAGTATCGCGGGGCAAATTCGTCCCAATAGATATCATAAACATTTGCTCCCGAAGTTCGGCCGATAATTTCGGGAGAAGTATAATACAATGGGCGCATGGCTGTACCGATGTTCCCGAGATCCTGCCACAGCCAGTTGTTTCTTTGAACATAATTGTAGCGGTGAAAATTCCGGGGAACTGTGTCGATCGGGTACGTTACGAAACGGTTGTAAAACACATCCTTCTCGAAGAAATATCGCGAAGTGTTCGGGCCGTAAACTTGTTTCGTTGAGTCGTCAATGACCCTGGAACGCGTGCGTGGTGCGCCTCCTGCTTGCGCTAAAGCTTGCATCGACACGAGCATCACGGCCATGCACACGAATACACGCAGTTTCGTATTTACGGTGCTCATGGCTCTAGCTTTTTGCATGCACAAATTCATTTAGCACCATGGCATCAAAATCCTTTCCATTTTTCACAAAAGCGATCTCCATCGGAAGGTAAAACCAGGAAATCCCCTCAAACAGATCACGAAATTTTTCATCCTCCAGCTTCACGGCATCTTTTTCCGAAGTCACAACCATTGCCTGGGCTGTCGCAGCAAATGCATTGATCGATTGAATATCGTGAACGGAATAAGTAAAGTGGTCTGCAAAATCAAAATGCTTCACAACATGGAATACCTTCGACAATTCGAGATACAATGGCTGAGCATTGGCAAGGCCAGTGACCAGCACCACGTTCTGCTTTTTTTCGCCACCGGAAACTCCGGCAAACGAGGTCAATTCGCCATAGCGAATACCGGCAAAAAAAACCCGCGCTTTCGAGTATAAAGCGATTCGTGTTTGAATGGTAATCATTTCTTCATCACTTACCGATGGCGGGCATTTGGTAACTACAACTACATCCGCACGCTTTGCGCCTTCCTTCGATTCGCGAAGGCGCCCCAAAGGCAGCAAAAGATCGCTATAGAATGGTCGATTGTAATCGGTGAGCAGAATTTGAAAGGATGGCCTGACTTTGCGATGTTGAAAGGCATCGTCAAGCAGGATACATTCCACATGCTCCGACTCCTGCAAGATCTGTGGAATGGCGATGGCACGCTCCTCGCCAACCGAAACAATAATTTTGTTTCCGAACTTTTTATAGAGCTGAAGCGGTTCATCTCCAATCGTCACTGCCGTGTCCATCGGGCCAGCCAGTCTGAATCCTTTCGTTTTGCGCTTATATCCGCGGCTAAGCACCGCCAATTGATATTGAGACGATAGCAAGCGAACCAGATGCTCGATCATTGGAGTTTTCCCTGTGCCTCCCACTGCGAGATTTCCTACCGATATCACCGGAATATCGAACGATGCGGATGCTTTCAGCCCAAGATCGTACATTCGGTTCCGCACCCGGGTGACGGCATCGAATAAAACGGCAAATGGAAATAGTATTAAGGCTGCGGGCTTCATGTTCAATCCGCAAAAATGATCAGATTTAGTTTACCCACCAATCTTTTATAGAGCGTCACTAAATTTTGTCCGGAACATCAATTTTTCAATCGAAAACTGGTTTCATGCGTTTGGCCTGTTAAATTTCGAATCGATGGCGTTTACTTCAATCCGACAGGTCACTTCCTACCTTGAAACCATTGCCCCAAGGTCACTCCAGGAATCTTACGACAACAGCGGGTTGCTGACCGGTGACCCCGACCGTGATCTAACTGGAATTCTGGTGACACTCGACTGCACCGAACCCGTTGTGGACGAGGCAATCAACAACAATTGCAACCTCATCGTAGCCCATCATCCCATCATATTTAAAGGCCTTAAGAAAATCACAGGTGCAAATTATGTTGAGCGAACGGTGATCAAAGCGATCCAAAACAACATTGCCATCTATGCAATTCACACGAATCTCGACAACGTGGCCGCTGGCGTTAACAAAAAGATCTGCGAGAAACTGAAACTTCAAAATTGCCGGATACTTGCGCCAAAGCACGGAACTCTGACGAAGCTGGTAACCTTTATACCAAAAGAATCAACTGCTCAGGTACTTGCAGCGCTTCATGAAGCAGGTGCAGGGCAAATTGGCGAATATAAAAACTGCAGCTTTTCGGTAGAAGGAACGGGTACCTTTCAACCGACCGATAATGCCAACCCATACGTTGGAAGGCCAAGACAACAAGAATACGTTCGCGAAGATCGTGTCGAAGTGATCTTTCCCGAGCATCTCACAGGCCCGGTTTTAGATGCGCTTCGCCAATCGCATCCGTATGAAGAGGTTGCTTATTATCTAACGTCCCTTTCTAATGAGAATCAGGAGGTTGGATCAGGGATGATCGGAGAACTTCCGGAGGCCGTGGAACCAAAGGAATTTTTAAGGCGTTTAAAAATCGACATGGCTCTTGGTGTGGTACGACATACTCGAATTCTCGATGTTCCTGTCAAAAAAGTGGCAGTTTGTGGTGGATCAGGCAGTTTTTTGCTTCCTCAAGCCATCCGGGCAGGCGCCCAGGTCTATGTTTCAGCCGATTTCAAATATCATGAGTTTTTTGATGCCGAAGACAAGATCATTATTGCCGACATCGGCCATTATGAGAGCGAGGTTTTCACCAAAGAGCTTTTACACGAGGTTTTAACAAAAAAATTCCCTACTTTTGCGATCAATTTTTCGCGAACCGTCACGAATCCAATAAGTTACCTGTAAATAATGGAAAATCAATCAATTGCTCAGAAACTCGAAGCGCTTGTTAAACTCCAGGCAATAGATTCAAAAATTGACGAACTAAAAAAGCTGCGAGGCGACCTTCCGGACGAAGTTCAGGACCTGGAAGATGAGATTGAAGGATATAAGACGAGGCTGCAGCGACACGAGAGCGAGCAAAAGGACCTCGAGGAGAACATCAAGAAAAACAAGGAAGGCATTAAGGAAGCTGAAAAGCTGATCAAAAAGTACGCTGACCAGCAGAAAAATGTAAGAAACAACCGCGAATTCGATGCCATTACCAAGGAAGTAGAACTTCAGGAACTTGAGATCCAGATCTGCGAAAAGAAGATCAAAGAAGCCAAGGATCAGATACAGTCCAAAAAGGACGAGATCGAAAAGACCAACACCCTCATCAAAGAACGTGGCGATCACCTGGAAAACAAAAAGAAGGAGCTCCAGGATATTATGACTGAAAGCGAAGAAGAAGAGAAAAAACTTCTTGGAGAACGCGAAAAGGCCACTAAAAAAATCGAAGATAAGTTACTGAAATACTACGAACGCTTGCGCGGAAGCCTTTCCAATGGCCTTGCCGTTGTTCGCGTTGTCCGTGGCGCTGCCGAAGGCTGTAACATTGTGATCCCTCCGCAAAAGATTGCTGAGATCCGCGAGAAGAAAAAAATTGTTATTGATGAACATTCCGGTCGTATCTTGGCAGATGTCGACATGGATTCCCTCGATGAAGGCGACAAGCCAAAAACAGCAAAGACAGCTGCTCCTGCTACCAGCAGAAGACGGAAAGTCGAATAAAACAATGTTGAGAATATTTCAAAAGGCAGGCTTTTTCGCTTGCCTTTTTTTTATGCCTATTTTTTGCATCGCTCAGCAATGGGCATTCAGCTCAACGGAACGTGAAGCCTACACACGCGCACTCAATCTTCAGGTTTCAGACGCACGTCATTTGATCGGAAAGGCAACAACTCCGCAACAGCAATTCGTGCTCGGGTTAACCGAATCTCTTGATCTCCTGCTCACCGAAGATGAATCGCTGTTCGACAAGTTTGAAGAAATGTATGAAGACAGGATTGCCACAGATCCGAAGACGCGTGACGAATATTTTTTACAAGCCGAACTCCGGCTCCAATGGACCTTTGTATATCTCAAATTCGGGCACGAGCTTGACGCAGCCTCCGCTTTCCGCGAGGCATACAAGCTGGCAACAACTTGTCGCAAAAAATTTCCCCAGTACATGGCTATCCGGAAGCCGCTGGGACTGATCGAAATTATGGTCGGTTCTGTGCCAGACAAATACACGTGGGTAATGGAATTGTTGGGGATGCGTGGCTCAGTGGAACGCGGATTGAATGATCTGGATGAGGTGCGCAATTCACATGACGAGTTCGCATTTGAAGCTAACCTTCTGCATGGTCTCGTCAATGGATACATTCTTCAACAGCCCTCAAAAGCCATCGACATTGTATCCGGATTATTGCGAGATCAACCCGATCAAAAACTTTTACTGCTAACAGGTGCAGCACTGGCCGCAAAAAATTCGGAAAGTGAACAGGCGCGCCAGTGGCTTGAAAAAATGATGGCAACACCGGTTGGCATCTCTACGGTCTATCCCAACTACTTCATGGGAGAAGTCTACCTTCACAAAGGAGATTATTCGGACGCCATTCATCAATACAACCTTTTCATCGAAAATTTTCGAGGCAAAAACACGCTCAAGGATGCCTGGTTCAAAACCGGGTTATGCTATTTGCTTTCGGGAGATACAGACAAAGCCCGGGAGCACTTCGCCATGGCCAGAGAAAAAGGCGCGGAAGAAACTGAAGCCGACAAATCTGCTGCGCGCACACTGGACGAAAAGAAACTGCCTAACGTTCCGCTTTCCAAAGCCAGGTATGCGACAGATGGTGGCTATTATGATATTGCACGCGAAATCCTGAACGGGATCACCGACAGCGAGCTTTCGGGCAGGAAAGAACAAGTTGAATTTTATTATCGGAAAGCTCGTCTCGAAGACAAGAGTGGGCATCGCGAAGCCGCCCAATTATTCTATCGACAGGTGATCGATATGGCAGGAGATGCACATTGGTACTTCGCGCCAAATTCCTGCCTCCAACTCGGATATATTGCAGTTGACCAAAACAAGATGTCGGATGCAAAAGCGTGGTTCAAAAAAGTGCTTTCTTATTCAAAACACGAATACAAGAACAGCATCGACAGTAAAGCGCGTTCTGCCCTCGACCGACTCAATAAATAATTCCGGTAGCAAGGTTGGCGAGATGCTTGCGATCATTGTATCGCTCCACACTGAACGTGGTGCCACCATAGTTCAGCAAATACAAGCAAAGATTCTGGTGATCGAACATGTCCATGGAGCGCAACGGGTAATTCAGGAGATGACACAGTAAAATACGGATGGCCCTGCCGTGCATACAGATCAGGATCGTATGCTCATCCGTTTGAGAAAAGATTTGATCCAAAGCGGGCTTCATTCTTCGAACAACGTCTTCCGGACTTTCACCGCCTTCGATTCGCAAGTCTGTTTTACCATTCTGCCATTCGCGAAGCATGAAATGATAGTACTCATCCTCTTCAGGCGTTACGCGGTGTCCTTCCTTGGTTCCCCAGCTGATCTCGTTCAACCCCGGAAGCGCCTGATGCGGAATGCCGAGTTCAATAAAATTTTTTACAGACTGGTGTGTGCGCTTGAGCCCAGAGGTGTAGATCTTGGTGAACGGGATATGACGATACGCCTGAAAAAAAGCATCTGCCTGACTGTGGCCCGTAGCATTGAGGTCAGTATCGACCCCGCTCCCCTGCACAATGTTCCGGAGGTTGTAATCGGTCTGCCCGTGGCGTACGAGGTAAACTTTTTTCGTGATCAATTTTGCGCTATTTTGCCCCCTGTTGATAGCCCGGACGTTCTTTTCGTTTGGCAGCCGCAAAAATAACAGACGGCCTAAAGACTCAACCATTTTTCATGGGAATTTTCAGTAAAGACATTTCGCTTAGCGCTCTCAATGCCCTTTCGAAAAATACGATGGCAGAAAATATCGGTATTGAGTTCACCACCATCGGAGATGACTTTCTGCAGGCCAGGATGCCGGTCGACAAACGAACTCACCAACCCTTTGGATTGTTACACGGTGGAGCTTCCGTAGCCCTGGCTGAAACGATGGGAAGTGTTGCCGCGCATTTCTGTGTCGACCTGGAAAAACAGTTCTGTGTTGGTCTGGAGATCAATGCTAATCACATTCGTGGTGTTAAGTCAGGCTGGGTGAAGGGCACCGCACGTGCAATACACATTGGAAAAAAGACTCAGGTCTGGGAGATCCGGATCATGAGTGAGAATGAAGAATTGGTTTGCATAAGCCGGATCACGATGGCGGTATTGGATAAAAAAAATTAAAACCTGTTGTGTAAATGAGCACCGTGACATCGGTTTCAATTGAACAGCGCTCGGAAACTGAGATCCTGAACTTCTTATTGGGCCACGCGATGGACAACGACCTGCCCATTGCTTTTTGGCGACTTCCCCATACTTCGAAACGTTTTCTTGTTATCGCGCAGCAAGCGCTACACCTTTCGCGAACGAATCCTATCGAAGAATTGCCTCCCGGTTTTATGTTTGCAGCCTTCGACCGCGAAAAAGATTCGATCTTCATTCCAGCTGACTATTTCTTTGCGTTCGAAGGCAGTAAACTGAAAGAAGCAGAAACTCCGATCCAAACCGCTTCGTGTTCGTGGCTGTCACAAACATTCAGGCCATCAGCTGCCGTTCGAAACCCCGGAGAGAAATTTCATTCGGTTCCTTCCGATAATCGTTTCGTTGAGCTGGTCCAGAAAAGTATTCACGCAATCGGTGATCAGCGCTTTGAAAAGGTTGTCGCTTCCCGGACCAAGATTGTGGATCTTTCTGATGACTTCGATATTGTTGAAACATTTGAAAAACTTTGCACGGCTTATCCGCAGGCGCTGGTGTCATTTGTCAGTATTCCCGGAACCGGCCATTGGATGGGCGCTACACCAGAGTCGCTGGTATCGGTTCAAGACAAGAACATTTTCAAAACGGTAGCGCTTGCCGGAACTTTGCCTTATAAAGAAGGAATGAATCTGAAGTCCGTTGCATGGACCGAAAAGGAAATTGAGGAACAAGCGCTGGTCGAACGTTATGTCATCAGTTGTTTCAAGAAGATCAGGTTGCGGGAATACGATGAGCATGGTCCGAAGACAATGATAGCCGGAAATCTTCTGCACCTCAAATCAGAATTTACGGTGGACATGGCGGCAACGAACTTCCCGCAGCTGGGTACCGTAATGCTGCAGCTTCTTCACCCTACTTCCGCTGTTTGTGGAATGCCCCTCGAGCCTGCGATTAAATTTTTGAAAGAGCACGAAGGATACGACCGCGAATTCTATTCAGGGTTCCTTGGCCCGGTGAACATTGAAAATAACATCAACCTATTCGTGAACCTACGATGCATGAAATTGCTCGATCAAAAGGCATTGTTGTTTGCCGGTGCGGGAATTACCATCGACAGTGATCCGGAGCAAGAGCTTGCAGAAACCGACCTCAAATTCAATACGCTATTGAACGTTATTCGCTGATGCGGTTCCAGGCCATTTACGATATTGCCGCTTTGTGCTCCCGCAAAGGTATCGATCAGGCCATCCTCTGCCCCGGATCACGATGCGCTCCGTTAACCATTGCGTTCACCCGCCATCCGAAAATCACATGCAGAACTTTCTCTGACGAACGTAGCGCAGGATTCATTGCGCTCGGAATCGCCCAGGACAACCGCAGAGCAACCGCACTTATTTGCACGAGCGGAACCGCTGTTTACAATTTTGCACCGGCTGTTGCTGAGGCTTTTTTCAGCGAAACACCATTGCTTGTCTTAACTGCCGACAGACCCAGCGAATGGATCGCACAACATGATGGACAGACGATCTTTCAAACCGGCATCTTTGGAAAGCATGTTAAAAGATCTTTCGAGTTGCCACAGGACTATACGCACCCCGATAGTATTTGGGAAATAAACCGGATCGTTAATGAAGCGATCAATCTGGCCGAGTCGGAGCCCAAAGGCCCCGTGCACATCAATGCCCCGTTCCGTGAGCCACTCTATCCCGAAAAGGATGAGAAGACTTACTATTCGGAGGACATCAGAACTATAGACGAACAACGCACCGGCTATACGCTGATGACTGAGCAGGTGCAATTCGCCATGTCCGAGCTCAACCAACATCGTCACATCCTTGTTGCGGTCGGGCAAACTGATCCGGACCATCAACTGATGTCGGTAGTAGCGCAATTCAGTAAGAAACATCAAATACCGGTCGTTGCCGATGTCATTTCAAATTTTCACGATGTATCGGACACCATCCACCATGCCGATCTATTCCTTGGTCAGGCACCTGACGATGTAAAAAAAACGCTGCAACCCGATCTGCTGATCACCTTTGGAAGATCATTTGTTTCGAAAAATCTAAAACTTTTTCTTCGGAAATTTTCTCCGCGGTCGCATTGGCATATCCAGCCTGATGGGCCAGTAGCCGACCCGTTGAAAAATGTGACCCATGTTTTTCGCACTACACCAATCGAGTTCTTCAGGTCGCTTCAGCAACATCCACCCATCGAACCATTCGAGACACAAAAGCAGCACAACTTTTACAAGCTTTGGGAAATCGAAGATCGCAGAAGTCAGCGCGTCATCGGAGAGTTTTTGAAAGCGGACTCGCTGTCTGAGTTGGGGATTGTGCGGGCTTTCCTCAGCAGGCTTCCCTCCGACTGCGATGTACACTTTGCCAACAGCATGAGTGTTCGGTACGCCAATTTTTTTGGAATTGCTGACCCTAAAAGAAATATTCGTGTCTTTTCCAACCGGGGAACCAGTGGCATAGATGGTTGTACGAGCACGGCAATTGGCACTGTACTCAGCAGCGGCAAGCCTACATTTCTCGTCACGGGTGACCTCGCATTCTTTTACGATCGCAATGCTTTCTGGCACAATTATCCCACAAAGAATTTTCGCATCCTGTTGTTGAACAATCATGGTGGGCAGATCTTCAATATGATCGATGGACCTGCCTCTCAGCCCGAATCACGCGAATATTTTGTGACCCGCCAGCCATTGAACGCAAAAAAACTGGCTGAGGAATTCGACTTCGATTACCTTGCGCTCGATTCAGTAAAAAAAACCAAAAATCTGCTGAATGACTTCTTCGATCTCGATGGCCGAACGCGCATACTCGAAGTCACGACAGATATTGACCAAAACCGGATACATTTCGATCAGCTTAAACAAAAAATAAAAAACAGTTATGACCTATAAATACCCTTGGAAGCCCATCAAAGAATACAAGGAGATTCTTTTTCATCAATACGAAGGCATCGCCCGGATCAGCATCAACAGACCGAACGTTCACAACGCGTTCACTCCGCTAACTGTAAAGGAGATGATCGATGCCATGAACTACTGCCGCGAAGATGCCGACATCCGAGTGATCATTCTCACGGGTGAAGGTGGCAAAGCGTTCTGCAGTGGTGGCGATCAGAGTGTGAGGGGTCATGGCGGCTACGTGGGCGAAGATACCGTTCCGCGTCTCAACGTACTCGACCTTCAGAAAATGATTCGTTCAATACCTAAACCCGTTATCGCTGCAGTTGCAGGATGGGCAATTGGTGGCGGACATGTTTTGCACGTGGTATGCGATCTGACCATTGCCGCTGAAAACGCGCGCTTTGGTCAAACTGGTCCGAAGGTCGGAAGCTTCGATGGCGGATTCGGTGCATCCTACCTGGCAAGGATTGTCGGACAAAAGAAAGCGAGAGAGATATGGTTCCTCTGTGATCAGTACGATGCGAAGGAGGCGCTCGATATGGGATTAGTGAACAAAGTTGTTCCGCTCGAAATGCTGGAAGAAACATACGTGGCATGGGCGAAGAAAATAATCGCGAAGAGCCCGATGGCGATCCGGATGCTGAAAGTATCGTTCAACGCGGAACTCGATGGGCAGGCCGGGATCCAGGAACTTGCAGGCAATGCTACATTATTATATTATTTGAGCGATGAGGCTAAGGAAGGAAAGAATGCATTCCTGGAAAAGCGTGATCCAGACTGGTCTAAATATCCAAAGTTTCCTTAAACGTTATGAGCCCTGGACGCATTCACGTGTTCAGGCTTCGGCCACACGAAGATCTGAAAACATCGATTCAATCGTTCGCCAAAGAACATCGGATCATCGCGGGGATCGTCCTGACTTGTGTCGGGAGTTTGCGCACATAT
>CBHROW010000010.1:0-31744 GCA_966080355.1 uncultured Chryseosolibacter sp.
TGGTTCTTTCCATATTTTTTCGCGAGCCATTCGTTGATGTCTTCTTTCAACTTCGATACGTTTATAACTTCGACAGCATTGATCAGGCCAAGTGGTAGTGCGGCAGCGATCTCGCTTTCAGGCATCAAAGTGATCGGGTAAAATAACTCCGGAAGCGGAGCCCGGCTTGATTTTGCAACGCCAATCAGCCTGACCTTTTTGTTTCCGAATACAACCTGTTTTTCCAGCAGCGACTTGTAGTCTTTGTTTGGTTGTAGGATGTTTGCTAATCCTTCGGTTATGATGGCGACACTATCGGAATTTTGAATGCTCTTTTCATCCAGAATGCGGCCTTCAACAATATGAAAGGTGCTATCGAGAAGCGAAACGGCTGTCAGGCGTGTGGCGGCTTTTGTGGTATCGTTCACGACTGAGATTGACCTCCCCTGCGAAGTCCAGATCGCAGCCGAGGCTATAGGTGTTTTCAATGAAGACTTAAGGGAATCGAAATTCTTGTAGCTGAGGTAGTCGATGGTGTCTTTGCGTATATCGACACCGTTGACTTCACGCGTAGGCACCGACCAGATCTGGATCGCATTCAACGATGTTGTTTTTGTGATCTGTTCTTTCGCGAAATTTTCCATACCATCGATAAGAGATAGAATCGCCACGAGAGCAGCCACACCAATCACAATTCCAAGAATGGAGAGTAACGTGTGAAAAAAATGGGAGCGGATGTTATGAAATGCAAGAAGGAATGATCCGGTAATCTTTTTTAGCATGTGTGGCAAGTTTGAGGGTAGACGAGAAATCGTGATCAATGTTACATCACAATTTAGCAAATCTCACTGCTCACTCCTCGACAACCTCGCACTTTGTAGTACCCTACATTTCGTTGTTTCGCAGCGCTGCCTGGTCTGACTCGCGGCCCGTGCCGTCACCTGAAGACTCTAACTCAAAACCCTTTTTCGATTCGGTTGTGCCCTGCACAGGCTCTGGTAATAATTTGTTTGCGATCGTCAAGGCAAGCCCTATCCATCCGGGCGCAACACCTTTCACCACCGTGGCCAGTTTTCCTGTCAACGAAAGAATGGATTTTTCTTCGCGGTGTTCCAATGAAGAAATGATGCTTCTCGCTGCTGTTTCGGCTTGGAGTGCGAGTAGGGGCGATGAAGCTGCGCGTTTGAACCATTTGTATTCCGCCTCGTGATTTCCCTTTACAGTGATATTGCGCGGGCTTCCTGTGCGCATCAGACTTGGAACTATTGTGGTAACGTGAATATTTTCTTTTTTCAGCTCGGCATTCAACCCCTCGGAGAGACCAACAAGCGCGAACTTGCTTGCCGAATAGGGCAGGAGATGAGGCACAGAAATAATTCCTCCGATCGAAGTGATGTTGACTATTCGTCCCTCACCTTGTTTTTTGAAATGCGGAACAGCAGCCTGGATACAATAAAGCGGTGCGAAGAAGTTCGTTTGCATAGCTTCTTCATAATCTTTGATTGTCATTGTACTCGATGGTCCGACCTGAATGATCCCCGCGTTGTTGATCAGAACATCGATGCGGCCATAATGATTCACCACGTCTTTGATCATCGCATCAACTTGCTTTTGATCCGTTAAATCGACAGCGCTCGCGTGCACTTCAGCACCCGATCGCTCAAGTTCCTGTCGTGCGATTTCAACCTTATCGGCATTTCGCGAGCAAATTGCCAGCCGCGCGCCTTTCTTCGACAGCTCACGCGCGAGGACAAGACCGAGGCCTCTCGTTCCTCCTGTAACCAGAACGACTTTTCCCCGAAGTGAGAATCGCGTTGCTTCACGAAAGATCGCGTTAGCAATCATCAGTGCACCAACGCCCGCTGCTGCCCAGCCGATATTTTTTTTAAGGGATGTCAAGTTTGCCAAATTCATATATGCAAATTGAGTTAATGAAAACAGGAGATACTCAAGTTGTTGAGCATCTCCACTGTTCTTGTTACTGAATTTTAGCTCCTTGAAGTTGCCTCACTTCTTGAAGAGACTTGCGCCAAAAAGGATAGCGATGATAAACAACGCAAGAAAAATAAAGAACAATACTTTTGCGATCGAAGCAGCACCTTCTGCAATTCCTCCAAAGCCGAAAATAGCTGCGATGATGGCGATGACAAAAAAGATAATTGACCAGCGTAACATAAGCGTTAGTTTTAGTTAATCCTGAAGACGAACCTCGTGTCGTCTCTCTCTTCGATCGGGAAATCTTTGTACCATGCCGAAACGCCCATAAAGGAGTCGATCACTGTAGCATTCCGTCTACGCAACTCAGTCGAGCACCATTTTTCCCGACTGATCGAACCGAAATGTTCGCGTGGCATTGGCTTCGTCCAATTCAACCATAAATGTTTTTCCATCTTTGGTTTTGTAAACACGTCCCTTTTCCCAACCGGCAAATTCAGCTGACGATTGAAGCGTCTTTTTGACTTCTTTCGGCAACTCCTCAGCGGTAATCTTTATCCGATCGTGCGAATAATTCTTTTCCGGAACATTTTGGGGCACCGGGTCAATTTGCCGGATTTGGTTTTTTGCCGTATCGGGTTCAGGCACAGGTGACTGGCTTCTGGCGGCAGTAAATGTCATCAATAGAAACAGTATGGAAGCAATTGTTTTCATGACTATCTTTTTCGATCTGATGGAATAAGAACATGCCAGTTCTTCCCCTGAAAAAATCATTTCATGGTACGCTTTTTCTTTTCCGATAATTCGCGGCTTCCTTTAATTTGTATCGGATATGGCGTAAATTTCATTTCGAATCGCGCAGAGTAGTTGCACGACAGTCTCGCCAAAAACTACTGAATTAAAGTCCGGGTTTGAAGATTAAATACTATGGACTATCAGGAGAAATTTGAAGATGAAAGATTTGTGTACGAACTCAAAGTTCAATCCACTGACGTGCGCAAACATCACCTGTTCACGCTTTCACAAGGAGATGGATTTTTCGGACAGTGGAACATTTTTCATAAAGGCGAACAACAGCATCATTTGGTAAACGTGACGGACGATGAATGCGAGATCATCGTGTATAGCTCCGTTGAAGCCGCTGTTCAGGGTGCGCATGAATTTTTGAATGTCAAAGCGAAGGCATGATAATTTAATCAGCGGCAATATAACCTGATATTATGTCTGCTTGTAATTTTTCAATTCCATTTAATACCACGCCCGAAGAACTCTCATTAAAGGCACGACATGCAATAGAACGTGCCGGTGGAAATTTTCAAGGCGATAGCTCCACCGGTAATTTCAGTGTGTCTACTCCGCTGGGTGCGATACGCGGAAACTATGTTATTGAGGGATCCCTTATCAACGTGACCATTTCTTCAAAGCCGTTCCTGGTCGGTTGCGCTGTGATCGAAAACCAACTTCGCAGCTATTTCCAGACGATGGCTTGAGCATTCGTTAAGGCACGAGCTTGATGCCATTGAGATCGTCAAAGCGTCCGCGAATTCCCCAACCTCCGAAATCCTCGCTGATCGCTATGCTGAGTGTATTGGGACCCTTCTTCAAGTGGAGATAAACTGCGTCATAGTAACCGATCGTTCCGAGAAAGCGATAATCGCGCGAAAGGAATCCATCGCTTCCGAAGAACAACAAGTCGCCATTGAGAAAAACTCTCGCCCGGTCAGAAAATCCAAAAGTGAATTTCTTTACCTGATCTTTGTCAGAGTCGATGGTGATCTGCGCGATCACGGTGTTCGTCTCTTTTGTGAACTTGACCTGGCTTGCTATGTTCACTGTGCCGGTATTTTCAGCGGGTGCGCGGGAAGCGATCTTCTTTTCAGGAAACCCCTTCAAACTCGTGAGCGTCTCCAGCTCTTTTTCACTAAATGGTTCACTGATCGCCCATGTCTGTACTGTATTCTCGCTGATCTTCTCTTTTTCTTTTGGCGTTGATTTTATAGTGGGATTGCCCGGTGTGACGGTGATGTTGGCGAAGTAGCTTTCAGTATTCGCGTTATAAATCCCGATATCACCTTTCACCGGTGTCCTTTTCATCTCTGCCAGCAATACAGGGTTATTCATATCGTCAATGTACACTTCGAGGTATTTTCCGGACACGACCAGTTTGAAGTGTGTCCAGGTGTTGTATTTGTACTGGGCAGGTGCCGCATACCCTTCACCGTAGTACAACTGCCATGCTGCTTCGCCATGGTATACCGGTGTGTATTGATTGGCATCAGGATTTCCCGATTGATGTGTCCGGATATAAAAGTCTTCGGAATTCAGTTCATCCTGCATTCGAAAGTTAAAGCCAATGAATGAACGACCCTGCGGAAACGCCATGTCGTATTCGATCACGCCATCCTGGAAGTTCACGCCTTTAAGCATTGCGCGGTTTTGCTTGATGCGAAGCGCTTGCTTGCCCTGGTATTCAACGATGGAGTGATCATTTGTTGCAAATTCCCACTTATCAAAACTCGCGGGCTGACCGTACGTTATTACTATGCTTAGGCCGAACAGGCATTGAAGAAAGGTTAGGAAGTTTTTCATACAGTTGGGTTAAAACATTTCTTCAGTATACTTGAAAATGATGTCGAACGGATTGGAAAAAGCTGTTCAAATTGAGAACTTGGTTGTTCAAATGCGTTGCAAGCCTTTTTTCGTGAAGTTATGAGTACAGATGCTGATGAAATCCTTCTTCAAAAGTGTAAAACCCTGATCGAGGCGAAACTGGGCTGGGATCAAAGTGAATCGTGGACAAACCATGATTTTCAAATGCTTAGTGAAAGAATCCAGTCCGATACTGGTGTCAGCCTGAGTATTGCAACGTTGAAAAGGATTTGGGGAAAGGTTAAATATGACAGCAAGCCCACCGTCACCACATTAAATGCACTGGCGAATTTTATCGGCTTTGAGAACTGGCGCGCATTTCGGCAGCAAAATGCTGGTTCAGTTCATTCGTTACCGGTGAATGGAACAGCCCATGAAGTTGCGCCTGAACCGAAGACTCTCAAACCTGCTCGAAAAAACTTCATACGATCCGGATTGATCGGAACAGCGTTGTGCGGTGGCGCGATCTTGCTGATCATCTTCGGATTAAAGCGAAGTCCGGAAACGGACGGCCTTTCATTTTCATTTTCGAGCAAGAAAGTGGTAAGTGAAGGTGTGCCCAATTCAGTTGTGTTTGACTATGACGCAACAGCTGCCCGTGAGGATTCAGTTTTTATACAACAATCGTGGGACGAACGACTGCGCAAGCAGGTTCCGAAAAATCAACACCAGCACACATCGATCTATTACACGCCCGGATTTTTCCAGGCGAAGCTCGTTGTCGATGGGGAAGTGGTTCGTGAGCACAATCTCTATATCACAACGAAAGATTGGATCGCGTTGGTGAAACAAGAGCCAGTACCATTTTACTTCAAGGATACGGATTTTCACCAGGCGGGTATGTTGAGTCTGCCGATAGAAAAACTTCGCGAGAATAATATCTCATTTGTCAGCGAACCGCCAATCACTTCATACTATCACGTGAAAGATTATGGGGAGATACACACCGATGATTTCAATTTTGAAACACGTGTGCGAAGTGGATACAAAGAAGGTGCTGGAGTGTGTCAGCATGCGCAGATATTGCTGCTGACTGAAGGAAGCGTGATCATTTTTCCGCTTACCATTAAAGGATGTGTTTCCGATATCGGCCTGGTCTTCAACGGAAACGGAATTGATGGTAAGACAAAAGATCTATCTGCGTTCGGAGTTGACATGAGCGATTGGGTGAATTTGAAATGTGAGGTAAAAGACCGGAAGGGAACGATATGGATCAACGATCAAGTCGCGTATCAGAGCAATTGGACGTCAAGTGAAAAAATTGTCGGTATGATCTTTCGATTCCAGGGAACCGGAAGCATTGACTGGGTACGTCTTGCTTCCGGAGACGGAACTCATGTGTTTGAGGATAGCTTTGATGACTAACAATAGATGGCAATGGCTTTTGGCAATGGCTAAAGCTTGAACGTGCCGCCCATAGCGGCATTGCGTTGGAAAATTTAGCGTTAGAGAATGAAAGTATGTTACAGTATACATGAGCCATAGCCACAGCCAACACTTAATTCCTCCGCATTCTGACACTTAGCGAACTCTCTGCGAAAATCACTACCCGCTTACAATCTCCGCTTCCAGGTGGTGACGCACATGAACCATTTCGCGCGCATCCCGTTGGCGATGTACGACCGTTATTCAGTCATAAGATTCCACCGAAGCCAGGTGGCGTGATCATTCTTTTGTACGAAGAGAACGGACTCATCAAATTTCCATTGACAAAACGCGCTGAATATGCCGGTGCGCATAGCGGTCAGGTTAGTTTGCCGGGTGGGAAATCCGATCCAGGTGAAGACGTGATCGATACCGCTTTGCGCGAGTGTGAAGAGGAGATTGGCGTTGACAGGAACTTAATAAAAGTCATTGGTAAGCTCAGCGATTTCTTCGTGATGCCGAGTAATTTTATGGTTGCACCGGTTATCGCTACAATCGACCCGAAGCCGGTCTTCAAGCCAGATAGCCATGAGGTTGTGCGCATTCTTGAAGGTGATGTTCAATCGATCATCCGCGATAATGCCATGAAACAAAAAGAGATTCTTGCAGCCGGACGTTACCGGATGAATGCACCTCACTTTGAAATCGAAGGCGAAGTTGTATGGGGCGCGACCGCGATGATGCTGAATGAGTTCAGGATTGTCGTAAGAGAAGCCTTTGGTAATGCGTGAATTGACGAATCAGTTCCGATTGAAGCTTGGGAAGGTGTTGGGCATTAGGCATTAGAAAGGCATCCTCGCTAAACTTGATTCCCGGCCTAATTCGTCATACATTCTACATCCTAATTCTAATTTCCGATGCCTAATTCCTAAAAAAAGGCCGACCTTTCGATCGACCTTCTCTTTGGAGGATATTTCAAAGGAAATTATCTCTTCTTCTTAGCCGGCTTTTTCTTGGCAACGACTTTCTTAACAGCCTTCGCTATTTTGCCAATAGCCTTCTTTACAATGCCATTCTTCTTCACCGGCTTGCTTGCCTTCTTCGCTACTTTAGCCGCTGCTTTCTTGGCCTTTTTTGCCGCCTTCTTAGCAGCCTTTGCCGCGATTGAACCTTTAGCAGGTTTCGCGAGAATAGGCTTCACCACTTTCTTTCCGCCTTTCTTCGTGACGATCGCGCGAGATACGGGCTGTTGGAAAGTTGACTGCGCAGCAATCTGCTTTGCCATCAGGTTGAGTGCAGATCCGGCTTTGAACCACTCGATCTGCCCGACATTGTAGGTGTGATTCACTTTGATGACATCCTTCGTTCCATCTTTGTGGTTGAGCACCAACGTGAGTTGTTTTTCAGGCGCAAAGCTGGTCAGGTCGATGAAGTCGAACTTGTCGTCTTCCTGGATCAGATCGTAATCTTCCTCACGTGAGAAAGTCACCGCCAACATACCTTGTTTCTTCAAGTTTGTTTCATGGATACGAGCGAATGATTTTACCAAAATCACTTTCACACCAAGGTGACGCGGCTGCATAGCAGCATGTTCACGCGATGAGCCTTCACCGTAGTTATGATCGCCCACTACGATCGTTCCAACGTTTGCCGCCTTATAAGCCCGCTGTGTAGCCGGCACAGGGCCGTACTCTCCGGTGAGCTCGTTTTTTACGTTATCGGGCTTGTCGTTGAAAAAATTGATCGCACCGGTCAGTGTATTGTTAGCAATGTTATCGAGGTGACCACGGAATCTCAACCATGGACCCGCCATTGAAATATGATCAGTAGTACACTTGCCTTTGACTTTGATCAGCAGGCGCAGTCCTGTCCAGTTTTTACCATCCCAGGGAGCGAATGGATCGAGCGCCTGGAGGCGGTTTGACTTTGGATCGATCTTCACTTTCACTTTGCTACCGTCATCGGCAGGAGCGAGGTAACCCGGGTCTTTCACATCGAATCCCTTTGGCGGAAACTCAACACCCATTGGTTCATCCAGCTTCACTTGCTGACCTTCATCGTTGGTCAACGTATCTTTCAGCGGATTGAAAGTAAGGTCTCCTGCAATGGCAAACGCGGTTGTGATCTCAGGTGATGCAACAAATGCGTGCGTATTCGGGTTGCCGTCATTGCGTTTCGCGAAGTTCCGGTTGAACGAAGTGATGATGGAGTTTGCGCGATTCGGATCATTTGTATGGCGTGCCCACTGGCCAATGCATGGACCACAGGCATTGGCCAGAACAACCCCACCCATCTTTTCAAACACACCAAGAAAACCATCACGTTCTACCGTGTAGCGAACTTGTTCGGAGCCTGGCGTAATGGTGAACTCAGCGCGTGCTTTTATCTTTTTGTCGACTGCCTGTTTAGCCAGAGAAGCCGAGCGTGAGATGTCTTCGTATGAAGAGTTTGTGCATGAACCGATCAAACCCACTTCAAGTTTGGCAGGCCATCCGTTTTTCTTCACTTCGCTGGCAAATTCAGAGATCGGAATTGCCCGGTCAGGCGTGAATGGACCGTTCACATGTGGTTCAAGTGTCGAGAGATCGATCTCGATCACCTGGTCGAAATATTTTCCGGGATCAGAGTAGACTTCTTTATCACCTTGCAGATGTTCCATCACCTTGTCGGCAAGGTCTGCTACTTCTTTGCGTTTTGTTCCGCGCAGGTATTGCGACATCTTTTCATCGTAACCGAATATGGATGTTGTGGCACCGATCTCCGCGCCCATGTTACAGATCGTACCTTTGCCTGTACAAGAAAGGGAATCAGCACCGGGGCCGAAATATTCAACGATCGCTCCTGTTCCACCTTTCACGGTCAGGATACCGGCAACTTTCAGAATAACGTCTTTCGCTGAAGTCCAGCCGCTGAGCTTTCCGGTGAGTTTTACACCGATAAGCTTTGGCCATTTGAGTTCCCACGGCATTCCGGCCATCACATCAACTGCATCAGCACCACCTACGCCAATAGCGATCATTCCTATACCTCCGGCATTTACCGTGTGTGAGTCGGTACCGATCATCATACCTCCGGGGAAGCCATAGTTTTCAAGCACTACCTGGTGGATGATACCTGCACCGGGTTTCCAGAAGCCGATGCCATATTTATTTGAAACTGATTCGAGGAAATTGAAAACTTCACCGCTTGCAGTGATGGACTCCGCGAGGTCTTTGCGCGCTCCGTCTTTTGCGAGGATGAGGTGATCGCAGTGAACAGTGGATGGTACGCGAACCTTCGGAATACCTGCCGACATGAATTGCAACAACGCCATCTGTGCTGTAGCATCCTGCATGGCAACACGATCTGGCGAAAAGTTGACGTATGATTTTCCGCGCGTGAACGTGCCCACATGTTGATCTTGATGAAGGTGAGCATAGAGGATTTTCTCAGAAAGTGTCAGGGGTTTGTTAACGACTTTCCTGGCCCTCGCAATCTTATCAGGCAATTGCTTGTAAACGGCCTTGATCATGTCTAAATCGAATACCATAGTGTTATTTTAAGCGGTGCTAAAGTACTAAATTTTTTCTGGTTGATTCAGCACTTCAAGGCTATGCAAAAGTTTTTCAGTATCAGGCAATTCGTTCATCCTGATCTTGTCGAGCAAGCTGTTCAGTTCCTGCGCTTCTTCGAGTGAAAGGCCGCCCAGGACTTGCTCAAGCTGCTCAACATCCGGCTGCATGCTTCTCAGTAACTCAAGTCCAGACGGTGTAATGCTGATCTCAGCGGCACGCTTATCGCTTTTGCCATCTTCACGATGGATGAGACCTTTGATCCGCAAACGTTCTACTATTCGTGATGTGTCGGACATTTTTTCCAGCATACGCTCTTTGATAAGATTGATGGTTGCCGGCTCCGGGAACTGCCCGCGCAGAATTCGCAACACGTTGTATTGCTGGCGCGTCATGTCGTACTTTTTAAACACCTCGGTCATCCGTCCAACAAGAAAATTTTGCGTGTACAGGATGTTCAAAATGGCTTTCTGATACTCATTTCGAAAGGTTTTCTGCTGAATGTCTTGCTCTAGTGACATACAAGTTGTGGCTTAGGTTAAGGTAAACCTAAATTAGCCTTTTTTGGGAAAACCGGGAACTGTTTGGGGGAGAATTGGGTGCAGAATTCCCAGGGAACCTCGCGGGTTCACGGTTGACAATTCACGGCTCACAGTACAGCTGCAAAAATAACAAGCGCAATTCCGGAAGTACACATCCGTCAGTTGTGAACCGATCTCGGTGAACTTCTTTGGCTGGCGCGAAGGCTACTTGCTATTGATGTAATTCAGAAACTCTCTCTTGATATTCTCATCCTGAAATTTTCCTGAGAAATAAGCGGTACCAGTTTTACTGTTCGTGTCACCGACACCGCGTGAAGCCACGCACATATGGTTCGCGTCAACCACCACGCCAACATCTTCAGTTTGCAGCACGCGCTGGATTTCCTTGCCGATCTGGACAGTGAGTCGCTCCTGGACCTGAGGCCGTTTTGAAAAATATTGAACGATCCGGTTGATCTTGGATAGGCCGATCACTTTGCCGGAAGAGAAGTAAGCTACGTGCGCTTTGCCATAGATGGGCACGAAGTGATGTTCGCAGTGTGAATAGAAGGTGATATCCTTCTCCACCAGCATCTGATCGTAATTGTATTTGTTTTCAAAGAGTCTCGCATGAGGGCGGTTCTTGGGATTCAATCCGCTGAAAACTTCCTTCACGTACATCTTGGCAACACGCCTTGGTGTTCCATTAAGGCTATCATCGGTCAGGTCGAGACCGAGAATGGTCATGATCTCACGAAAGTGTTTTTCGATACGCGTGATCTTCTCTTCGTCATCGATCTCGAAGGCATCGGCACGCATTGGTGTCTCAGCAGACGCAGCAACATGATCGTCACCGATGTCGTCATGATCTTCAGGGCTAAGCGGCCGGATATTCAACGAAATTCCTTTCTGTCTCATACAAGGTGATTTTCAGTTCAAGGTTTGAATCTATCTTTTGCCTTAAAATCCTCCAGATGACGACAGCGATGTTCTCAGCAGTAGGATTGAGGTTCTTGAAATATTCCGTATCCAGGTTCAGGTTGCGGTGGTCGAATTTACGCAAAACATTTTCTTTGATCAGGTCGCTCAGTACTTTCATGTCAAATACGTAGCCCGTACGAGGATCCGGCTCACCGATCACGCTTACAATCACTTCATAGTTGTGGCCATGAAAATTCGGATTGTTACACTTGCCAAATACTTCGGCATTCTTATCGTCTGTCCACTCCGGATTGAAAAGCCGGTGTGCTGCGTTAAAATGTTCCTTTCGCGAAACTTTTACCTTCATTCAGTAAAAGTAAACAGGATAGTCAGTAAAAGGTTCCGTGATTTGAAAATAAGTGGGCGAGAAGCGGTGCCGGAGAACCGGTTGCCAGTTGCCGGAATTCCCGTTTGCCGGTCGAGAGGCATTAGGAATCAGGCATTAGTTAGGCATTAGGAATCAGAAAATCAGCTCACTTAGGAGTACCCGATTGGATGGACGCTGCTGTCTTTAATTCAGCAGTTCGGCCAATGGTCGATTCACCTCTGTATTTTTGCAAGGCCGAATGCCCAATGTCTTATTCCCTAAAACGTGGAGACGGCCAATTTATCCTGGAAAGAAAAGACGGATAGATTCAACCCTACCATCAGTTCGTGCGAAGTGAAGTGTGTTCCTACCGACTTGTTTGAAGGAACTTCAAAGATGTAGCCGAACCGAAGTCCGTTGGCGAGTTTTAGTTGTGCAAGCAGTCCGTAAGTATTCAGGTTGCGCGTAAAAACTCCGGCTGTGATCTTCTCATCGATGTTGGCAGAGAAGTTCAGGTCCGCTGATGGTTTTGCGCCTTTCACCCCACGTAGAAGTACAGCTGGCTTTACGCGAATGTGCTCGTTGATGAAAATGTTATATGCGCCCATCAAATAGTAGTGTTGACTGTACAGCTGGGTCTCAAGATCACCGATTGATCCCGTTGATTTCAGCATACGTGGAACCGAAAGCCCGATAAAATATTTGTCGCTGTGAAGGATGGCACCCGCACCAAAGCTTGGCTTCGTGAAATTGTACGACCCGGTGAAAGCGGGATCTTGAGGATCATAGGGATTAAGTTCACCGTTATTACTCTTGAAATTGATCATTCCTGCCTGCAAACCGAATGAAAAATATTTGTTGTTGAGGTCGAGCTTGTAAGCATAGGTCGCCTGAACTTCCGTGTTTGCATTCGATCCAACCTTGTCGTTAAGTATGATCAATCCAAGGCCCATCTTGTTATCGTTGAAAGAGCTATGTGCGTTAGCGTTGAACGTTGTCGGGCTTCCGTCAAAGCCTGCCCACTGCTTCCGATATGTTACCGCAGCATTGAAATTGTTGTTCAGGCCCGAATAAGCAGGATTGATGAGCAAGGGATTGTTGAGATATTGCGCGTAAAGTGGATCAACCTGCGCGCGACTGACGATCGCTGAGACAACAAACGACAGAAACAGTAGAGATCTTTTCATGGATTATTGTTTTAGCGACAGGTAACCTGTCAGTGTCTTCAGCGAGTTTGATTGATCGTGATATTCGACTTTGTAGAAGTATGTGCCGGAAGTGAGCGCAACATCATGGGTGGATCGGCCTTCGAAACGCACAGACTCGTTATTGTATCCTTCAACCTGGTAAACGACATCGCCCCACCGATTGAAGATACTGACTTTATTATCTGTAGGCAAATTGAGAATGCGGAAGAACTTGTTGTTGCCCGGGCTATTAGGGGCCACTGCATTGTAAATCTCAATGGATGAGTCGACCTGTATGGCGATGGTGTTCTCTGTGCAGGCCCCGGCTTTATCGCAAGCGCGTATTACCAGTTGATCGACTCCTGAAAAACTGACTTGTGAATAATCGATCGAAAGTTCGACCTCCGTGTCAGAAACGACCTCAATGACCGCAGTCGCCCCACTGACAGGATTCTGCACGATCTGAAATGTGGTGGGATCAAGATTACCATCGGGGTCAGTGGTAATCGCGAGAAGATTCAATGTCTTCGTTGATCCCTGATTTGTTTGCACCGGTTCCGGCACGATCGCGGGAGCGAGGTTAGTGACCTGAACCGTGATGAAAGTTTCCGCACAGCTGCCGATGCGATCGCAAATACGCAGGCCAATTTGTTCCGACCCGCTGAACGTAACAGCGGAGTAGTTCAACTGCAAATTGCTACTGGTAATGACGGCTGAAGCATTTGAGTTCAAGGGCTGCGTGATCGTCAGTGTCGAGAGATCATAATTTCCTTCCGAGTCAGAGATCAAGGGCAACAAATCGACCGACTTGCTACCAGCGAATGGAAGCGTAACGGTGGTTGTGTTAAATACAGGCGCGGTGTTCGATACGTGAACGTTGATGGTATTCTGTGCGCAAACATTTCCGGCATCACAAACCTCGAGCTGAATCGTTTCGTCACCTGCAAAGATTACGTTTTGATAATTCAGCGTAAGCATGGCATTGGCATCGACAGATGCAACAAGTCCGCTGGCAGGTGAGGTAACTACGCGTGTGGTAGATACCACAATATTATTGTCTGCATCGGTCATCAACGGTTTTAAGTCGTAAATGATCTGGTTGTTGGCTTTTACAGTCAGGCTCTGATCTGCGAACGATGGAGCTGTATTAGTCACCGTCACTGTTATTGTGCTCTGATCACAAAGCCCGGTTTGATCACAAACACTTAGCGTTATGGTTTCACTTCCCCAGAAAGCAACCGAAGAATAATCGACATGAAGAATGCCAGCGTTTATCGAAGCTGTTGCACCGCTTGCTGGTTGCTGCGTGATCGAAAGCGTAGCCAAATCTGCATCGCTGTTCAGGTCACTGATCAGGGAAGACAACGAGAGATCTTTCAAACCCCGTACCAGCAGCGTCATCGAGCCATCGGTGAACACCGGAGCATTTGCGGAAACAATATTGACCGCTCGAACTGCTGCGGTGGAATTTGTGCCGTCAGCATCGCGAACAACAACCGTTATCGTTTTTGAAGTTGTTGCCAGTGCGGAAATCCTTTTCCGCCCGTTGACAGGTTCCTGCGAAGCGAACGTTGCGCTGCGTAAGATTGACTCATAATCTGCAATGGGCGCCTTGCCGTTGAAGGTCAGAACGCCTGTTGCTGCGTTGAAGCTGCCGGTAATCCCCTGGTGCGATGTGAACTCGAGAACATCCTGGCCCGAAGCATAATTTTCAATGGCCACCGAAGCAAAAACTATCGAGTCCTGATCCGCATCGCTCAGGGTAAGGTTTGCATCAATGAAGGCCGGTGTGCCCGGGGCGTAGTTCAAGGCGGTTGAGTTTATGGCGATAATTGCCGCAGGGTTGTCGTTCTTATAATAATAGATCTCACCACCGATGCTTCCCTGGAAAATATCGAGGTCGCCATCATTATCAAAATCTGTGAAAGACGGGGCGGGACTCGTAGCATTGTCGCCCTGGTCGATAAGGTTGCCCCTGTATTTGAACACAGGCGCTGTTTTCGTGCCGGTGTTCTCATAATAATGGAATTCATTTCCATCGGACCATTCCACTGTGTTTCCTCCTTCGCCAATCAATGCATCGAGGTCGCCATCGTGATCAATATCGAGCAATCGTGGCAGCAATTCGTATTGTTCGTGAACCTGACCCAAAGGATTTTCAGGGCCGGTGATTTCCTGAAACAGCGGGTTTGTTGAAGTTCCCACATTTCGGAAGAATCGAATGGAGGTAACGAAATCCCACATCACCTGGGTCTGTTCAGAAAAAAAGAGATCGAAGTCATTGTCGCCATCGATGTCAGCGAATTCGGCTCGACCTTCTCCAACATAGATAGATTCAAAAGGCCCTCCAGCCACATCCTGACGAATGAATGTGCCGTTTTCATTCTTCAGGTATTCGATGTAGTTCATGTCTGAATTATCGGCACTGCCCACAATATCGCGATCACCATCGCCATCGATATCTATAAAACACGGCACGAACTTATTCGGCATTGTATAGCCCGAGAAAGGATTATTCGAGAGAACTTCAGTGAATTTTCCATTGGCTTTTTTAAAATATCTCAGGTACGGATCCTGATTATCGCTGCTACCGATCACTGCATCATCGTCTCCGTCATTGTCCACATCGATAAACAACGGAGACGAATCCGAGATCACAGCAGCGCCACCGAATGGATTGTCGAAACTGGTCTTCTCTTCAAAAACGCCACTGCCTTTATTCTCCAGGTAAAAGAGATCGTCAATTGGGTTGACCGCACCGACAACGAGATCTTTGTCGCCATCGCCATCGAGATCGGCTGTAGTGGGCGAACTGTATTGTCCTTTGTTGAATGATGAAAAAGGATTGTCAGCACCAGTCATCTCGGTGAAGCTTGTTACCCCGGTGCGTTTGAAATAATGAAGGAAACCTGTAGCATCACCGGTTATGATATCTTCAAGTCCATCGGCATTCACGTCAATAAAAGCGGGAGTGACTTCGGCTTGATTCGGGTTGATGCCGGTAAGCGGTGATACGGTGAAATTGAACGAGCCATCATTCAACAGGTAATACATCGACTTGTTGTTGGGCAGGTAGGAGCATCCAACGATGATATCGGCATCACCATCGTTATCCATATCGTGGAAGACCGGGGCAGCGTAATCTCCGAAGTCAAAACTATAGAGCGGATTACCTGTCTTTGTTGCAGGATCCCACGGTGAATCCTGAAGTGCAAAGGGGTGTGTTGTTGAGGTCTCTCTGCGGTAGAAACGAAAGGTTCCATCGAGCACTCCGAAGAGCATATCCAGGTCACCATCGCCATCGGAGTCGGTAAATGTAGTTACGGCTCCATCGTCAAAGACTCCATATTCGAACGGATTTGCGTAGTAAAGTTTTCTACTGAAGGCGGGTGCCGTTGGGGTACCATCATTCTGCAGATAATGAAATCCATTTCCTCCATCGAAATCAGCGAGAACGACATCGTAATCGCCATCGCGGTCAAGGTCAACTAATGTTGGTGTCGGTCGGGATGCAATATTGAAAGGTTCACGGAGGGGGTTTGCCAGCCGTTCCTGAAGACTGAAAGGGCCGAGGTGGGAGGGCACCGAGGGAGCTTGTGCTAAATTAGTACGCGCAGACAAGACTGCCGATGCAAAAACGAATAGGCATACCGTTGTCTTTTGCAGTTGCGTGTAGCCACTGCGGTAGATGGTACTATGAAAGGAAGAACGCGATGATCCCGGGCGAGATTCCAGGCCAAAAAACTTTTTCATTTTTAATCCGGGGGTACAGATTGAAGTAAAAACTTTTTGCGTTAACGGAGTCCCGCGAAGAATGTTACCGCAAGTGGCGTGAAAAAAATTGAAATAGTTCGAAGCGCTTCAGGTTACCACACTGAAGATGATTGCTACGAAAAGTGGCTTGCTTGTGTTGCGTAGTGGTGAAGAGAAAAAACACGAAGTCACGAAATAAAAAATGAGTTGAAAATACTTCCAACTCAATCGTTTGCAGTTTCAACTTCTTCAATTATCCGTAACGCAACCATTCAACAGGAACTTATTTCCCGATATTCGTCTTAACTTGAAATCCGGAGTTTGAAGTAGGTTGTTGCTGACCAAAAAGTGCCTGAGTGCAGAAAATCAGGAGCGTCAGCAATGCGGCTAACAGTAGTCTGTATTTTAGGCTCAAGGGGTAAGGTTAGGTTTAAGACTGTGAAGATAGGATGTGAAGTGATTATTCACAAAATTTGGACTAAGTTTCTGATCTTTAAATTTTTACATTGACGTTGTCACAATGAATTTTGATGAGATAAAGACGCGGATCGAGGCATACAAAAACGAAGGAAAGTCGTTGTTTACGACCTGCTCATTCCAATCGCATAGCCTGGTGTTGTTGCACATGTTAAGCAGGATAGACCGGAAAATCCCTGTTTATTTCATCAATACGGGCTTTCACTTTCCTGAAACCGTGCAATTTCGCGATGAGATCACCGCGCGATTCGGCATCAATACCATCGACCTGAAATCTGATGTTCCCAAGTTCATGCAGCGCGATGCCAGCGGGAATTTGTTGTTCACGTCTGATCCCGATCACTGCTGTTATCTTAATAAAACCCAGCCGATGGATGCCATCCTCCTGGCTCATGATGTATGGATCAACGGTGTAAGGGCCGACCAAAGCGCCACCCGTGCAGCCATGAAAGTAGAACAACCCGCTAAGCACGGTTGTACGCGTTTTCATCCCATGCTCGACTGGAATTCAAAAATGATCTGGCAGTATCAGAAGGAGTATGATCTGCCGCGCCATCCACTGGAAGAAAAAGGGTTTCTTTCTATTGGTTGTGAGCCCTGCACGCGTAAACTCGATCCGGAAATGCAGGAACGCGAAGCGCGATGGTTTGGTCTCAACAAAGTGGAGTGCGGTCTGCACACCGATTTAATCAATAAGTAAAAATGAAAGTACTCGTTACCGGTGGAGCCGGTTATATCGGTACAGAGCTCGTAAGCCAACTCATCGCTAAACCCGAGGTGGACGAGGTCATTGTTTATGATAACCTGAGCAGACCGAATTACAATCTTTTTCTGGGTTTGCGGTTGCAAAAACACGAGAAGATCACGTTCGTCAAGGGCGAACTGCTTGACTCGCGTGCTTTGAAAAAAGTATTGAAAGGTGTCGATGTCGTGTATCATCTCGCGGCAAAAGTAACCACGCCTTTTGCTAATGCAGATGCGCATATTTATGAACAGGTAAATCATTGGGGCACTGCCGAATTGGTTTATGCTGTGGAGGAAAGTGACGTAAAGCGTTTCGTCTACGCGAGCAGCACAGGCGTTTATGGATCTTCCAATATTCCCGCCCACGAAGACAAACCTCCCGATCCGCAAACTTTTTATGCAGTTTCGAAATTGCGCGGTGAGGAACACGTACGCAGACTCATCCACGGAAAGAAGATCGATACATATATCATGCGATGTGGCAATGTGTATGGCTACAGCAAGAGCATGAGGTTCGATGCCGTAATCAACAGGTTTGTTTTCGAAGCGAATTTCAATAAGCTAGTGACCATTCAGGGTGATGGAAAACAATCGCGAACTTTCATTCACATCGATATGCTTTCGAAAGCACTCGGCAATTTGCTAACGGCCGAACTTCCGAGCGATGTCTACAACGTTGTCGACAGGAACCTGAAAGTGATCGATATCCTCGATGTGCTCAAAGAACTGATACCTGATCTGGAATTCATTTTCATCAATCAACACCTTCATCTTCACGAACTCAATGTGAAAGTCAATCCGCTTATAACCGATACGCTCAAGATCCGGAACGATCGCTCGTTGAAAGAAGACCTTGCGGATTTCCTGGGTAAGTTTAGCTTCTGAAATAATTTGCCAATTAGCCAATATGCCAATGATTTAGCCAGCATCGGCCAGGCGTTTTTCGTCAACGCCAACATTTTTCAGAAAGCGCAACTCTCCGAATGCATTGAATTGTTGGAGTGATTTATCAAATTTAATTTTACAGGTTTCGTCTCAAAATAAAATTAAGTGGTAACATCCATTGGCGCATCGGCATATTGGCTAATCGGCACATTGAACCGACTTCGTTGTAGGTTCGAGTTTGTCCTTTCGATTTCAAGGTTTACTTTGCGCGACTAGTTCCTATGCAAAACATTGCTACGGTAATAATTCTACTAGCGGTAATCACGGCTCTTGCCCAGATCACTGACCTGATCCGTATTCCCTATCCAATCCTGCTTGTGCTGGTGGGCATGGGCATCGGACTGGTGCCCGGACTTCCTCCCATCTCGCTTTCACCTGATGTTGTTTTCCTGATCTTCCTGCCCCCGATACTTTATGCGGCTGCGTGGTCAACCTCATGGGCAGACTTCAAAGCTGCAAAACGGCCGATAACACTTCTGGCGATAGGCTGTGTGATCTTTACCACATGCCTGGTTGCGCTTGTCGCCTGGCATTTTATTCCGGAGCTTAATCTGGCTGAAGCATTTGTTCTTGGCGCGATCATTTCACCGCCTGACGCAGTTGCCGCAGCTGCATCTACAAAGGGATTGAGTGTTCCCAAGCGCGTGGTCACGATCCTCGAAGGCGAGAGCCTTGTGAATGATGCAACAGGCCTGATCGCTTACCGTTATGCCATTGCTGCAGTAGTAACGGGCACATTCAGCGTTTGGGAAGCGAGCTACAAATTCGTGATCGTGGCAACGGGTGGCATATTGCTCGGCTGGGTGATTGGCTATATGTTCAAGTGGATCCACAAGATCACGCCAGACAACCCGACTACCGACACAACACTTACATTCATCGCGCCCTATATCGCGTATCTCTTTGCAGAGAATATTCACATTTCAGGAGTTCTTGCTGTGGTCACGTGCGGTCTATACATGAGCTGGAACAGTTCGGAAGTTTTTTCTCAGCAGGCGCGGTTGCAGGCCAACAGCACATGGAACACGGTGATCTTTGTACTCAACGGCATTGTGTTCATTCTCATCGGGCTGCAATTGCCGGGCATCTATGAAAATATCAACGATGACCTTGACCTTAACACGTTGGTGAAATATGGTGCGATCGTGAGCGCAACAGTGATCATAGGAAGAATAATCTGGGTATATCCGGGAACCTACGTCCCACGCTGGCTTAGTAAAAAGATCCGCGAGACAGAAACTCAAACAAATATCAGGCTGGCCACCATCGTTGCCTGGTCAGGAATGCGCGGTGTGGTTTCGCTTGCGGCAGCGCTGGCTCTTCCACTGATGATCGATGCAACGAAGCCGTTCCCCAACCGCAACCTCATCATTTTCCTTACGTTCTGCGTCATCTTTGCAACGCTGGTGATCCAGGGGCTGACACTTCGCCCGCTGATCAAATTCCTCGGTATTAAAGCAGACGGATCCGAGGCCGAAAAAGAACATCACGCGCGATTGAAGATCGCGTCTTCCATCATCGAGCACATCGAAGAAAACTATTCGATCGGATTAAGCGATGAAGTGTTGAACCAGATCAAAACCAAATACGAGATCCGGATCCAACGGATGCGAAATGAAAACACATCCCGCCTTACGCAGGAGCAGATCGCACAATTCCATCAAATACAAAATGATCTGTTAAAGCATGAACGTGCACTGGTAATCGGCTATCGGAACAACGGAACGATCAGTGATGAGGTGCTGAGAAAGCTTGAATACGAGCTCGACCTGGAAGAAACGAGATTGATGCTCGAGCGGGAGAATTAGATCTGAATCCCAACCGCGAAGTGCGCTAAGAAGGCGCGGAGATCGCCAAGGGACTTTACGTGTTTGCGGCTGCTTTCGCGGTCCTTGCAGTATGCATTAAGGCGTTACAGTCTTCTTCGCGTTCATCTTCTCATAGTTTGTCAGGAAGTCTTCGATCTGGTCAACGTCAAGCCTCCGTGCAATGATCTTCTTCTTGTTGTCGAGAATATAGACCGTGGGTGTGAGCTCAGCGTAGTATTGTTTTGAAAAGTGCTCTTTGAGATAGGTTCTGGGGCCGTTCACTGTCGTCCATGTAGTATTCATGTCTTTGATGAATTGGCGCATCTCCTTCATCGAAGAGTCGGTCGAGACAGCAAAGACTTCGAAATCGAACTTCTTATGCTTGGTGTTATAAAGCGTGACAAGTTTCGGGGTTTCCTCGCGGCAATGCCCGCAACTCGGTTTGAAGAAATATACGATTACGTATTTGTTCTTCATGTCATACATCGACCGCGGCTGCAGATTCTGATCCTGCATGATGAGATTTGGCGCGACTGACCCGATCGGAGCGCGTCTCAATTTGTCGGCATATTCAACCATGTTACTGATGGTCTTTTTATCGAGCCAGTAATCCATTTCGCCACTGGCGATGTACTTATCGACCAATTTTACATACACCTGATCGAGGCCCATGATCTTCGGTGTCTGGTATTCGATGACGCAATTCCAAACGAGGTATTTGTAAGTGTCCTGATTGCGTTTGGCGATAGCGACCAACCCATCGATAGCTTTCATCAGCGTGTCGGGCTGTTGAACATGCAGCCGAGTGAGGTAGTCTTTTACCTTTTCCCAATAAAATACTTTCGGGACGCGCAACATGGCTTCATCACCAAGATCAAAGTTGTCGAAGTAGTGCTTGCGATAATATTTGAATTGGAATGTCGAGTCGATGTTGCCGTTGGCCTTTCGCGGAGGGTCAGGGACATTGATGGGTTTGTTCATTCGTACGATGCGCGCGGTAACCGACTGAGGATTCGATGCGATGATCTTTTCCTGTTGTTCGGTCACGCGTTTGCCAATTTCCTGATAGGTATCGTTTGCTTGTTTTTTCTGATCGTTCGAAAGTGTACTGTCGCGAAGGATTTTTACCGCGGGTTCGGCTTCGTTGTTGGCCGCAATGAGCAATTTCCGGTTCTCAAAGAAAAGTTGATTGTCATCATCGCCTTTTACGATCATATTTTTGTAGTAGTCCGGGGCATCAGTTTCTATGGAGAAACGTTGTGGCTTCCCAACTACCAGTTCGAACATGATCTGCGTGTTGTCTTGCAAAACAAAGTACACGCCCTCTGGTAACCGTTTACGACCATCAAACGAAAAAGCTCCTGTGCTGCTGACCTGTGCGGTGTCCTTAACGTACGTCTTGTCCTGCTGATAGAAGCCAAGATAGATCGGGCCGGCCGGCTGGCCCTTTATTTTGAAGTCGAGCTTATAGCCATCCTGGGCAAAGGAAATTTCAGAAACGAGAAGAAACAGAAACAGAAACTTTTTCATAATTCAGGCAAACTCAAAAATAAACGTTAATCCCAATTATCGCAGGCGGGTGACCGGTTAAATTGTTAACCATATCATAAAATCATAGGTGAAGGTTTCAAATGAATTGCCTGAGACCAACGTCAGGGATCCATGCTTGGTCTTTTTTAGGCCTTCAGTCAGAAGAGTATAAGGCCGTTTGTGACGACACGAGAATTTTAGAAGTCGCGGGACGTACTTCAAGTTGTGATTTCTGCACCACCTACTTTACCCTAATATTTGCATGAAATCATCGCACCATCCTGTATTCCCTTCAACAGAACGGCATTGAGGAGCGGTGATTCTAGAAACGCGTTGATATGAATGGCCGACATCAAGACGAAACGTTTGGTTATCTTTCCGCAACCCTGTTCGGCTTATGAAAAATTTTTGGTTGATTGTTTTTATCTTCTGCGCTGTCAAGCTGGGCATACACTACTTCGGGAATCAGAATTATGGCTTTCAGCGTGATGAGCTTTTGCATCTTTCTGTGAGTGAACATCTCGACTGGGGTTTTATGGAGTTCCCTCCTTTCGTTGCTGTTGTCGGAAAAGTTGCTCACGGTATCTTTGGTTATTCACTCTCAGGGATTCGCTTGTTTTCTACCCTGGCGGGGCTGTCAATAGTAGCACTTTGTTGTTTGATGGCGCGAGATCTGGGGGGAGAGAAAAGAGCTGTCACCCTTGCGGGATTTTGTGTTCTTTGTTTTTTACCATTCTACCGAAATCATACGCTTCTTCAACCCGTTGCATTCGATCAGCTTTTTTGGACGCTTGGATTTTTTCTGCTGATCCGATACATCAAGACGAATCAACCGAAATTCCTTCTGTGGATTGGCGTAACAGCAGGCCTTGGACTTCTGAACAAATATACTTTTCTCGTTTTGGGAGTGGGATTTGTCGCAGCCCTGATTCTTTTGAACAGAGGAGAGACATTTCGCTCGAAGTGGGTTTACCTGGCTGGAGCCATCGCATTGACAATGATCCTGCCGAATATTTTTTGGCAATACGAGCATCATTGGCCGCTGATTCAACATCTCGAAAAACTTAATGAAGTTCAGCTTGACCGACTTTCTCCATTTGAATTCGGACTTGCCCAATTGAGTTTCCCGATCACGTTCGTGGTGAGCCTGTTTGGGTTGTTTGCTTTTTTTGCTGATGCTGATTTGAAAAGATACAGCTCGGTTGGTGTCATGGTCATCGTGATCTTTGCTACCATGTGGATCATGAAATCGAAAGGCTATTATTTTTTCGCGGCTTATCCTGTGTTGTTTGCGGCAGGTTCGGTGAAACTCGAAAAGTTGATCGCCTCGAAGCGATGGATAACGTATCCCGTGATCGTTTTACTTTTAATTACATCAGTTCCATTTATTCCCGATATGACACCGGTTCTGCCGATCGAAAAATTTGTGGTCTATAAAAAAATGAAACCTGATGCGGAGGGTCGATATAAACTTACGGGCGACTATGCCGACATGTTTGGTTGGGATGAACAGGTGGCACTTGCCGACAGTCTCTATCGGTCGTTATCTGATAATGAGAAAAGCCGTGCGATCTTGTGGGCGGAAAATTACGGAGAAGCCGGTGCTATCCAGGTCCTGGGTGATCGTTATGATCTGCCAGATCCGGTTTGTCGTCACGGAAGTTTCTGGCTGTGGGGTCCGGGCGAAAAGAAAGGCGAGATTGCCATCAGCATCGGCAATGAAGAAAGTTCGGTTAAACGAGTTTTTGCCGAATATGAACTCGTGAAGATGATCCACCATCCTTACGCCATTGACGAAGAGAACAATATACCGGTTTACATTTGCCGTAAGCCGGTCATTGACCTCAAGGTGAAATGGCCGGAGCTGGAGAAGTACGTTTTCGAATAAATAAAAAAGACTTCCCTCACCGAGAAGTCTTCTGGTATTCAGGTGTCAGGCCGCCATCACGAATCAACGGATAACGAACCAACGGTTTTTCAACTAGCAGTACTCATCGAACACTTCAACCAGGTGCGCACCGATCATTTGCGCGTTGCGTCCCTCGATATGGTGGCGCTCTACGAAGTGGATCAGCTCTCCATCCTTGAACAGCGCGATAGATGGCGATGAGGGAGGATAAGGAAGGGTGAATTCCCTCGCTCGTGAAACTGCATCTTTGTCAACACCAGCGAAAACAGTTGCGAGGTGATCCGGTTTTTTGGTTGAGTTCTGCAGCGCCCATTTGACGCCAGGTCTTGCAGCACCCGCAGCACAACCACAAACTGAATTGATCACCAGCAGCGTAGTTCCCTTCTCTTTGAGCGAAGTCTCTACGTCCTGAGGCGTTTTAAGTTCTGTAAACCCAGCGCTGGTAAGATCCGTGCGCATCGGGGATACTAATTGTTCGGGATACATATTGTTATGTTTCTATTAAAGTTGATCTGTTTATCAGTTGATCCGTTTCACAATCTCTATAACTTGCATTTAGACTTAGCGTCCGTGCTTTCTTAAGTGATCAGCCATTTTCGGACCCCTTTCGATTTAAGTACCGAACGGATTAACAAATAAACCGATCAACGTATCAACGTTCCTACATAAATCCTAGTTCCAGTTTGGCCGCTTCACTCATCATGTCCTGTGAGTATGGCGGATCGAAGGTAATCTCCACTTTTACATCATTTATACCTTCAATAGCCTTAATTTTTTGCTCGATTTCCCCTGGAATCACCTCTGCGGAAGGGCAGGAGGGTGACGTCAGGGTCATCAGTATAAAAACATTATTGACCGGATAAATATTGATTTCGTAAATAAGCCCCAGTTCGAACACATCTACGGGTATCTCCGGATCATACACCGTCTTGATTGCGGCAATTACTTTGTCTTTGAGGTCAGAAACAGACGCCTCCTGGGCAGTTTGAGTGATATTTTCGTGAGGCTCGCTCATGATTTTATCTCCATCTTGGTTTTGAATGCCAGCGCGTAGAGTTTCATTTGCTTGATCATCGCTGCAAACCCATTCGAACGCTGGGTGCCGATAAATCGTTCCATGCCGATGCGATTCATGAAGTAAAGGTCGGCATTTAAAATGTTTTCTGGCGACTGACCGTTGAAAATTCTAATCAACAGACTGACGAGGCCTTTTGTAATGGCTGTATTGCTGTCGGCAGCAAAGTAAATTTTGTCGTTTTCGAGGCGGGCAGTGAGCCATACTTTTGATTGGCAACCTTTCACTACATTGTCTTCTGTTTTCTCGGCTTCCGGCATATCGGACAATTTTTGGCCGAGTTCCATAATATAGAACACAGTCATCTCCATATCTCCGTCAAGAAGAGAGAACTCGTTAATGATCTCGTCCTGGGTTTGATTGATGGTCATTTGTAAACAGTGGTCTCCAGCTTCACAATCCTTTTTTCATGCTCGAAAATGATGGGGAGTTTGTCAGCAAGCTTTATAATCGCGCGAGTGCTCTCGTTAGCTTGAAGGTTAAGTTTGACAAGCTCGTTTTCCATGCGGTCAGATCTTTTTTCAAAGCGTGCCAACCTTAGATTTGTTTCCGTCTGGCCTGCGATCAAATCAGCCTGACCTGCAATTAAACGATTTTGCGTTTCCAACACCTGGTCAAAGCGCTCGACCATGCGATCATGCTTCTCAAGCATCTGATCATACCGTCTTAATGCATCTGAGAGGAGTTCTTCAATTCTACTCTGGTTTTCCATGTTGCGTGTTTTTGTGGTTATCATGTTACGCAGAGCTTTGGTGGATGAATTGATTCTATTTTCCTATGAAGTTAATGATTCTTTCGAGTCCTTCCACGAGCTGATCGACTTCTTTCTTCGTATTGTAAACGGAGAATGATGCCCTTACTGTTCCCTCAATACCGAAGCATTCCATCAGCGGCTGTGTGCAGTGATGTCCTGTGCGAACAGCGATTCCTCGTGCATCAAGCATTTGTCCGATGTCGAAGTGATGAATGCCCTCAACAACAAATGCAAGCACGCCTACTTTGTTCTTTGCTTGCCCCACGATCTTTACGCCTTTCAGTTTTGAAATTTTTTCCGTGGCGTAAACTAGTAACTCGTGTTCATGAGCTGCGATAGCATCCCGTCCGATCTCCAGAATAAAATCCATTGCATGCTTATAAGCGACAACATCCGCGATGTTCGGTGTGCCAGCTTCAAATTTGTAGGGAAGATCGTTGTAAGTCGTTTTTTCAAAAGTCACCTCCTTGATCATTTCGCCACCACCATGGTAAGGCGGCATCTTTTCAAGAAGTGCTTTCTTTCCGTAAAGGATTCCGGTGCCAGTCGGGCCGTACATTTTATGAGATGACAAAACATAGAAATCGCAGTCCAGATCCTGTACATCAATTTGAAGATGGGCTCCGGCTTGAGCGCCATCAATCATCACCACCGCACCAACTTCATGCGCGAGGCGGATCATCTCCTTCACGGGATTGATCGTTCCGAGACTATTGGAAGCGTGATTGACAGAAACGATTTTAGTTTTTGAGGATAGCAAAGATTTGTAAGCGTCCATCTTCAACTCACCATTTTCCGTTACCGGGATCACTTTCAATTTAGCTTTCTTCTCCTCGCAAATCAGCTGCCAGGGAACGATGTTGGAGTGATGCTCGATGGTTGAGATGATCACTTCGTCACCTTCGTTCAAAAAAGCACGACCGTACGTTGCAGCCACGAGGTTGATCCCTTCGGTGACGCCACGGGTGAAAACGATTTCTTCTCTGGAAGCCGAGTTGATAAAATCCTTGGCTGTTGTTCGCGTTTCCTCGAACGCTTTTGTCGCTTTTTCAGCCAGGGTATGAATGCCGCGATGGATGTTTGCGTTGAAGCCCGTGTAGTAATCAACAAGCGCATCGATCACAACTTTCGGCTTCTGGTTGGTTGCCGCGTTGTCGAAGTAAACCAGGTCGCGACCATTCACCTGCTGATGAAGGATCGGAAATTCTTTTCTGATCTTTTCAACATCGAGGGTCCGTGTGGCGGTGGTCGTTGTCATATTTAGAAATTTTTGTGGAGGCGATCGCTGATGATCGCATCGATATAGTTTTTCATGACGGGATGTGCAACATGCTCGAGCACGTCTCCGGCAAATGCATACAGCATCATGGCACGAGATGTTTCCTTGTCGATGCCACGCGACTGAAGATAGAACAGCGCTTCTTCATCGATCTGGCCCGTAGTGCAGCCGTGAGAACATTTTACATCATCCGCCCATATCTCGAGCTGCGGCTTGGTGTTGATGGTGGCTGAATCGGTTAGCAGGATATTGCGGTTAGCCTGGAATGCGTTGGTCTTTTGCGCGTTCGGGCGAACGAAGATCTTGCCGTTGAAAACGCCCTTCGAGTTTCCGTCCATGATGCCTTTGTACAATTCATTGCTGAACGAATTGGCTTTCATGTGGTCTACAACGGTGTGGCTATCGGCAAGTGTATCGTTATCGAGCAGGTATAAGCCGTACATGTGCGACTCGATGCCCTCGCCATCGAGGATCAAATTCAAATTATTGCGATACAGTTTGCCCTGGAGCGTGAAAGTGTAGGTATTTACGCGGCTTGATTTTTTCTGATAAATGTTGGTGATGCAGTGCTGAAAACGATGGTTGCTATCGTTTTGGATGCTGTAATATTCCAATCCGGCATTTTCGCTAACCATGAATTCATTCACGAAGTTTGAAAAATGATTTGCTGATCCAACTGAATCGAATTTTTCAATAACCGTAATCTGGCTGCTTCTTCCTACAACCACTAAATTTCGATTGATCGCGATCACCTCGCCAGCACTTCCGTTCACAATGTGGTGAATAACGACTGGCTTTTCAACCTGCACATTATCTTTCACGCGAATGAATACACCATGGTTCCACGCTGCAGTATTCCAGTCGCTGAACGCGTTTACTTTTGGCGATGCATACTTGCCGAAATACTGAACAGCAATTTCACTACCGGCAGCAAGCGCTTCCTCGAGCTTCATGATCTCCACATTATCACTCGTAATTGACGAATGTTGTTGTGAATAAACTCCGTCCACGAAGACGATTCGATCAGCATCGAGCCCAGGAATAAAAAATTCGCTCACATTGCCGATTGCCCCGGATGCAGCAGAAGGAGTGAACGTGAAATTTTTCTCCAGGTAGCGCACGATTGGTGTGTGCTTGTACTCTTCGTGTTTGGCTTGAGGAAGCCCAATGGCCTGGAAAACAGCAAGAGCTTCCTTGCGGATGGGATCGGCTTCAATGTTGATATTCTCACGAATGAAAGACGCGATCTTGCTGGTAAGATTGTCGGTAGTTATAACGCTCATCTCTGGTTCGCTTAAGCAGTCACTTCATCTTTGATCCAATCGTAGCCTTTCGCTTCAAGCTCGAGCGCAAGTTCTTTGGTACCTGATTTCACGATCTTGCCTTTGTACAGCACGTGAACAAAATCGGGGACGATATAATCGAGCAAACGCTGATAGTGGGTTACCACGATCACCGCGTTGCTTTTCGACCTCAGCTTGTTAACACCGTTTGCCACGATCTTCAATGCATCGATATCGAGGCCTGAATCGGTTTCATCGAGAATAGCGAGCTTCGGTTCGAGCATCGCCATCTGGAAGATCTCGTTTCTTTTCTTTTCACCACCGGAGAAACCTTCGTTCAGCGCGCGATTCAAAAGCTACTGATCGATCTCAACCAGTTTCATTTTTTCTTTCATCAGCTGAAGAAACGAAACTGCATCCAGGGGTTGTTGACCGCGGTGGGTTCGGATTTGGTTGAGCGCAGTCTTCATAAAGTTGATCGTGCTCACACCCGGAATTTCAACAGGGTACTGAAACGCGAGAAATATTCCTTCACGCGCCCTCTCATCCGGCTCAAGCTCGAGAAGATCTTTGCCTTGAAAAATTACCTCGCCACCGAGTACTTCATATTCTTCGCGGCCAGCGAGCACCGAAGCCAGCGTACTTTTTCCTGAACCGTTCGGTCCCATGATGGCATGCACTTCTCCCGGCTTCACTTCGAGGTTGATACCGTTCAATATCTGTTTGTCGTCTATTTTGGCCTGTAGATTCTTAATGCTTAGCATTTTTAGGTTTCTAGTTTATAATTTCTGATTTCTGATTGGATCAGTAATCATTCAGTTTATTTTTCTTGATTAATGGTCTTGTATTTCAATCCTTTATATTCTGATTTTCTCAGGTAGCTCATGAATCCACCAATCATTTTTCCTTCACTACGCGCCTGTTCGAACAAATTTTCAAATTCCGCTTCAGTAATGTGATTTCGATCAAGCGCTCTGTACAGCTGTGATTTTATTTCAGCTGTTGACGACTTCGATACGGAAAGAAATTGCAGAAATTCCTGCCTCCCGTCCCTTTCAAAGCCCTCAGCGATGTTATCCATTACTGATCCGTTGGAACGATTAATTTGATCTTTCAATGAATAATCTTTCGAGAAAGATCCATTTAACGTCTTAATAAATGTCCTTAGCAAGTTTCCTTGCTCGTTTCCAAATGTCAAGGTCTTCGAATCTCGTAATGGTTGCCATGTTGTGTGATTTAGGGTTAAACAATGCATCCTTGGCGAACCTTTCAATATGCTCCGTCTGAGCATCTAAAATGTCTATCTTCAATTAATCAGAAATCAGGAATTCAAAATCAGAAACCTCATCCCACGCTTCCCTCCAGCGTCAGCGCTAATAATTTCTGCGCTTCCACTGCAAATTCCATCGGCAATTGATTCAACACTTCCTTCGCATATCCATTAACGATCAGCGCAACTGCCGATTCTTCATCGATACCGCGTTGCAGACAATAGAAGATCTGATCTTCACCAATCTTAGAAGTCGTTGCTTCATGTTCGATCTTTGCAGATTTGTTTTCTACATCGATATATGGAAATGTGTGAGCACCGCACTTGTCGCCCATCAGCAGCGAATCGCATTGCGAAAAATTTCTCGCCCCTTCGGCACGTTTCATAATGTGCACTTGTCCGCGGTAGCTGTTTTGCGAATGTCCGGCTGAAATTCCCTTCGATACAATTCGCGATTTTGTATTTCTCCCAATGTGGATCATTTTTGTTCCCGTGTCGGCTTGCTGATAATTATTTGTCACAGCAACCGAATAAAATTCACCTGAAGAATTATCTCCTTTCAAAACACATGAAGGATATTTCCAAGTGATTGCCGAGCCCGTTTCCACCTGAGTCCACGAAATTTTCGAATTGTCGCCTGCGCAAAGTCCGCGCTTGGTCACGAAGTTGTAGATGCCGCCTTTGCCTTCTTTATCCCCAGGATACCAGTTCTGTACAGTCGAGTACTTCACGGTTGCGTCTTTCATCGCATAGATTTCAACAACCGCAGCGTGCAATTGATTTTCATCGCGCTGAGGCGCAGTACAACCTTCGAGGTAACTGACATATGAACCTTCATCGGCAACGATCAAAGTTCTTTCAAATTGGCCGGTATTGGCTGCGTTGATTCGGAAGTAAGTAGAGAGCTCCATCGGGCAACGGACACCTTTCGGTATGTAACAGAAAGATCCATCCGTAAACACCGCGGAGTTTAACGCAGCGAAATAGTTGTCGCTCACGGGGACAACCGATCCCATATATTTTTTTATGAGTTCAGGGTGTTTCTGAACCGCTTCACTGAACGAACAGAAAATAATTCCCAGATCTCCCAATGTTTCTTTGAACGTAGTGGCAACCGACACACTATCGATAACCGCGTCAACCGCAACACCAGTCAAACGTTTTTGCTCGGTGAGACTGATGCCGAGTTTTTCAAAGGTCTTGATCAATTCGGGATCAACATCCTCAAGTTTTTTTGCTTTCGCGCTCTGCTTTGGAGCCGAATAATAAATGACATCCTGGTAATTGATCTCCGGGTAGGTAACATTTGGCCACTTCGGCTCTCGCATTTTCGTCCACTGCCGGTAGGCTTTCAAACGCCATTCGAGCAGCCATTCAGGTTCGTTCTTCTTGCTGGAAATGAAGCGGATGATGTCTTCATTAAGCCCTTTCGGGGCCGATTCAGTCTCAATGTTGGTCGTCCACCCGTGCTCGTATTCCTTCGATGTTAATTCCTCTAAAACCTGGTTGTCTTTGCTCATTAGCAGTCTATTTAGACTAATTTTAAATTAACCCACAAAGCTATAACAAAATGGGGATTTTAAGGTTCTTCTGGCCCCTTAATTCCTGATAGAACTTGTCGAAATCGATATAGAAAGCTTCTATTCGATCAAGTTCAGGCTGCGATCCAAGCTTTCTTCAAGCGAGATCATTGTTTCCGTACGTTCTATCCCCTCCACCTGTTGGATCTTATCGTGCAGCACCTTCTTCAAATGGTTAGTGTCTTTGCAATGGATTTTCACAAACATGCTGTAGTTGCCGGTTGTATAATGGATGTTGGTGATCTCGGGAATTGCCTTGAGTGTGGCCATTACCTGGTCGTAGAGTGCGCTTTTTTGGAGGAAGATTCCGATAAATGCTGTAATGTCGTAACCTAGTTTCGCGTAGTTGACCTTAAGCGTAGTTTTCTCCACGATGCCCGCTTCCTCGAGTTTGTTCATTCGAACGTGGACCGTTCCGCCTGATACGAATGCTTTTTTAGCGACTTCAGTGTAGGGCTTTTTGGCGTCCTGCATCAGGATTTCAAGAATCTTCAAGTCGACATTATCAACTTTGAAATTTTCAGCCATGGTGTTCTGATGATTTTGTTTAGTATTCAAAAATAATAAATTTTATTAAAAAATATACAAATAATAGTGTCTTTTGTTGATCTATCATACAGTGTTTACGTTACTTTGTTAAATAATTTACAATCGATCGCCAAACGGGCGTTCGGCAGAATTTTGAAAATTTTGGATTTTGAAAATTGATTATCCACACTGTAGGGTGGTGAAATTGGCAGACATACCCTCCTGTCTCGGGGGTGAGGACCAAAGGATAAACGCAGGATAACGGATTGACCACTAAATGTTCTCTTTATGTCCTGTGGCTAACTTCCTCGTGGAGGTTCGAGCCCTCCCTCTA
>CBHROW010000011.1:0-30574 GCA_966080355.1 uncultured Chryseosolibacter sp.
AAACTCGCTCAACCTGAATACCGGGCTTGGGTATCGTTACAATTACAATTATAAAAATTATCTCGGGTTACAGTTGCGATATAATTTTGTCAACTACAACAACAAAGGAGGAACCGACCTCAGCGGAAATACGATCTCTCTTCGCTTGTTATGGGGAATCTCTCAAAACGTATTTCGTGATTATAATTTAAAAGCGCTGGGCCGTTAATCATCACCGACAAGCGGCAGTAACAGCACTTTCTTAATACCGGAATTTTCCTTACATTCATTTCACCTTTCCTTCCCTTTGGTTTTTCACTTAATCGTTCGCTATGAAATGCATTTCGGGCCATACGGGGAAATCTGCCTTTTTATCTGAGTGCATTTTGTGCATCCTCAACAAAAAATTATTCACCATGAAGATCTATGATGACAAGCACATCAAGAACGTTGTTCTGTTGGGTGCGCCCAAGGCCGGCAAAACTTTGCTGGCCGAAGACATGATCTTTGAAGCCGGTATCATACACCGGAGAGGAACTATCGAAGGACAAAACACCGTATCAGATTTCCACGACATCGAGCATGAACGTGGAAATTCTGTTTTTGCCACCTCCCTTCACACCGAATGGCAGGATTACAAGATCAATATTATCGACACACCCGGTTTTGATGATTTCATTGGAGAAATTGTTTCGTCTGTCCGCGTTGCCGACACGTGCGTAATGGTTGTCAATGCACAGCATGGCGTGGAAGTTGGCACCGCACTCATCTGGGATTACATCGACAAATACAGCAAACCGACAATCTTCGCGATCAACCAGGTCGATCATCCCAAAGGCGATTTCGAAGAATCACTTTCCGCATTAAAGAACCGGTTTGGAAATGCCGTGACGCAAATGCAATATCCGCTTAACGAGGGCGAGGGATTCAACGCGATCATCGATCTGTTAAAAATGGTGATGTACAAATTTCCTGTTGACGGTGGAAAACCGAAAAAACTTGCCATCCCGGATGATCAAAAAGAAAAAGCTGACAAGCTGCATAACGAACTTGTTGAAAAAGCCGCAGAGAACGATGAGAAGCTGATGGAAAAATATTTTGAAAAGGGAACACTCGATGAAGACGAAATGCGCCAGGGGCTGAAGCTCGGTATGATCAAGCACGATATTTTTCCGGTGTTCTGCATGTCGGCCAAGAAAAATATGGGCAGCGGACGCATGATGGGATTCATCGACAACGTTGCGCCTACACCGCTCGAAGCAAAACCTGAAACTACGATCGAAGGAAAGGCATTGCCCATCGATCCGGCCAAGCCAACAACTTTATTTGTTTTCAAATCTCATCTCGAGCCCAACCTCGGCAAGCTCTCTTACTTCAAAGTCATTTCAGGCGAGGTGAATGCAGGGAGTGAATTGATCAACAGCCAGACCGGAGCTGTTGAAAAAATCCATCAGCTATTTATCATGGATGGAAAGAATCGTACTCCTGTAGAAAAATTGGTAACTGGTGACATCGGAGCTACGCTCAAGCTAAAAGATACTTTCACCAACCAAACACTGCATGCAAAAGGTTATGACGTTACCATAGCGCCAATCGAATTTCCTGAACCACGAATTCGCACGGCCATTGTTGCGCAGAGCAAAAATGATGACGAGAAGATCGGAGAAGTGTTGAGTAAAATTCATCAGGAAGATCCGACACTTGAAGTCGAGTATTCAAAAGAGCTCAAACAATTGATCATTTCTGCTCAGGGTGAATTGCACCTGGCTGTGTGTAAATGGTTTCTTGAAAATGTCTACAAACTTCATATCAGCTTTGAAACTCCGAAGATTCCGTATCGGGAAACCATTCGAAAATCGGCAGTTGCCAGCTATCGCCATAAAAAACAAAGCGGTGGAGCGGGTCAGTTCGGTGAAGTTCATATGAAAGTTGAGGCTTACTATGATGGAATGCCCGAGCCTGTGGAATACAACGTCCGCGGAAAAGAGTTTCACGACTTACCCTGGGGCGGCAAGTTAGTCTTCTACAATTGCATTGTTGGAGGCGTTATCGATGCGCGCTTCATTCCTTCGATACTAAAAGGTGTAATGGAAAAAATGGAAGAGGGACCGATCTCCGGGTCGCATGTGCGCGATGTTCGCGTTTGTGTGTTCGATGGAAAAATGCACCCGGTCGACTCCAACGATATTTCATTCAAGATTGCGGGTATGATGGCATTCAAAGACGCGTTTATGCGCTCAGAGCCACAGTTACTCGAGCCGGTGTACGATGTCGAGGTAATGCTGCCTGAAGAAGTGATGGGCGAAGTGATGGGCGATCTGCAAACCCGGAGAGCGCTGATCATGGGCATGGACAGTAAAGGACAATATCAGGTGATCAGGGCGAGAGTTCGGCTGGCTGACCTGTATCGATTTTCAACGACTCTGAGGTCGTTAACCCAAGGCCGTGCAAGTTTCCGCCAGCAATTCGCGGAATATATTGCAGTGCCATTCGAGGTACAGCAACAGGTTGCAAAAGCTACTCACGAGCTCGAGGCGGTCTAGTACAGGTTTGCCGTTAACCGTTCACAGTTCACAGCCGCTATACCGGACCACGACCGTGAACTGTGAACCGCTAACTGTGACTCCTCGCTTTTTTTATAGCAAAAAACATGTGCTTTGCAATCACCAGACGCGGGATTTTAAAATTCTTTAGGAACATTTGGTCTGTACCTAAGCGCCCTTCCAGCAACACAGGCAAGTCGTATATCGAAAAAAAAGTGGCGTGTGTCCGAAAACAGTTGTAATAAACCATTCTTTTGATAGATTTGTTTAGAAGAGGGAACCACTACGACATGAGTAACGCCATCGTCATCATTCCGACCTACAAAGAGCGGGAAAATATCCAGGCTATTATTGAGGCTGTGTTTTCGCTTGAAAAGGAATTTGACATTCTCATCGTTGACGACAATTCCCCGGATGGAACCGCAGAGATCGTTGAAAATTTGCAGAAAAGATACAACGGGTCGACCGACCGTTTGCAGCTTTTAAAACGCCCGGGCAAACAAGGCCTTGGAACCGCCTATATTGCTGGTTTTCGCTACGCCATCAACAAAGGATACGACTACGTTCTGGAGATGGATGCGGATTTCTCCCACGATCCGAATGATCTTCAGCATCTTTACAACGCATGTCACCATGATAAGCTCGATCTATCCATCGGCTCACGCTACGCTACTGGCGTGAATGTAGTGAATTGGCCTATGGGAAGAGTTCTTCTCTCCTATTTTGCAAGTACCTACGTCCGCCTGATCACCAGCATGCCGATCTCCGACACCACTGCCGGCTTCGTTTGTTATAGACGTGAAGTGCTACAAACCATTCCGTTAGACAAAGTGAAATTTGTGGGTTATGCATTCCAGATCGAAATGAAATTCCTCGCATGGAAATATGGATTCAAACTCGGTGAAGTTCCGATCATTTTCACCGACCGCACCCGCGGAGAATCGAAGATGTCGGCTGGGATTTTCAAGGAAGCATTCTTCGGTGTTTTGCAAATGACCATCCAAAGTTGGTTCAGAAAATATATTCCTCAATCCTACAAAGCGGTCGAAAAGCTCTCTGAAGCCGCCTGATCAAAGCGCAATATTCATTGCCGGCAGCTCCTGCTCTGCGTGTACCCCGGTTGTTGCCTGATGATTCCACATATCTTTAAACACCAGACTATACCGACTGAGGTATTCGAAACTTCCCTCATCGATCACTGCACCATCCTTCATAATATAGATATAGTCGAAGTTCACAAGCAAGTGAAGCCTGTGCAATGATGAGATCACTGCCTTATCGGAGAACGCCTCAAACAAACTCGAGTAGATGGCTTTTTCAGTTCGTGGATCGATACTACTTGTCGGTTCATCAAGCAACACCATTGTACTTTGTTGTGCAGCCAGAATTCCACGCGCCAACGCCAGTCGTTGTTTTTGACCACCAGATAAATTAACGCCTTTCTCCTGGATGTGTGTATCAAGACCTTCCGGCATCATTTTCAACACTTCATCAAATCGCGCAGCTTCGCACACACGCATGATCTCCTCATCGGTGAACGGCAATCCAAGCGTGATATTGTAGCGAATTGTATTCTCAAAAATTTCTGGCTCTTGCGGAAAAAGTGTGACCGTTGAAGAAATACTTTCGAATTCAATAGTTTGTCCATCGAGCTTCGTGTCTGTACCCGGCTTCACTTCATGCAATCCACGAAGCAATGTCAGTAATGTACTCTTTCCACTTCCACTTGCGCCAATCAAGCCGATTTTCTGTCCGCGCTGAATACGCATCGACAGATCGGCAATTCCGGTTGCCTTTCTTTCAGCACCACCATGCACACGGGAAAAATTCAATCCATCGATCGTCAATTCATTCCACTGCTCCGGCATCGGCACAGCCTTCTTTTTATCCATCCGGTCAAATGCCTCGTCCACTTCCCTGGCATTTTGAATGTCAGTATCGTACTTCACAATTTGCGAGTATTGAGAAGCAATGTCGTTGAACACACTCGTAAATTGGTTGACATAACCCAGCAGAACGATGAGGCCACCGATCATAAACGTCTCCCCTGGTGTATAGTGCTGATAGATATATCCAATGGTTGTCACCGCGTAAATTAACCCGACCATCATTTGCGCGGTAAACCACTTCAATTCATTCACGGTTGCATTTTTCTTGAATGGTGGAAATACTGCTGCGATCTTGCTCATGAGGCCCGCTTGAATACTTTTTTCGAGGCGAAGGGTGATCACAGATGATATATTAGACAGACTATCAAAGAGCGTTGAAGAGACCTCGTGCTCCTTTTCATTGACCTGCCGCAAAGAGCGAATGAATGGCTTATCAAACTGAACAATGAACCAAATCGTCATCGCACCGAGCAATACACCGATCCCTCCGAACAGCGGGGAAAAATAAAGCATTGCTCCGAATGAAAATGCGAACTTGCCGAACGAATACAGGTAAATGAACCCCTGCTGAAAAAAATCACGCAGCGCTTCGTATGCTTTTCGCAGCCGACTGATCGTGGATCCGCTGTGGTGATCCTGGTGCCATTGAACGGGCAGGTGCAAAACTTTGTGATACAATTCATCGAGAAAATTCCTGCTGACATGAAAGGCGAGCTGCCGCTCCATTACCCGAGCTGGTCCGTGGAATGCCCACTCGAGCAAACGAAGGCCAAGAAACCCAAGAACGTATATCCACCCCGTTGTAAGAACACCGGCACCGTGAGCTTGCAGTTCGTTGATAAACCATCCGTAGAATAGCGGGTTCATCGCTACGATCACGTTCGCTGCTATGAACATGGAATAAATGAGAAGAAATCTTTTTCGATTCTCGCGCGCATATTTCCATGCAGTGCGCAAAAGCGCCAGGTAGGGGTTTCGAACTTTAGCCATAGGGTTGTGCTGTTGTTAACACAAAATTCCCCCTTATACTTTTCGAAAAGAAGTTTAACCTTCACCTCATTCTTACATTGTAATGATGTGCTTATCAGTCGATGCATGAAGCGTGATCTAATCTTATAAGAAACGCTTCTGTAGAATTGTTTCGACAGAAACGCTTCTCAGCGAGCGATCTCCCGGATGTAGACCGACTATGAAACAGTGCCGTTAGCACATGGTTCTAAAATTTTATCGCCTGCCGAAACAATTTTGAGATACCATGGAGCGAGACAGTTATCGGATACGAATATTTACCTGGCATATTCACGGCAGCTACCTGTACTACCTATCACAGGGGCCGTTCGACATTTACATTCCAAAGCGAGATAAAGGCGATGAAGGTTACATCGGCTTAGGTTCCACATTTCCTTTCGGAGATAATGTGATCGAGGTTGAAGCAAGCGATGTCAGGAATATTTCATTCGATTGCATCGTCTTTCAAACAAAGCACAATTTTCTATACGACCAATTTGACATCCTAAGCGATCAACAACGCGAGCTCCCGAAAATTTTCCTCGAACATGATCCCCCTCAGGAAATCCCAACGGACACACGGCACGTCACTATTGGAAGCGATGTGACTGTTGTTCACGTCACGCACTTCAATAAGTTAATGTGGGACAACGGACGATCGCCTGTTCACGTAATCGATCATGGAATTCTTCGTCCGCGTTCAACTTATTCCGGGCACCTTCAAAAAGGTATTGTCGTAATCAACAACCTTAACGAACGTGGACGAAGGTTGGGCGTAGACGTGTTCACAGAAGCGAGAAAAAGAATTCCACTCGATCTTATCGGCATGGAAACCGAAAAAGTCGGTGGTCTTGGAGAAATCTTACATCCCGACTTGCCTGAGTTTATTTCCCAGTACCGATTTTTTTTCAATCCCATCCGGTATACAAGTCTGGGTCTGGCAGTTTTGGAAGCTATGATGATCGGTTTACCGGTGGTTGGTCTTGCAACAACTGAAATGGTCACGGTCATTGAAAACACGCGAACGGGTTTCATTCATACCAACCTCGACTACCTGGTGGAAAGAATGCAAGAGCTTCTTAACGACCATAGCCTCGCGTTATCGATCGGTCAGCGCGGACAAAAATACGTCACTGAAAGATTTTCTATCCAGCGGTTCGTGAATGATTGGCATGATCTTCTGTCAAGGCTTGTGCTCACTCATCCATCAAAACAAGCAATCACAACAAGAGAGGAGGCAGCGGCATGAAAACGAGAATTGCTATGATCAGCGAGCACGCCTCTCCAATTGCAAGCTTAGGCGGTGTCGACAGCGGAGGGCAAAACGTATATGTCGGTGAGTTGTCAAAAGCTTTGGTAGCAGAGGAATTTGAGATCGATATTTTTACGAGATGTGACAACCCGAGGCTTCCGCGCGTGCTGCAGTGGGTACCTGGTGTCCGCATTATTCATGTCAAGGCCGGCCCTTCGGAATACATCGAAAAAGAAAAATTGCTACCGTTCATGGATGAGTTCGCATCAACCATGATTGCATTCATCAATGAAGAAAAAATCAGCTACAAACTCGTTCACGCAAATTTCTTTATGTCAGGTGTAGTGGCATTGCAGTTGAAGCGTCAATTGCAGATTCCCTTTGTTATTACGTTTCATGCCCTGGGATACGTTCGCAAAGTTTTTCAAAAAAGCAACGATAAATTTCCAGAATCGCGGCTGACAACAGAAAGAGAACTTGTTAAAGAAGCGAAATATGTAATAGCGGAGTGCCCGCAGGACAAAGACGACCTGATGGCACACTACGATGCTCCGGAAAAAAAATTAGTAGTAATCCCTTGCGGTTTTAACAACCAGGAATTTCATCCGATCGATCGGCAACTCGCGCGAATGGTTATCGGTGTTGACTCGTCTGAATTCATTGTCCTTCAACTTGGCCGGATGGTGCCGCGTAAAGGAGTAGGCAACGTGATCAAAGCACTTGCAAAGCTTGATAAAACTACGCTCCCCACCCGCCTGATCATTGTTGGAGGCGAGACTGACGAAGTTAACTTTTCATCCCAACCCGAAATGCGAAGATTGCATGATCTCGCAATAGCTGAAGGAGTTTCCGATCGCGTGACGTTCGCAGGCCGAAAGAAACGCGACATGCTGAAATATTATTACGCGGCTGCCGATGTCTTTGTAACAACGCCATGGTACGAGCCGTTTGGAATCACACCACTTGAAGCCATGGCTTGTGGAACTCCCGTAGTTGGCTCGAACGTTGGCGGCATCAAGTTCAGCGTGGAAGACGGTCGCACAGGATACCTTGTCCCAGCCGAAGAACCGGACAAACTTGCATCTAGACTCGATGAGCTGTTGAGCGATGAACCGCTGCGTCAAAAGATGCAGAGTAACGCGATACGCAGGGTGAATTTCCATTTCACATGGTCACGAGTTGCCGAACAGGTTGCGCAACTTTACAGGCGATCAATTCATCCGGCCGATCATCAGTACGAAGACCAGGCAGTTGAGCTGGTCGATCGCGCCTTCGATCAAGCCATTGCAACGATACGGAAAACAAAACAGCAGCTCACAGCCGAACTGCTTGAAGCTGCTCGTATTCTATCAGCGTGTTTTAGATACAACGGAAAAGTATTGGTGTGCGGTAATGGCGGAAGTGCGGCTGAGAGCCAGCATTTTACCGCAGAGCTTGTCGGACGTTTTGAGATGAGTCAGAGGCGTGCCTTGCCCGCAATCGCGTTGACAGCGGACACTTCCATACTTACAGCGTGGTCCAATGATGTTGGTTTCGATCAGGTATTTGCCAGGCAAGTAGAAGCATATGGCAACAAGCGCGATGTCCTTTTCTGCTTCAGCACAAGTGGACAATCCGAGAACATAATCATGGCTATGAAAGCGGCTCTGGAGCGTGGCATGACATGCATTGCATTGAGTGGCAAGGGCGGAGGGGAAATGTGTTCGTTCGCTCACGTGAACCTCATCGTTCCGTCAAACAATACGCAGCGCATCCAGGAACTTCATCTTCATTTGCTGCACACCCTTTGCCATTTGGTCGAAATGAAATTGTTCGGACTTGAAGTTGAACAGCCTGCGAATGGAAAAGCGGCAGAACGCGTTGAAGTGGAATCGGAGCTATGAAAAGAAAAGCAATTTTTATCGACAAGGACGGTACTCTGATTTATAACGTTCCGTATAACATCGATCCCAAAAAAATCAGGCTGTACGATGGCGCAGGAAAAAGTTTGCGACAGCTGAAAGAACATGGTTTTCTTCTGATCGTTGTATCCAATCAATCCGGAGTGGCGATGGGCTATTTTGACGAACGTGAACTCTCGATCGTAGAAAAAAAAATCCAGCATGACCTGCTACCTGACCGGGTCGCACTCGATGCAATCTTCTATTGCCCCCATCACCCAAATGGAAAAATACCCGGATATGCCCAAGACTGTCGATGTCGGAAACCGATGCCTGGATTGCTATTCAGCGCTTCAGCAAAATTCGACATCGACCTTTCGCAATCGTGGATGATCGGTGATATTCTCAACGATGTTGAAGCCGGCAATCGCGCGGGTTGCCAAACCGTGCTGATCAACAACGGCAATGAAACAGAGTGGCGCGTGAATATCGACCGGCTTCCGAGTAAAATTGTTTCCAATATCAACGATGCCGCGAACCTCATCTTAAATACCTGACACATGAAAAAGTCGATTGATTATGAAGCTTTGATTGATTCGTTCCGATCACTTAAAATTCTTGTGCTTGGCGATCTGATGCTCGACATTTACGTGACTGGAACAACCAGGCGACTCTCGCCCGAAGCTCCTGTACCCGTAGTCGATGTAATCCATAAAAAAATAACACTCGGTGGGGCTGCCAATGTCGCGTGTAATCTTAAAAGTCTCGGAGCTAAGGTCAAATTCGTATCTGTAACTGGAGATGACGATGCAGCAATGACTGCGATGAGGATGTTAGATGAGTTGAATATTGAAAAAGAGATTTTTCGCGATAAATCCAGGGCGACACTTACAAAAACACGCATCGTCTCCGGTACGCAAACTATCACACGGGTCGATGAAGGGTCTACACATCAGATCTCAGAGCAGGCGCGGCAACTCGTTTTATCCGCTCTTCGCGAGGAACTGAGCGATTCTGATGCATTATTCATTTCCGACTATGATAAAGGGATTCTTTCAAAATCGATTGTTGAAGAGATCGCGGCTTTCACAAAAACTCATCGCATCATGGTCTGTGTGGACTCCAAACAGCTCGAGCTGTATCACGGACTCAATCCGGATGTAGTGAAACCGAATTATGAAGAGGCCTTGCGTTTGCTCGCCATTGCCGATGCAGAAAGCAACAGATTATCTCAACTGAGTCAGCTTGGAGCAAAATTACAGGAGAAGACAAATGCAAAAATTATCGCGCTCACGCTCGACTCTGATGGTTCTGTAGTACTGAGAAATGGAATTCCTGTAACGTACCAGCCGGCCATAAAAAAACAATCCGCGTTTGTATCTGGCGCTGGTGATACATTTCTAAGCGCTTTTGTCTTGACGTATTTGACCCATGGCGATCTTACAGTGTGCAACAAACTTGCTTCGCTTGCTGCTGCAATTACGATCAATCAATCGCACACAGCCTCCTGCAGCTCACGCGAGCTCTTAGAACAGATCCAAGGTTCTTCAAAGGTTGTCAGGTCACGCGCGACACTTGCCGAGCTTTGCAAAAATTATCGAAGAGAAGGCAAAACCATCGCATTTACCAACGGTTGTTTCGATATTCTTCATAGCGGACACGTAACATGTCTTGAGGCGGCTCAAAAATATGCGGATGTGCTTATTGTTGCCGTGAACGATGATGAAAGCATAGCGCGATTGAAAGGAAAGTCAAGGCCGATCAACTCCCTTGACGATCGGATCCAGGTACTGTCATCGCTCTCGGCAGTAACACACATCGTTCCGTTTGGTACAGGCGACAACGACCTGCCTATTGGTCTGCTCCATATCATCCGGCCGCATTTCTACATCAAAGGCGGAGACTACGCTATCGAGACATTGCGCGAAACCGATATCGTAAAATCATATGGAGGACAGGTGATCATCGTTCCGACAATTCCAGAACACTCTACTTCTCTCATCATTAAAAAGATTGGCGCAACAAAACGCACCTTCGATGAACGCGTGGCATAATTGCAAAAATATTCTATGTGTAAGGCTGGACAACATGGGCGATATCCTGATGTCAATGCCCGCCATGAGTGTGCTTAAAAAAAAACTGACTTGTAAGATTACGTTGCTCACATCGTCTGCGGGTGCTCCAATCACTGAATGTCTGCCCGATATCGATGATCTTATGGTGCTCAACTCCCCCTGGATGAAATTGTCAGGAGAAAAAACGTCCGTGATTGATCTCGTGGAAATATTGAAATCAAAGTCGTTCGATGGTGCAGTCATCTTCACAGTCTTCAGTCAAAGTTCCCTTCCCGCTGCCATGCTACTATGGATGGCTAACATTCCACTGAGACTCGCCTACTGCCGTGAAAATCCATACGACCTGCTGACAGATTGGGTACCGGACAAAGAACCATACGACTTTATCCAACACCAGGTGCAGCGCGATCTCAATCTTGTTCGGTCAATCGGTATGGGTGAAGAACCCAGCCGTGACCTTCTGAAAATTGAATCCTCTGTTAGGCTACAGGTAAACACCAAACTGGGGAATTTAGGGGCAGAGTTGGAAAAACCCTTCGTGATCCTCCATCCAGGCGTAAGCGACATAAAACGAAAATATCCAAGCGCTAGCTGGATTGAAATTGGAAAAAAAATTTCGCGAGAATTCGAGGTTAACATTCTGATTACAGGATCTGCAACGGAAGCACAAGAGTCGGCCGAAATAGCGAGGGCTATTGGCAAAAGTGCTGTTGACTGCGCAGGACATTTCTCCGTGAAAGAGTTTGTGCACCTCATCGCAGCGTCTGACCTTGTGGTTACGGTGAACACTTCTACTTCACATATCGCATCGATTCTCAACAGGAAACTAATTGTGTTGTACGCGAGCACCAATCCACAGCATACTCCGTGGGGAAAGAATTCCGTTGTCATGCCGTTTTCAATTCCTGAAGAAATAAAAAGTAAAAACGAAGTCATCCGCTACGCGAACCGTTTGTCAGATTCAAAACATATACCCATACCCACAGCGGCCGATGTTTTCCACTGCGTGACACAACTCATGTACAACAACGAGGTTAAGGTCCTATCGTCATGGGAAAAAGAGGGTGCGATATCTGATTGATCCTTTGATTTTATAATACATGGAAAGTGGTGGAAGGCATGCCGAAGTCACAACCATCTCTGCAATATGGGCCGGCTTTTTGGATGTCTTCGACAATCGCTTAAGGGCAAAAAGTAATGTGAGCACTAACCATCCTGCAGCTCCGGCAAACAACAATTGCTGATTCATTGAGGCAAGTCCAATGAAGCTTACAACCAAAAATATTGTAATAATGTAGTAGTGCCATGGCGGGCGAGAGTCAAGCCGTTGCTTATACATTTCCGGGAATTTCTTGTAAAGCAGCGCATTGAAAATTCCTTTGCGCTCTTCCTTCAGACTTACTCCCCACGGAGCGTCACGCACAGGATGAACCACAATGGCTGACTTAACAGGCAAAATTGGAATGTTAAAGATCAAAAACTTGAATTGCAGGTCACTGTCTTCTCTCCATGCCATCGTGAATGCCTCGTCAAATCCATTCACTGTCAACAGTGCTAACTTTGTGCATGCACAGTTCGCAGTGATGAACTCAGCCTCTGCAAGTCTGGAAATGTTAAGTTGGTAATCGGTGGGATCGTCCGGGATCGGGACACGCGTGTAACCTGTGAATGCAACCAAATCGAGCTTTGCTTCAGTGTATGCACGGTGGAAGTGCGATAGCCACTCGCAGCCTGGAATGCAATCGTCATCGGTGAAGACAATTAACGGAGAACGCGCAATTCGCCAGCCAAGGTTTCGTGCGGCAGCAGGTCCAGCCTTTTGACGCGTGGCTACGTATCTGATCGATATTTTTCCGCTGCCGAAGTTTTCAACCAGCGTGTGTGTAATGTTATCCGGGCCATCGCTGACAACAATGACTTCGTACTCGGAGGAACTAAAATTTTGCAAAGCAAGTGCATGAAGGCAGCGAGTCAATAATTCAGGTCGCTTGAAGGTGGGAATTACCACTGAAATTTTCATAGGTGGTGTACCCGCGAAAAATTCCATACCTCAATGGGCACAGGATTTAGAGAAAATAAATTGCATGCAGCTACCAGCCATTAAGACAATCGCCATATTTCGTGCCCTTCAACTTGGAGATTTACTTTGCGTCATTCCTTCAATACGAGTCGTACGAAAAAAATTTCCTCTGGCAAAAATTACATTGATCGGTTTATCGTGGCAGAAGGATCTCGTCAGCCGGTTTGAAAATTACTTCGATGAATTTATTGAATTCGCAGGATGGCCCGGGTTGCTTGAACAATCGTGGGAGGCAGAAAAAACTGTGGTGCAACTCGGCAACTTACAACAACGACATTTCGACCTTGTTATTCAAATGCAAGGCAACGGTATATTAACCAACAGCATGTGTTTGCTATGGAATGCCAAACTTACTATCGGATTGAAACGCCACGGAGAACCCGACCCGGGCCCCGGAATATTTGTAGAATCTGAAGACAGTGATCACGAAACGCTACGATATCTGAAGCTTGTTAACTGCCTTGATACAAGACCAGACGATGACGAAATGGAATTTCCGCTAACACCATCGGAAACAGATCGGCTGGAACATAATCTGAAAAAATTAAATATTAAGCAAAAAAAATATATTTGCATTCATCCCGGAGCACGGGATCCAAGAAGAAGGTGGCCGGTAGAAAACTTCGCTCAGCTCATTGATGCGTTGAACACGGACCTTGCGCTTGTGTTGACAGGATCCGGTTTTGAAAAGCAGTTGCTCCTTGATCTCCAACAAGCTTTAAAACGCGAAGTCGTCAACAGTGTGAGCATACTCGGTGATATTCCGCTTGGCGATCTTGCAGCGATCATCAGTAGCTCCTCCATGCTGATATCAAATGATACCGGTGTTTCTCATCTTGCGGTAGCGTTAAAAGTGCCCAGCGTTGTGATCTTCTCTACATTTTCAGATCCAAACCGCTGGGCGCCTCTCGAAAGATCGTTGCATCGATCGATTCTCTATCCGGAATCTCACGATGTTAAGCACGTCATCGATATTTGTCGTCAGCAGATTCAAGAAGCCGATTCGCTATTTCTCGATGAGATAAGAACCGATGACGAGCGCATCGAAGGGCGAAGTCCAGAAACACTCGACAGCATCCCGCGGTGAACAAACGATTGGTTTACCCAGCGTGTTGAATGAAGTGTTCACCAGCACCGGGACTCCAGTCAGGTTTTTAAATGCTCTCAGCAATCGATAATAACGACCGTGTTGCTTCTCGTTCACAGTTTGGATCCGGGCAGTTCCATCAACATGTCGCACCGCTGGAATTCTATCGGCCTTCTCAGCCTTCACATGGTGAACAAACAACATGAAAGGCGAATAAACCGCCTGCTCAAACCATTCCCCTGCATCTTCCTCCAGCACTACAGGCGCCACTGGCCTGAAATCCTCGCGGTCTTTCACTTCATTTAATCTTGCCTGCATCGCAGGATCGATTGGCGATGCAAGGATTGAACGGCTGCCCAATGCGCGCGGACCAAATTCCATTCGTCCTTGAAACCACCCTATGATCTTGTTATCCGCAAGTATTTTTGCAGCCTCTTCCTCAAGATGATCAAGCTTACGGAACGGCACCTTCGCCCACCGAAGAAATTTTTCTATCTCGGCATCCGCATACTCCGGTCCCCAATAGGCATCACGCATCTCGAAAGTGCGATCGTCAGCAGCTCGCTCCTTTGCATCGGTCCACATGGCAGCTCCGAGCGCAGTACCCGCATCACCTGCAGCTGGTTGTACCCAAATATTTTCAAAAGGTCCATGATCGCGCAAGTATGCATTCAACACACAATTCAACGCAACACCACCAGCAAGGCAAAGATTTGTTTCGCCCGTCTCCGCGTGAAGCCACTTGACAAGTTTCAACATCTTTTGTTGCATGACTTTTTGTAGTGATCGCGCTATGTTGAAATGATGTTCGGTAAACGGATCTCCTTTCAATCGCCTGGGTCCAAACACTTGCTCGAGATCAATCTCATCGATCTCGTAGGTACCGTCATTGTAAACATGGATCATGTCATCAAAAATATCTTCAAACGCAGGTTCACCATACGAAGCAAGCGCCATCACTTTATACTCGTCTGAAGAATGCAAAAAACCGAGATGCGTTGTAATTTTTTCGTAAAGCAAACCGAACGAATGCGGCATATTGACTTCACCCAACTGAATAAGATCATTGCCGGTGCCGCGATAATATGCTGTTGTTGCGCGTTCGCCACGCCCGTCAATTGTCATTACTGCAGCTGACTTGAAAGGCGAAACATGAAATGCGCTGGCGGCATGACTGAGATGATGGTCTACAAAGTGCCATTTTCTTTGCACGCGTTCTGCACCAACAAAACGAGCTTGCAAATGATGTGGCCATCCATCAACAAGCTGATTGGGTGCGTTCACAATGTAGGAAAGAAACAAAGGATCCCAGGGCGACAAATACTTTTCCATTACTTCTTCTTCTGTTTGAGAAGCCAACATCCCCGTGTCTGACCGGAATTGCGTTTGCATGGGCAGTGCAATTGAACTCGCATTGTAGTCGCTTTCACCTAGTAAAATGTAGGGATTAAACGAGTAAGCGATATGATCGACATCATTGAGGTGAATACCGGCCACTTTCAGACAATAGTCGATTGCGTGAAATGGCAGTTCGTAAGTGGAAAACGGAATTGGTCTCTTCCCGTGTTTGATGTGTGTGAAACGTTCTTCCTCTGCTGCGGCCAGCAGTTTCCCATCCTTCACGATACATGCTGATGAATCGTGAAAGACCGCGTTGATTCCTAAAGTGTACATGTTAGATTTTAGGAATGCACGCAAAAAATCCATTCCGTCAATATTCATCGGCCGTTCGATCAAAGCACGGCCATAAAAAAAGCCACCAGTCTCCCGGTGGCTTCCCAATATGTTATGAGGTCCTATGGATTTTTTTGTGTTTTCTCCATTGGCAGGGAATCGATTCGGCTCCACTCTTGCATTGAACCATCGTAAAGTTTCATGTTATAACCCAGCATTCGGCCCGCCATATATACCACGCTGGCTGTTTGTCCGATGAAGCAATACACCACAAGCTCTTTATTCTTGTCTTCCGATACAGGCGTGAAATAATTTTGTAATTCAGGCAAAGGCTTATAAAAATTGTTAGCATCCACCAGGTCCATATACGGAATATTCTTTGCTCCTGCGATATGTCCGTCACGCGGATTTCCGGTTGGCTCACCATCATAAAATTTCTGAGCACGCGCATCTACTACAAGGGCATTCGAAGACTTCAGCGTTTTCAAAACGTAGTCCTTATCAACAATGAAGTCACCTTTTTTCAATTTGATATTTCCTTTTTTTACTGGCGATAGATTTTGCGTGACTGCGCCTCCTTCTTTTTTCCAGGCTTCGAGTCCGCCATTGAGGAAAGAAACCCTGCCACGAAGTCCAAGATTTTCCAGTGTGAGGAACATCCGAGCTGTCGGGCTCACTTCGTTTCGAACATGACATAAAATAATGTGCGAATCGCTATTCACCCCAAGGTCTCGAAGGATCCCTTCTGCCTTTTCAAGATCGGGCAAATTCATTGCGCCTTCAGGTGAATCAGGAGCAAGCCATCCTGGCCATAGGTAACGCGCGCCTTCAATGTGCTCGCGGTCAAAGTCGAATTTGAGAAACGTGGGTTGCAAAATGACAACGTTCGGCTGATTCATATTCGTCTTCAGCCAGTCAACAGTCACCAGAATGGGCTTATCTTCAGCCTTTGCAATGAACGCAAGGGCCAAAACAAAAAAGGTTACAACGATCTTTTTCATATGAATGGTTATCGAAACAATTTAGGCACATTCAGCAGAGAAATCCAGTATGTCAGCGAATTAGCATCATTCGCACAGTGTCAAGATCCGACCGACATCCTGAACTGCTGGGGCGTCTGGTTATAAGCGTTCTTAAAAAGGCGCGCGAAAGACGAGGGATCTTTCCAACCCACTTGCTTGCAAACATCCTGCACCGGCAACTCCGACTTCAACAAATGGCAAGCTTTTTCGAGTCTGAGTTTTTTGAGGTATTGATATGGCGGCACTCCGAACACTTCACGAAAAAGGCGCTTATAGTGAAATGACGAAAGGCACGACTGCTCAGCGAGTTGCTCGATCGAAATATCGGCAGCGTAATTGTCGTGCACGTATTCGAGCGACCAATGCATGCGTTTGTAAATCTCCTCCCGCGTTGAAACACGTACTTTGCGAATCCCAAGAATGTCTTTACGCACGCCAAGTTGCAGCTTTAGCACGTGCAGCAACAACGACTCAATTTCATCCTGAACATAATCCTCACCCGCGCCCGGTGCGATCAACTTCGATAAATAATTTCTAATCGGTTCGTCAAGGGTGTATGTCTTTTCCGGAAATTCTATTTGAGGGTGAAACCGGTCACTGCTGAGAAGTTCGGCTTCTTTCGCATTGAAGCAGTTGACAACTTGTTCTGGTAATCGGACTTTGAAAGCCACGGTTATCATCCGATTGATATTTGCAGAAGAAGCATGTGTCTTGAACAATTGCCCCTGGTTTATCAACAGGTAACGGTCGGGGCCAATTGTGTGTTTGCGATTGCCTGCGTAGTAAGTTTGCTTGTCGTCAAGGTTGAAATTCAGCGAAAGACGAGTCATATGCCAGTCACATTCCTCGAATGATTTTTCCTCAATGAAGAAAACGCCACTTTCAAGGTGATTCATGTTGTCGGAGTGACGCGAGCAAAAGAGCTGACCTTTCTTTTTCGCCAGGCTGCAGTATGGACAATCGATCATGATGAAGGTCGACCAATAATTGTACCGGTCAATGAATTGTACGAATTGTTTTGATTTGAGGTTAACGCTGACCGGATCAGCACAAGAATGTCCGTTTCCGGGATTGAAGTTTAGGCCTTGACGAATAGATTCGGAATTTCGACCTCCACGGTGGTGCCGAGTCCTAAGGTGGATTGCAAAATGATCTTACCATTGAGTTTTTCTACCGTAGTTTTCGCGATATAGAGTCCCAGTCCAGAGCCTCCACTCCGGTCGGAACCTCGAAAAAACATATCGAAAGCGCGCTCCATGATATCAGTTTGAATCCCTATTCCATTGTCGGCAAATGTGATCACAGCTGATGCTTCTGATATCACGATGTCGACATGTAACATCGATGACTTCCACGGATCAAAATATTGAAACGAATTCGAGATGATGTTCTTAAAAATAACAAGCAATCGATCGGCATCACAGTGGTAGGGAATTTCTTGGTTATGGGTCTGTACTACGCACTTCACGATAGCTGCACCTTCAAGGTAGCTGAGTGAATCGATCGCACTTTCGATAATGGAAGAGAAATCGACCGGTGCAGGCAAAACTTCGAGCTTGCTGTTTCGGGAATAGTTGATGATGTTGGCAACAAAATGATCGAGCTTTGTGATGCTCGACTCGATGTGCTTCAGATAAATGGTGTCGGCATACTCCTTCTTCATGAGGTTCACCACGCCTTTGATCGAAAGAAGCGGAGCTCTCAGATCGTGCGATGCACTGTATACAAATTTATCGAGCTCGGTGTTCAGCTTCAGCAGTTCATTCATCTGGGTGCGTTGTAATTGCTCATCGATGCGTCTTTTGGTGATGTCCTCCATCGAAAGTGTGAGGCCGATAACCTTTCCTTCAGCGATCACCGGAATGATGCGCGTCTCGCAAATTATTTCTTGTCCGGCAGTCATCCGGTGGTCAAGAAAAGAAGTTTGCTCCTTTGAATGCAGCACAACCTGCATTCGCTCTAACCACATCTCGCGCAGCTCCGGAAGGGAAGCCGGAAGAAGATCGATAAAATTTCTGGTGGGCAGCAGCCGGATCCCATACGTATCGAGAAAATAAACAAAGGTGCGTTCGTTGTAATCGATAAGATCGAGTTGATCGTTGACAAGCCAAATGGATGAACTGAACGAATTGATGATCGTTCGCAGGTTTGCTTCGTGTTTCGATATCCGGTTTTGAAAGAGTTTTGTCGATGTGATGTTCCTCGAGAAGATCGAAACGAAATCAGAGTCACCGACTTTTACTGCTTTGTAATAAATCTTCCAAAAAAAAGACTGGCCCTGCGACACAAATTCTTCTTCATCGCTGATCGACAAACCACGCTTTGCGGCCATGCAACGCATTTTCCATTTTGCGCTCAATTCTGGAATTGCCGCAGACATAAGGTCAAAGAGATTCTCACCTTTTCGCAGCTGTACGTCATAGGATTCGAGGAACACCCAATACAGTCCCTGGTTGAGTGCAACGATCCGGAACTGATCATCCAGCAAAAGAATACTCGATTCGGCATTCTCAATAATGCCTTCGTAAAAACCTGAAAGCGATATATTTTCGACTGCGGTCATTCTTTAACTATCAAACGAATAAAAATTTTTTCTTTGCAAGCAATTCGTAAATGGTAAACTCCACTTGGAATATCAGCCATGCTCATCGTGTCGGAGTTTGATTCGCGCACCTCGATATTTCTCGAGTCGAAAAGCGAGAGACTTTCAACGCATGGAAAGCTGGCTGTGATAGTATGTGTTGACGGGTTCGGATACACAGCGTAAGAGAATTCATCCTCTGTCCCAGTCACTTCGGCTTCGTCCAAGCCATCGCCCAGGAAAGAGAGCAACTGATCGTACGATGCTTGTGCGTAAAAGTCTACTCCACTCAACGAAGCAGGTACAACAATTTCCTTAAAGCGCGCATATTCAAATTTCGCCACCAGATCGGGATGTGATTGCGGATATGATGTTTTTGAAATTACAATGCTGTTGTGCTCGCTGGGTGCAAACGTTGAAGCAAAATCCCAGTCGGAATAAGTAACGAGTCCAACTTGAACTTTGTCACCGAAATCCTGACGCAGATAGCGCTTGTGCACTTTCCAATTTTGCCCGGGAATTTTGTACAAGGCCACAATGACATTGTCAAGCCGTACCAGTCGGATTGCAACATTGGCAAGCGTTGGAATGCCGGATATTTCCAGCGCGGAATTACTGTTTACCGTGTTCTTGACTTCAAAATGTGGTGGCGGAGCGCCTGATGGATTATTTGGCGTTTGCGTCTGTGCATTGCCGCAGGCTAAAAAAATGTAATTCTCGCCACCAGGCGTCCAGTCCATCAGGGCACCATGGCTATACTCGCGCGGCTTGCGAATCATAGCGCCCGCCAATGAATAAGCTGATGATGGCATTCCAGTACCTGCGCGATTCTCGACCGTTACTTCAAGCGTAAAAGAAAAAAAACGGCTAGTTACCTCTTTATACAACAGCGGTCCACGATAGTCGGCATACCAGGTGCAAGTGAATGGCTTGATATACAAGTTGCCTGGTTCGCTGGTATCGATGTCGAGTGTTTCGAGCTGATTGGTATTCCAACCTTCAACTGCTTCGATCCTGTTCCATTGTGAAAGTGATGATGCATTCTCAAATTCGTCATCGAGATAGGACAATTGAGCACAAACTTCCCAACGTGCATAGAACGTAAGCAAAATGGCGAGAGCAAGACGCATCACGAAACTTGGGAAAAATGCTGTCGATTGCTCATCGACAAATAGTCAGTCTGCGGAAGTTCGATTCCATTTTCGCGAAATGCCTTCGACAACTTTCCTCGCTGAAATGCCGAGTGTGTAAGAATGTGGAAATAAACTTGCTTCAAACTCGCAGACACTGTTCCCTTATCGGTTTGATACATAAATGTCCAGTCGAAGTCGCGTCCATAACTTTCAGAATTAAGGAACGATTGGGTTACGCGGTTTAGATCTGCGATTCTATCTGCTATCGTGGTTACATCTGCACCGTGCACTTCCTGGTGTGACTCGCTCAAGCTACAGATGCGGTTCAGCCATGTATCATGTTCTGTTACCATTTCCGACAAGATCGCAAGACATTCATTCGGTACACTTTCAGATTTCTTAAATGCCTGCACGAGTGTTTCGTTGGCCAGGTGATTCCAAAGAAACCATTCATTCATTTGTGTTCTCATAGCTAATTTTTATTGGGTTATCGATTATGTAAGTAATTTCCAGCGTGGAGATTTTTTTTTGGAAAGTTAGCCGGCATGTTAATGAGCCTTGTATTGGTGACAGCTCAATTGATATGATGCAAGGTTCAGCGCCAAGTTTTCATTAAGGGAATTATGGATTTGGCGTTCCCATTTAAATAAGGTCTATGCGGTGTAATATTTTTCGCGAAAGTGGATGCAAAAAGCAGACTGGTGGCTGGAAATTTAAGTGCGGTAGAAAGACTTAGCGAAACAATTTTGATAGCGTTGCTGGGTTGACCAGAGGATTTTACCCCTTCAAATGAATTTTTGTCTAGCCCTTAACACCGAACGAGCGGTCTTTTTGGATACGCGACTACTGTCGAGTTGACATCAATCAAGGCAAAAACGCTCAAAAATGGCATTGTAGACCATCCGTATACCGGAAAAATCCGGTTTTCAGTTTTGTGTAGTCGATTTGTAGCCCGAGCGAGCCGTTCGATTTCCAATCGATCGAGTTAATCTTGCTTAACCCACAAAATACGGAGTCTATGGAACCCCAGCATGCAAATTTCGATTGTGAAGGGATCAGGTTTTGCCAGATCTTTAAGAAAGAAGACAAGCCGATCGATCTACCTTCCGAGCAAATCGCTATCGTCTTGGTTGTACAAGGTACGCTAAGCATTCAAAGCAAGTCGGCAAAGTATCAGGTGCCCTCTGGCGGAGGATTTATCATGAAACAATTCTCTCATCATTCGATCCGGAAGGAAGGAGATGAGCCGTTTGACGGAATAATTTGTTTCGTTGACACCAACACCGTGTGCAACATCATTCGCTCATTCGAGCCGCACGAAATTCTTTCGCAAGATTATCGAACGGCTGAAGAGCTGATGTTGGCACCGTCAGACAACCTTGAGTGTTTGATCAGGTCGCTGAAACTTCATCTGCCGCTTGTCACCTCGCGAAAAGATCTGAAGATCATCTCTGAGTCAAAACTCTATGAATTGTTTTGGATCCTTCGTCAATCGCATGACTCCGATCAGCTCAATGCTTTCCTGCGCTGCATCTACAAGCGTGAAAAACTCCAGCTCGACTTCATGCTCGAAAAATCTTATAAAGAAAATATCAGCCTGAAAAATTTAGCTTTGAGAGCCGGCTGCAGCATCTCGACATTTAAAAGAAAGTTCGATCAACTTTATCACACAACGCCAGGAAAATGGATTCAAACCCGTAGATTGGACGAAGCCTATCACCTTATTCACACTTCAGACAAAACGATTTCCGAAATATGTTTTGAAGTGGGTTTTGAAAATCCTTCGCATTTCATTCAAACATTTAAATCACGTTTTGGCATTACTCCAAAACAACTTCAATACAAGTCAACAGCTGCCTGATGCGCGCTGTTGACTTCACTTTTTTATGTTTCACTTTTGTAGTAAAATAATTTCTCCCGATCAGGCATGATCACTTGCGCTCCAGATAACCATCAACCGGCATTGAACTAACAATGACATCAATTGGTCCCTCCAAAACAATCGAGATCAACGCGATCAGATACTTTAGCATATCAGGATCAACAATTCGCTTCTCCACGGCTAGAAATCAAAATGAAACCGATTCTGATTTTAATGGGGGATTTCAAAGGAAATAGGTGGCCGAACTGAAAATAGCTGTTGGAGAATTCAGGAACGCTGCTTATTTCCTTTTTTTAAACCTCCTCTAATCGCTCCCAATTATCCCCCGGTATCCAGAGTAATTTCTTATCTTTGTTCACGGCCTGCATTACTCGTGAGCAATGTTCAATATCCTGATGCCTTAAAGGTTATATCCGACCGGATTGTCGGTAACGGTATTGAGATCATTTTTTGTCAGCACGAAAATTCTTCTCCGCCTGCAAAAACTACATTCGATCAACATGCGCTGGTGATCGTGCTAGAAGGCGAGGTTAGCTTACGACAGCGTCAGTCGGAACACTTGCGAAAAGGTGAGGCCATGATGATTCGAAAAAATTCTTCGCTCACCATTGAGAGTAAAGTTTCAAGTGAAGGGCTTTTCAGGTGTCTTTATCTTTTTTTCGATGATCAGTCATTGAATTATGCGCTGGATGGGTTCGATCCAACTCCTGCCGCTACAGGAATCTCGCACTTCAAAGTGCCATTGAATGAACACCTGCAGGAATTTACCCAGTCGCTGATGACTCACTATCGTAACTTCAACAGTCAACACACCTGGGCACATTTGCTGGAAAGTAAACTTCGCGAACTGATCTGGATATTTTTTCATTCTGAACTCCGTGAAAAGGCATTCAGCTTTTTCCGGGTGTCGGCAATTTCTTCTTAATCAAGAGGCGATGGCTCATCTTTCAGTCTTGGGCCTCCCTGAATTCAAATTGATCTTATTGCTGTACTTCGAGCATCTCATCTCAGATACTTTTGTGAAGCATCTTTGGTGGATAAGAACCAGAGCGATAACAACAGTCAGCTATGGTTCCAGGGGTTGCATCCTAGCAACCCCTTTCCTTTTTTAAATAAATCTTTACTGAGACATCAAGACATCTGCTTTCTGCTGGAGTGACCTGCATCTAAAAAGCCCAGCCGATCGAATTCAATGTTCACGCGATCTTCTGCAAGTGCGTCTTGGGAATATTTACCTCCACATGAGTTCCCTTGTTGGGTTGGCTGGAGAGTTCGATTGTGCCGTTCATGGCATCCACCTGCGTTTTCACCAGGAACATGCCGAGGCCTTTCCCGTCTTTATGGGTGTGGAAACGTTGGAACGGTTCAAACAACTTTCGCGAAAAAAGTTTACTATCAAAACCCAAACCGTTATCGTCAACAACAATTTTCCAATAGCTATTTGATTCTTCGGTGGTGATTTGAATGACCGAGGCGCGTTGGTCGCTCCGATACTTGATTGAGTTTGAGATAAGATTCGATAAAATACTGTCGATGTATGCCGGGATGGCGACAATGTAAGAGGCTTTTGCATCGATGCTTACTTGAATGCCGTCACGACCAACTTCCGGTTCAAAGCGATCGAGGATCTTATCGATCAAGCCACGAACATCGATCATCTCGGTTTTGTCGCTTTGGTTTTTTTGAATATCGAGAATTGAACCAAGATCATGAATGATCGCATCAAGGTCTTGCGCTGCTGCCAATAGTTTTTCAAGTATCATCCCATCATCTTTAGAAGTAACGGAAGATTGCTCGAGGATCGCCACAAGGCCCATGATGCGAGCAACAGGCGCCCTGAGGTTGTGCGCTGCAATAAAACTAAACTGCTCAACTTGGTGGAGATGTTTTTTCAATTCTTCATTGCTTTGCGCAAGTTGAAGGGTTCTCTTCTGCACGGCCGACTCGAGCTCCTGGTTTTGTTTCAGGATCATTTCCTTCAATCGTTCGTATGCCTTATTCTGCGTCTCGAGGCGTTCGTTCTGTAATTTGATCTCTTCCTGGTTGCGAATGAGCTGATCGTTTTGTGACATGATCTCTTCGGTTTGCTCGAAGACCATTTTTCGCAACAATGTTTTTTGCTCTGAAATGATGCGCATGTTTTCAGATTGCATTTCCATTTTTTCCTGTCGCATCAAATTGTAGCGGTAGCCAAGCGCGAGCGAAAACACCACCACTTCCCATGCCAGTGAAATTTCGATTGCATGGGTGTCGAATATGACACTGTAGGCGATCACATCGGTTACCATCAGGATGTTCATCAGCGTTGCAATAAGAATAGGCGACCACCCGATCAAAAAAACATACGCCATTCGTTTTCGCTTCAACGCGAGGTGAACCGAGGCCCCAAGGAAATAAATCGGCATGAGTGTGCCATTGAACATGACGACAAACAACACAAGTGGTTTCGGCAAAAATGTGCCGAACATGATCAGCAACGACAATAAGTAGATCAGCAGTGTGATGACAAGAAATCGTCTGAGCTCGGTGACAAGCCGGAGTAACTTATTTACGAAAAGCATCTGCGCAAATGTGAAGAGACCCATTTGCCACGGATAAGGATTCAGTGATGGGTGGTTTGGCCAGAACCATTCAAAAGAATAACCCGTAAAAAAAAGAACGCAGACTATCGCACTGAAAATGTAAAAGCAATAATGAAGATACAGGCTGTCGTCAATAATGATGAAGAGGCAGATGTTATACAGCAGCATCACCAGCAGAATTCCGAGCACAGCTAACGAAAGAAATTCAGACGTTCGCGTGCGGTTGACTATTTCGTTAAAGGACCCGACATCGATTGGCAAGAACATGGGAGGACGGGCCTCTGCTTCTATTGATCCGTAGACGATCGAGGTTGTGTTCGGACGACAGTTGTTTAATCCGACACCATACCGGCTTGCAGGAATGTCACGCGAATTGAATGGATATGAAAATCCGGTGCTTTTGACACTCCACCGATGCAGAGAATCTTGCGTAAAAATTTGAATCCGCTCGACATACAGATTATTGACGTAGAGAAAGAGGGGGTCCTGAGTTTGATTGGCGATCACCAGTCGGAACCAGATCTTACCTCTTTGGCCGGTGAAGTTCGGAGTTCGTTCACCGAGGGAAAAAAATTCACCGTGGGCAAATCGTCTGTGAACTTCTTCGACTGTGAATCGGCTGTCGGGGTCAAGCAGGTAGATTGCGCTGCCCGCGGCATGGCGGAATTGAATCGCCTGCGAAATCACGAGCGTGTCAGAAGCTTCAGCGAAGACGAGAGCCGGAAGAACAATGAAAACGAAGAAGATGAACCAGCGTGTTGCCATAGCTTTTCACCTTATGCATTAATTGTCAACCTTGGTAAGCCATTGGATCGCCTCGCGTTCATCTGAAAAAAACTGGTGGATGAAAGGGCTTGCCGCTGATGTGTGATGCAGGTTGTCGGCCGAAAAACGTACAAAGAGTTCACTGGCCAGGAGCGTTGCCTGATATACCAAGCCTTGTTGAGCACCGAAGTCGCGCAGAAGGGAGGTTTCAAACTCACGGTCAATGTCGAGAAGCGTTTCGCGCAGCCTGGTGTCGTTCAATAATTTTCGCACACCGTTTTCGCGTGAGCACCGGATAATGACCGCCAGCTTTTTACGATACACATCACTCCCTACATTTCCAGTCCATGTAGTGACGATGTATCGACAGGGTACATTTCTGAATTCGATTTTCAGGTGGGGCTCATCGAGTAAGACCATGCAACTATTGATGTCTCTAAAGGTAGCCGCGTGCCTCCTCCAACTTTATTGCACTAGGTCCAATTACTATTGTTCCATGTCCCCAATTCTGGTACTTTATATGTTGGACCTTTAACCTATTAAGAGGGGCACCAAAATGGAGTTGCTTTACTAAAAATACCAAAAGCAGAGTGGGACATTTTGGTTGCGCTCATGCAAAAATTTTGTTTGAACGACAACTATCCGTTCGAGGAGAAGTTGTGAAGAGACAAGTTGTTTTACTGGAGGATTTTCGCTCGAAAAGGATTGGTGGCCGTGCGCCTAGATCTGATCATCGGGGAATCGAGAAGCCTGGGTGTCCGTGAACTTCATCTGGAAGTGGAGCGGCAGAACGCCAGGTGCGTCATTCAACTTTGCTTTCTTCAGCTGATCGCTGGTGCTGCACAGGTTATAGAACTCACATGGAGCTTCTTGCCGGCATCACCGAACTGCTGCGAAAAATGCTCGAGACAATTCAAGTTGACTTGCACCTACAAAACCGGGCGACTTATTACCGTAAGATCCTTCACGCAGACTTGTTCTTAAAGATCCTCGAAGAAGAGAAACCGCTTCTACCCGGCTGACTGGCGACCGGTTAACCGGTATCTGATCAACCGCAAAAATAAAAGAGGGTTACAGTTCATGTAACCCTCTGACTTTCAAGCTCCTCCTCTAGGGCTTGAACCTAGGACCCCCTGATTAACAGTCAGGTGCTCTAACCAGCTGAGCTAAGGAGGAATTACCGTTTTGAGGTCAACCTCAATTTTGGGACTGCAATATTAATGACTTGAAGGTGATAAAACCAAATCCCCGGAATTTTTATTTGGAAAGCGGGTTTTAAAAACGAGGTAACATTTTGACGTGACAAACCGTTCACTAACTTTGTAGCTCAAAGTACTTTCGCATGAAGGAAATTTCCGATTATGAAAAAGACATCGCTTCCATCCGTTCGATGATGGAGCGCACCACCAAGTTCATTTCATTGAGTGGTTTGTCAGGCGTGATGGCAGGGATCTACGCGTTGACCGGAGCAGTTGCCGCATACTATGCCGTGCACTTTCCGGTTTCCCCATTTCACTATCGGATCTATTCCATCCGAACTCCGGCAACACTCACCAACCTTGTGCTTATTGCCACCGCAGTACTGGTAGCATCCATCTCTACCGGTATTCTTCTCAGCCAGCGTAAAGCGAAAAAACACAATGTCAAACTGTGGAACAACGCCAGCAAAAATATGATGCTGAACATGGCGGTTCCGTTGGTTTCGGGTGGTATCTTTATCCTGATTATGCTTTACTCAGGTCACTTCGGACTTGCCGCACCAGGATGTTTACTTTTTTACGGCATCGCTTTGATCCAGGGAAGCTCAAATACTTTCGATGAGGTTCGTTATCTCGGATATTGTGAAATTGCACTTGGCCTGGTGTCGGCTGCGTTTCCCGGCTACGGACTTTTATTCTGGGCGTTCGGATTTGGCGTGCTTCACATCGTATATGGCGCCATCATGTATAACAAATATGACAAGTGAAGAATCCGTTCGATCATTTAGATAAAGTATTGGAACACCGGTTGCGCCTGCAGATCATGTCGGTGCTTGTAGGAGACGATGTGTTCGATTTCAACGCGCTGAAAGAAGAATTGAATGTAACTGACGGAAATCTCGCTTCACACATCAAAGCACTTGAAAAGGAAAAATACATTTCAATTTCCAAGTCGTTCATCGACCGAAAACCAAACACAAAATACCGCATCACCGAACGGGGAAGGAATGCATTCAAAAAACACCTGGACGCACTCGAAGCCGTAGTGAAACAACAGAAATAATTTTTTTTAGGCATATACTTTGTATTTCAAAGTACTTTTAAATTATATAATTATGATTCGTGGCTTTTTAAGATTCACCATCCTCACTTACCTCATCGCAAATGCTATTGCATCGTTGCTCATCACGCTGTTGGGTGTTCGCGGCCTTCACTATTACCAGGTACTGATCGTTTCCCTTGTCTTTTCGTTTCCCGCACCAATAATGTTATTTCCCAATTACTTCATCATCCATCGCATTCGTGAGCGGATCAAGCGTATCGGCTGGTCAATTATCTCAATCCTGCTGATCTGCGTGTTGGTAGCGAGCATCTTCATGAAAGTGATCGAAGACCTGCCCGTTTCCTTTCACGACATCATCATCGTGTTGATAACCCACGCTGTGGCAGGTGTTATCACATTCATGGTAGTAAGTAGAAAACTTATCTTTCATTCACATTGCGAAAAGCCATGAAAGTTAAAATGATCTTGCCGGCCCTTACAGAAGCAGAAAGTCCTTTCTGGCGACCGATCAAATATTCTTTATTTCCACCGCTAGGACTCGCGACACTGGCTGCTTATCTCGACCCTCATGACGAAGTGATGCTGGAAGATCAACACGTGGAGGTCGTCAATCTTCACGATGATCCTGACCTTGTTGTCATCCAGGTATACATCACCAACGCGTATCGGGCCTACACTTTCGCAGATCACTATCGCGCGAAGGGCTGCTACGTAATTCTTGGCGGACTTCACGTGACATCGCTTCCGGATGAAGCCGCGTTGCATGCCGACACGATCTTTCTCGGACCGGGAGAAGAAACGTTTCCACAGTTCCTCAACGACTTTCGCGCGGGGCATCCGCTCAAAAGATATTTTTCGTCCATTCGAACATTGAATGGAATTCCTCCGATCAGAAGAGATCTGATCAAACGCCATCTTTATCTTGTTCCAAACTCGATCGTGGTCACGCGCGGTTGTCCGCATCACTGCAACTTCTGTTATAAGGATGCTTTTTTCGAAGGTGGAAAAAGTTTTTACACCCAATTGGTAGATGACGCACTGGCCGAGATCGAGCGACTTCCGGGCAGGCATCTTTATTTTCTTGACGACCACCTTTTAGGCAACGTGCGTTTTGCAGAAGCATTATTCGATGGGATGAAAGGGATGAAGCGCGTGTTCCAATCTGCGGGAACGGTTGACTCAATTATTCGCGGAAATCTGATCGAGAAAGCTTCCGATGCCGGCTTGCGAAGTTTGTTTGTTGGGTTCGAAACATTTTCTGCAGAAAATCTTCGACAAAGTAACAAGAAGCAAAATCTCAAACGCGACTATTCACAAGCTGTGAACAGATTGCACGATCTGGGTATCATGATCAATGGAAGCTTTGTGTTTGGCCTCGATGAAGACGATGAAGACGTTTTTAAACGCACAGTAGAATGGGGCATCGAAAACGCAATCACTACTTCCACCTATCACATTCTCACTCCATACCCCGGAACGCTTCTCTATCGAGATCTGGAAAAACAAGGTCGGTTGCTGACGCGTGACTGGAATCTGTACGATACGAGGCATGTTGTCTATCAAACAAAAAACATCACTGCCGAAAAACTCGAATCAGGATACCATTGGGCTTACCGGGAGTTTTATCGCTGGAGCAACATTTTCCGCGCAAGCGTAAAGCACGATACAATCAAGCATATGGTGAAACACTTTGCTTACACAGGTGGCTGGAAAAAATTCGAAGCCGTCTGGAATCTTCTCATCAAAACGAAGAATCTCAACAACATGCTTCCTGTGCTTGAGTCAGTCCTTGCCAAAGTCCGACCACAAGAACCTGCACATGAACCGATCATTCGCTCAAGTGAAAATCTAAAATCTGAAACTTTAACTTACTAACTCTATGGAACCGTCTAATCCCGTTTCACTCAACTTGCTGGAGCGTTTTAATCGCTGGCTACAAGAATCGATCATGATCAAATTGTTCTCGATCGGATTTCTTATCCTGATCCTGCTGATCCCTTCATCGTGGATCGAAAGCCTGATCTACGAACGTCAATCGCGTGCCGATGAAGTGATCGAAGAAGTTGCCAACAAGTGGTCGGGGCAACAAAAAATATCCGGACCTATTCTTGTCATCCCTTATCGAACCGAACAGGTGATCAACAACGGGAAAGAAGGTAAAGAAATCCGCCAGGTGATCGAGAGATCATATTTTCTTCCAAATCAACTGACCATCGATGGTAACGTTCACCCTGAAGTACTTCACCGCGGAATTTTCGATGCGGTTGTCTACCACTCCGGATTGAACATCAGCGCGCAATTTGACAAACCTGATTTCAAGGCGCTTCCCGTTGTTGAAACAAATGTTCTCTGGCAAGATGCTTACCTCGTGTTTGGCATTACGGACCTGCGGGGTATTGCAGACAATCCTGTGATCTCGAGCGGTACGCAAACTTTGCCAGCGGAGCCCTCGAACCACATCGGTGTTTCTGTTTTGCAAAGCTCCACCGCGACTTACGCGACTACTTACGATAAGCCGGTGACTTCAAGCTTCAGCGGCAACGGTATTGTAGCCAAATTAAATTGGACGAACGCTGAAAGTTTCACAGGAGACGTGTCGATGAAACTCAATTTGAAGGGCAGCAGAAGACTTGATTTTGTCCCCGTTGGAAAAACTACGTCCGTAAAACTCGCAGGCGACTGGAACAATCCGAGCTTCGATGGCGAATTTCTTCCGGAAGACCGAAATATAACGGACACAAATTTCACCGCGTCATGGAAGGTATTGCATTTCAATCGCCCGTTCTCACAGCAGTGGGTAGGAAACGATGAACAACTGAGTGGCGCTGACTTCGGAGTAAGACTTTTGATCCCTGTAGATCAATATCAAAAAAGCATTCG
>CBHROW010000012.1:0-30081 GCA_966080355.1 uncultured Chryseosolibacter sp.
TCTGTTCCGGGACGAGCATTCCGATACATGTCTCTAATTTACTAAGATTTGACTCTTTTTCGGGGCCGCCATCCAGATGCATTTCGTCCTCAGATTCCATAAGCGAAGGCGAAATTTCTTCAAAAGTTTTTCCCTTTCTCGACCGGATCTGCATCAGGCAGTAGTTTCGGGCTGTCACATACAACCAGCCTTTAAATTGACTGATCTCATGTTCTTTTAAGGTAACGATTAGTTTTTCGAAGATTTGCATAACCGCATCGCGGCTTTCTTCGCGGTTCTTCAGGTACTTCAGGCAAACACCATAAGTAAGCGCTGTGTAACGGCTGAACAACTCCCCAACGATGACAAGATCCCCGGACTTCTTGTAAAGTACGATGAGTTGCTCATCCGGTAGGTTTTTGAATTCGCTCATTTAAAAGCTGAAAGCTGAAGGCTAAAAGCTGAAGGCTGGAATCCTGTCTATATCACGCGTCCAACTTCAAAGCTTTTCGAAACTATTGCGTTGCCTCAACAGTTCCTGGGGCAAAAAATACGGAAGGGAATATGGAAATCAAATCCAGTATGCATCATTAAAAAAATAAAGATTAAAAAACTGGCAAACAGTCGCAATTCAAAGTTGCAGCGGATTCACTTTGTCCAAAATAGCCACAAAGGCTTCAAGCGAAAGGATCGCAAATGTGTTCCTGTCCACGTAATCTGAAGGAAAATTCGAGTTGGTATCGCTTTCGGCTTTTAGCTTTCGGCTCACTCACGCTGAATTGCGCGCTGCATTGATGATCCCAAACATGCATCGCATCACAAGCTTGCGATATTGCTTTTCAAACCCTTCATCTTTTGCATCGGGCTCGCGGAGATGCTGAAGCGCATATTGCTGAATCGTGATCAACGGGAGGACTATACGCTCTCGCAACATGACCGAATCCCGGTTCACCGGATTATTTTCCATGAGCTCTTTCAGTCCGGAAACTTCGAGAATCATCCCGATTGTCAACTCGAATTCCTTGTTCATGATCTTCCAGAACTCCCCGAACTCCTTGTCTTTCGAAAGATATTCCGTAGCCGCGAAATTCGATTTCGTTAAAGACATCATGCTGTTGGCAAGCAGTGTTCGAAAGAAAAGGGAATTCTGGTACATGCTTTTAATTTCCGGCATCTTGCCCGATTTTTTCAGAGATTGTAACGCGCTCCCTACTCCATAAAAACCTGGAATATTCTGCTTCATTTGCGCCCACGAACCGACAAACGGAATCGCGCGAAGATCTTCAAACTTGAGTTTGTCTCCAGAGTTCCGTTTCACCGGGCGAGAGCCGATGTTGGTATCTCCGAAGAAAGCGAGTGGCGTGATCTTCTCGAGATAAGGAACAAACTTTTCGTGGTTTTTCAGCGCGAGGTACGACTTGTAACCTTCTTCCGCCAGGGACTCGAGCAGATCGTTCTCCTTTTTCGTGAACTGATTTTTTTTGTTTTTGAAAACGTCATTCTCGATACCCGCGGAGAGCAATTGCTCAAGATTGTATTGACACGAAACGGGTTTGCCAAAATTGGAACTGATGGTTTGCCCCTGTATGGTGATCTGCACCTCTTTGTCTTCAATCGTTTCACCCAGCGATGCATAGAAGTCGTGGGTGTTTCCGCCACCTCGCGCAGGAGGGCCGCCACGTCCATCGAAGAATACGGCAGTCAATCCGTATTCACGTGACATCAAAGTCAGATTTTCTTTCGCCCTGAAAATGCTCCAGTTCGCGCGGAGATATCCACCGTCTTTCGTTCCGTCAGAAAATCCGAGCATAATGGTTTGCTTGTTTCCCCTTCCACTTAAGTGCTCACGATATTCCGGAATGCTATAGATCGATTCCATCACTTCTGCGGCAGAAGCCAGATCTTCGATGGTTTCAAACAAAGGAACTATATCAAGTTTCAATTCTCCGTCTTTCGCCAGCAATAGCTTAGCAAGCTGATAAACGCGGATCACATCAAGTGCCGACTTGCAATTGCTGATCACGTATCTTTCGCAACCGAGAATCCCATTGTGTTTCTGAATGTCGCCAATGACTTTGATACTTTCGATCAATTCTGCGACAAAGGGGTCTTCAAACTTCAGCGACTCGGGTTTGAATTTCAGATCGAGCAATGTTTTGATCTGCTGTTCTTCTGTTTTTTCAGAAAGTGATTTCAGCGATTGATCCTTTTCCTGAAGTTGACTGAGAATGGCTTCCCATGCATAGATGTGCTTGCGGCTATCCTGCCGGATGTCCATACTGGCAAAATAAAATCCGAAGATCTTCACTTTAATGATAACCTCGTCAAGTAAATCGAGGAACAATCCGCGATGATCTTCGATGATGGCCTGTCGCGCGCGCATCAGGTCGGCCAACAACTCATCAGCGGAACTATACGCACCCTCACCGTTGCCATACGCCAGTAAATAAACTTTACGTTCAACTTCCGCCATGATATTATCAACACCTTTGAAAGTGAGTCGCCTTTTCAGGAAACGGGCATCGCGATAGTAGCATCGCATGAGTGTTTGTTGCAGTCTTTGTGCTACGCGCATTGTGATCTCATGCGTCACAAACGGGTTACCGTCACGATCGCCACCTGGCCAAAATCCAATTTTGATCAGATCAAAGTTCTTCCACTCTTCGAACGTCACTTGAAGTCCGTTCATCAGTTTGATCAGGATCTGCGGAATCACCGGGTAAAATACGTACTCGAGGAACCATGAAAGGCTGATCGCTTCATCGTATGGAGATGGCTTTTCGCGGTTGATGAAGGCTGTTTTGCCAAGTTGCCGAAGTAATAAATTGATATGTTCAAGCCGTCCCTCGCGAATTGCTTCTTCAAGGTCATTGATAATAGCGAGTACATGACCCGGATAGAACTGTGTGGGGTGTGCAGTCAATACAACACGCACTGAAAAATCCTGGATCTTTTTTTTCAGCGCCTCGGTAAGCCCTTCCGATTGTGCGCGTAACAAAAGTGCCGAGATCGTTCCCTTGCCATCCATATCGTTGATCTGATCGAACGCGGCATCCTCTATCGAATCGAATAGCACTACCTGGCGTTCGGCATATTGAATGAAGTTGAAGAGCAAAGCGAAACGTTCTTCAGGTGTAGCCTTGGGAGCGTAGTCCGTAAAAAATTTCTTGATGATCGAGCGTGGATCTTTGCCGCTCTCGAATCCGGATTCACACGCTTGCTGCAGTAACGGGAGTAATGTTCCTGTGCGGTAAATTCCCGTGTATGGGAGATTTAGAAAAAGACTGTTGTAGATGTGATACCGGGTGGAAACAGCATCGTTGAAATTTGTGGGCATCGGTTGTCAATTGGCTGAGAACAAATTTATCAAAACCATGCCTTTAGCGGGCTTGCGGCTGATGCGATTTGACAACTATTTTTCAGCAAACGATTCCTAATGGCATAAAAAAGCCTCAGCAAACCTGCCGAGGCCTCATGATATCTGACTAACAACTGTTAAGGGTTCATATTCTGAATTACTTCGCCTTTAAACGTGAGGATGACCGCTCCATCATCGGTGTTAGCATTTACAGTAACCGTCTTTGTGAACTGCCCGACAGCAGCTGCATTGTAAGTAGCCTTTACAAAACCTTTTCCGTTCGGCTCGATCGGATCTTTTGAATATGAAGCAACAGTACACCCGCATGATGCCTGAACTGAAGTGATGATCAACGGAATATCGCCCGTGTTCTGAAAAGTAAATTCAAATGAGACCGGTACCCCCACTTTGATCTTCCCGAAATCATGCAAAGTCTCGGTCCACGTGAAAATCGCTCCGTTTGAATTCAATGGATTGCCGGGCTTAAAATTCGATGCAACTTCCTGGCCGAACGCACAGGCAACCAACATTACCGCAAAACAGGTTACAACAATTCTTTTCATTTGTGATTGATTATTAGTTTACAAATATCGAGATGTCTTTGATCACTTCAAAATTCGCTCCATTCACTGGAAAATCGTGTTAATCGGTGTCCAATTAATGTTAAAGAGATGTTAAAGGTCACCTCAAACGTGAGGTTTTCTCGTACTTTTATATTGTGAAAAACTCTTCGATCCGCCTGATCATTATCCTTGCTGTTGTCTGCATCCTGGGCATTACGATCACTCAGCTCTATTGGGTACGAAGGGCTTTTGATCTCAAGGAATCGGAGTTCGACCGAACAGTAAACGCAGCGCTCTTCAACGTTGCACACCAGATTTACGATATCAATCACACACCCTCCCCGGCCATGAACCCGGTAAAGCAAGTTTCGACAAACTACTTTATTGTTCAGGTGAATGGCGAAGTCGATGTAAGCCTGCTTGAGTTTTTATTGAAGTCTGAGTTTGAAAAAAGGAACATCCGTCACGATTTCGAGTATGGTGTGTATGATTGTTCGAGTGAAAAGATGAGATATGGAGACTATGTTTCATTGCAGCAGGCATCGAAGGAAAAAGTGACCAGCAAAAAACTTCCAACGTGGAGTCATTACGCCTATTACTTTGGCGTGCAATTTCCGAACCGCGAGGCGCAGCTGATCAATCAAATGGGAATCTGGTCATTTTCATCAGTCGTTTTATTGATCGTGATCTTATTTTTCGGATATACGCTGTTCGTTATCCTTAAACAAAAAAGGCTGTCTGAGATCCAGAAAGATTTCATCAACAACATGACGCACGAATTCAAGACTCCGATCTCTACTATTGCAGTTTCCACGGAAGTATTGAAAGATCCGAACATCGTACATCAGCCTGAGCGATTATTGAATTATACAACCATCATCGAAAAAGAAAACACGCGTTTGAAGCAGCAGGTTGAACGTGTGCTTCAGGTAGCACGGTTAGACAAAGAGGATATCGGTCTGAAAAAAGAAATGGTCGACATGCACCAGATCGTTCAGGACGCGATCAAAAATATTTCAGGGTCGTTACATGAACGCAGGGGTACAATTGAATGTGATCTGCGCGCAACACGCCACACTTTTGAGGCTGACAAACTGCACCTGACTAACGTGCTCTACAACCTGATCGACAATGCCATAAAGTATTGCAAAACGTCACCGCACATCGTTATCCGTACGAGCGATGCCCATCGTAATCTGTTACTGGAAGTAGAAGACAACGGCATCGGCATCAGTCCGGAAAATCAGAAGCGCGTGTTCCAGAAGTTCTTCCGAGTGCCGACTGGTAACGTACATGATGTAAAAGGCTTCGGGATCGGGTTGAATTATGTGAAGTCGATCATTGAAGCACACAAAGGCAATATCCGTCTTGAAAGCGATCTTGGTAAAGGTTGCGTGTTCAAAATCTCACTACCGTTTCAATAATCTATGAGTCGCAAAAAAATTCTTTTGGTGGAAGACGATCCGAATCTCGGTTTTGTGATCCAGGACAATCTGAACCTGAAAGGCTATGATGTGAGGCTATGCAAAGATGGCGAAGAAGGCGAACAAGCCTACCTCAATGATTCATTCGACATTTGTATTCTCGATGTGATGCTTCCCAAAAAAGATGGCTTCGCGATCGCGCGCACGATCCGGCAGCAAGATCAATCTACACCCATTCTTTTTTTAACGGCAAAATCGATGATGGAAGACAAGCTCGAAGGGTTTAAGACAGGGGCGGATGATTATATCACAAAACCTTTTAGTCTTGACGAGCTCGTTTGTCGCATCGAGGTTTTCCTTCGCAGATCAACGCATGACATTGAAGCAAGCATTGAGCGTGTATTCAATTTGGGCGGATTCGCATTTGATCCGGGTAACCTGACACTCCGTAACGAATCAATGGAGAAAACACTCACGCAGAAAGAAGCCGAAGTTTTGAAGTTATTATTTCAGAACCGTGACCGCGTGCTGAAGCGAGAAGAAATTCTCAGGCAGGTTTGGGGCGATGATGATTATTTCATGGGGCGCAGCATGGATGTGTTCATTTCCAAGCTTCGTAAGTATTTGAAGGACGATCCATCCGTTCAGATCGTGAACTATCATGGTGTAGGATTTCGCCTTGAAGTCAGATAGCCAGATCCCGGCAAGGCCGGTTGCCCGGTGACCAGTGTACAAATCGAAACTACCCGGTAGTGCTTCGCTCATCGGAATTTTGGATTTGTCTTCGTGGCTAAGAAAGGATCTCCTTCAGTACCTGCACTGATTTTACTTCTCCAAAATTTTCCAGGTGTTCTGCGTAAAATTTCAACAAGAGATCCAGGATATTCCTTCGTTGTTGAATGGTCATCACCACGGGGCTTTCAAAATCTGCGCGGATCAGCTTTCCTAAGATTAGCTCGGTTGCTTCATCAGCCACTCTTCCACCCAGGATCTCATTCGCGAACTGCGGACCAAATCCCAGGTAACGACTCAACCTCAGCATAAATATCAAATGCGCATTTTCAATGTTAACGGTGAGCTGATCGATGGTGATCAAAGCCTGAGATAAAAAATCAAATAGCTCATGAACATGACTTTCTTCTTTCACGGTTTTGTTAAGCAACTCCACAATGAAAAGCCCGATGGTAGACTTCCTCACATCGGTAGTCAAAGTTTGATAAGGATGATAGCAATGAAGTTCTTTGATACGTTCCAGATTAGCGCGTTCACGATGGTAGACAACGAGATTGAGCAGCGTTAGCGGTTGAAAAAGCGCGATCTTGTTTTTCGCAGACTTACTTCTTACACCATTCACAATGTAACTTTGGATCCCGAACATCTCTGTGAAAATCGTGACAATCACCGAAGTTTCTCCATAGCGTGTGAATCGAAATACAATGCCGCGTGTTTTCTGGATCATGGGAGAAAGGCATTAGGCATTTTGACCAGTCTCGCGAGCGCGGGCTCGCTCATACCGATAGGCTTGTCCGTATCGGGAAGGCACGGGATATTTGGCATTAGAAATTAAAAACTAGAAATTCACTCATTCGAAGGGTCTTCGCTCTTTCGCAATTTCATTCCCTCGAAAAACGCTTTTCTACTTCTTGCTTCGTACTGACCTTGCTCTCCAAGCATTACCTGGTTGTCGTTCTCACTTAGTCGATAAGAAAATGAGGCTAGCTCCCCGGTTTGCGCACAAATGGCGTGAACTTTTGTGACAAATTCAGCAACTGCCAGCAGATTAGGCATCGGGCCGAAGGGCTTTCCCTCAAAATCCATATCGAGGCCGGCAACGATCACACGTTTCCCATTGTTTGCAAGCGTGTTGCATACCTCAACGATAGCATCATCAAAAAACTGGGCCTCATCGATGCCGACCACATCACTGTCTCCTGCGAGCAATATGATGTCACTCGCAAAGTTGACCGGTGTAGAGCGTATAGCGTTCTCGTTGTGTGACACGATCTTGGTGTCGTGATAACGCGTATCGATCACCGGTTTAAAAATTTCCACTTTTTGTTTTGCGATCAGGGCGCGGTTCAGTCTTCGGATCAGCTCTTCTGTCTTACCGGAAAACATACAGCCGCAGATCACTTCGATCCACCCTGCTTTTTCCTGTTGTGACCGTCCGCCCAGATGTGGTTCAATAAACATGGTGCAAAATACGAAAATGCCCGAACGCTAAGGCGTGGAGACGCGAAGCAAGCGCAAAGGAATATAAAGACCTGCAGAAAAACGTCCTTTGCGCAACTCAGCGCTCTTTGCGTCTTTTCGTTAAAAAGTAAACACTACGCGTTGTAGTCTATATGGGGAAGCTTGTATTTTTCAGGTACGAGAATTGTAATATCTCCATTGACCCGGCACTGGCATGACAATCGTTCATTTTCACGGAGCGCACCCATTGCACGATACCGAAGTTCGGCAGGCGTTACGCTGGAAAAATTCGCGTGTCCCTCAATCACAATCACTTTACATGTGGTGCATCGGCCCTTTCCTCCACAGGCGTGCATCCAATCAAGACCATTGTCATGAAATTGTCGAAGCAAGGGTTTGGCCGGATCGATGGTTTCAATGATCTTTTTGTTCCAGTTGACAATCAGAATCCTGGCCATCAATGCGTTTTATGTGGGAAATGCGCTAAGAAAACTTAACTTTATAACCGCCAAATAAGTCATAAATCTGATACGACCGACATCATGGATGAAAAGATAAGTCTCGAGGCCATCGCTCTGTATGGAGATGCATACGCGGAGAAGTTGTTGAAAGGTTTTTTCTCTTCGAAAGAAAAGATCAATGGCCCGGAAATACTTTCTCTTTCAAACATCCAGCAAGTGAACCTCTTCGTGATCCGGGAGTTGTTCAAAGCCTGGAAAGAAGAAACGCGAAAACAGAAAAGCTCCTACTTTGACTATGATCACCAGGAGGTGAAGGAGGCGCTGTCTGCGTTTATGACTGTGCTATCGAATCACATTTCTATCGACCGTGCGCACTTTTCGCCCCTTTTGAAAAAAGCCGTAAGCCAAACGCTGATGGTGATTTTCGATCCTTACGATTTTTTCTCCCTGATCATCGCTGGAAAAGATAACCGGCTTGACGTTCCCTCTTTTCGTGAGGAGATCAAATACCTGAAGATCAATAAAGCACCTTTGGAAAAGATGCTGCACAAGCTGGAGGGACGAAAGGTCGAACAGATCCCAGGCAATGAAGCCTTCTCGGTGCTGGATCAGATCCTGGAAGAAGTGAATTTCACGCCCGAAGACCTTGACGAGTACACCGATAAATTTTCATCAGTACTGCCCCTCGATCCTGCGAAGTTCTATTCACAACGCACCGAAGTTCCTAACGGTATCACCAAACCACAGCAGGAGATCACAACTGAACTTACGGAAACCAAAGCCGTTTACTCAGGCAACAAAGCAGTCATCGAAGAGAAAAAGGTCGTTGTTCACGAGACGAAAAAAGAAGCGTCTCTTCACGAGCGCATCGGAAAATCGGAACCTGCGCTGATGGATAACCTGAAAAAGATTGCGCGGATCAAAGATAGCCTTTCGATCAATCAAAAGTTCATGTTCACCAAAGTGCTCTTCTACGGAGACTTCGAATCGTTCAGCCGCGCGATTGACGATCTCGACCAGCTTCCCGACATGAATTCCGCGCTGAGCTACCTGGAAAAACATTCTTCCAACTGGGACCGCGATAGCCGCGAGTTCCACGAGTTTATGGAGATGGTGGAGAAGAGATTCTCGTAGTCGCTTCGATGTAAGAGTCTGATGATTCTAGTCGTTCACTTCAATTGAAATTTGAAGCATTAGAGATTAGGCATCGGGAGATGCAAGGGGCCTCCATGGTTTGTTAAAGTCTATACATTTTGATTGAACGTGGAATTGTATCTTATCCTCGATCATTCAATCAAAGGCGAGGTATTCCTAATGCCTAGTGACCAATGCTAATGTCTTTACACTCCGCGTGAATAGGAAAATTTAATTCACATAAATCTCTGATCAGAGTCTCTGGAGCACTTGCATTCGGTGTGCATCGAGCTTCAGGAAGATAAACAGCAGGATCGTGAATCCCCACAACGAAGAGCCTCCGTAGCTGAAGAACGGAAGCGGAATTCCAATCACGGGAAACAATCCGATCGTCATGCCTATGTTCACCGCAAAGTGGAAGAAGAAGATACAGGCAACGGAATATCCATAGACCCTGGCAAAACGGTTCTTCTGTCGTTCGGCCAGGAACACCAATCGCATCAGCAACGCCATAAATAACATCACCACGATCAAGCTTCCGACCCAGCCGTGTTCTTCGCCAATCGTACAAAAAATAAAGTCAGTACTTTGTTCCGGCACGAAATCGAACTTCGTTTGTGTGCCTTCCAAAAATCCTTTCCCGAAGAATCCTCCGCTGCCGATCGCGATTTTTGATTGTGTAACGTTCCATCCGTACCCAAGCGGATCTGCATCGGGGTTCAGCATCGACACGATCCTGCGTTGATGATGATCTTCAAGCATATTGAAAACAACACCAACGCTGCCGATGCAAAACGCAAGTGCGCCAGCGCCTGCCGTGATCATCAACAACGTCTTAAGTTTTTTCCTTCTATGATAAGCGATCACCATAGCCCAAATGACCCCGATGCCACCATACAGGATCCAATGATTTTGCACCAGCAGGGTAAGAATAAAAACTATCGCAGCCCCAAGGCCGACCAGGATGAGAAACGGAGACATGCCCTCACGATAAAACACCAAAGTAAAAATGAGGAACACCATGCCGGTACCATAATCCTTTTGAAGAAGGATGAGCATGATCGGAGCGCCTATGATCGCAAAAAGAATGATCTGATTTCGAAGATTATCCATCTTAAAGCCCACCGACCCGGCAAACTTCGCGACTGCCAGTGCAGTGGCAAACTTGGCAAATTCTGAAGGCTGCACACCGAACGATCCGATGCCAAGCCACGCTTTGTTACCACCGACTTCTTTACCGATGATCGGCACAAGCAATAACAGGAAAAGAATCAATCCGTAAATGATGTAGGCGAACGTTTCGTAAAACTGCCGGTCAATGATCAGGATAGAGCTGATGAGCACGAGCGAAGTAACGATGAACATGAGCTGACGACCCGAATTGAGGTGCAGATCCCATATGTTTTGTTTCGCTTCTTCATCGAAGGTTACGGCATAGATATTCAGCCAGCCAAAAAATACAATGGCAACGTATAGACCTACCGTTATCCAGTCTACACTTGTGGTGATGATTTTTTCTTCCTTCCTCAATCTAAAAAGTCCCCCTTTAAAACATACGCCTCGATGTGAGGGCGTTTTGTTCCACCGTACAAATATTTTTCAATCATCAGGCTGGCGATGGAAGCTGCCGCTCTTGCACCCTGACCTGACCATTCTACATAAACTGAAACTGCAATCTTCGGATTTTCCTTCGGTGCATACGCGATGAATACCGAGTGATCGGGCCTTGCGTTCTTCATTGTCTTTGCATCGTTCTGAACCGATCCGGTCTTACCACAAACAACTATGTCTTTCAAACTCGCCCGATATTGCCCGGTACCTGAGCGAACAACTTCTTCCATCGCATCAGCGGCAATTTCAAAATTCTTCGGGTCAATGGTTGTGACATGCTTCACCAGATATTCAGGAAGGGGTTTGTTAGAGTTGCCAATCGATTTCACAAGATGTGGCGTATAATAATAGCCTCTGTTGGCAAGGGTGGCTGCAAAGTTTGCCATCTGCAGCGGCACTACGAGATTTTCACCTTCTCCGATTGCAATTGAATAGATGTTAGAAAACTTCCAGGGCCGACCGGTGTATGCCCTGTCGTAAAATGCCGGACTGGGCACCAACCCATTTTTTTCATTGGGCAGATCAATGCCAAGCTTTTTGCCAAACCCAAAACTGGAAATGTGTTTATTCCATTCCGCCAATCCTATCCGTGTGTCATCAAAGGGATTGTCTGACTTCCCTTGATTCACCATTTTTTTCAAAGCCTGATAAAAATACGGGTTGCAGGAATTTGCAATCGCACCGCGAAGATCTTCATTGGTGTGCGGGCCGTGGCAATTGATAAGGGTGCGGTCGCATTTAAAATGGGTGTCAGGTGTGAGAACGCCTTCTTGTAAGGCCACCATCGCTTGCGCAATTTTGAAAATCGACCCCGGGCGATACTGTGCCATCAACGGGCGATTGAATAGTGGCTTGTTCGTATCGTTACTGATCAGGGTAAAGTTGTCGCTGTAGCGTTTTCCCGTGAGCATGGTTGGATCATATGATGGCCCCGACACCATCGAAAGGACTTCACCCGAGCTTGGCTCGATACAAATGATACTTCCGGCTTTCCCTTTCATCAAATACTCACCGTACTCCTGCAAATCAAGATCAACTGTGCTCACCAGGTTCTGGCCAGGAATGGAGAGGGTATCATATTCGCCCTTGCTGAACGGTCCTTTGATAATGCCATCCACATCGCGGAGCAGGTAACGCTTACCGCTTTTGCCGCGAAGATATTGTTCATAATATGCCTCAAGGCCGCTTTGGCCAATGTCTTCACCCTGACGATAAAAGTGACTTTCGTCTTTCTCTAACTGGTTTTTCGAGATCTCGCTCACATAGCCCAGCGCATTGGCCATGACTTTTTTCGTATACGCCCGTGCGCTTCGCGCCTGGATCATAAAGCCGGGAAACTCGTCAATGCGATCTTGTATTCTGGCAAAGTCAAGATTGGAAAGCTGCGTAAGAAAAACAGTCGGCTTACGCGGTGAATATTCACGTTTCGCTTTGAGCTCCCTGAATTTTTGACGGAGTTGTTCGATGGTCATGGAGAACACATCGCAGAAAGCGGCTGAGTCAAGAGACTTTACTTCCTTTTTGAGAATAAGCAGATCGAATTCAGGTGTATTATAAACAATGAGCTTTCCATTGCGGTCATAGATCAGACCGCGAACGGGCGGATCGACAAGCTCAAGAACGGCATTGCTGTTCGCCAGGTCTTTATACTTGCGGTCTACAACCTGAATAAAAAATAGCTTGATGAGGAATATCAATCCCACCAATGCAAAAGCTATTTGAATGATCTCTCTTCTTCCCTCGTTCATAACTCAACAGGACTTCGCCTGGAAAAAAGTTTTAGCGGTATCTTCCGCTCGGAAACAAGTACTGAACTATTAAAGTTACAACAGTTGTAAATATTGTGCTAGTGATAACTTTCCACAGTGTAAACCAAAACATGCCAAACCCTCCGGCCTCGATATAGAACAATACCGCGTGGTGAAGGAACACGAGCGGAATCGTATATACGAGGAACCATTGTGTTCCATGCGCGGCAATGGACGGAGTGTCGTTGTTATCGTATCCACCCTGAGGCGTAATTGTCGAAAGCCAATAATTTCTGAGGTACATCACCAAAACACAGGCAAAGGCGTGCAGCCCGAGACTGTCATAAAAAATATCAACTGCGAAGCCCATCAGGAACCCTGCTAACATCAGCGCGAGTGGATTTGATTCCACCGGCAGAAAAAAAAGATAAGCGACATACAGAAAACAAAATGCCGTATTGAAAAGCACAATGTTTTTGAGGATCAGCACCTGATACGCCAGGTAGATGAAGAATGAAATAGCCTGTATGATCGAATTGCGGTTCATTGATTGCCCTCCTCGGTATATGGTGCTTGCAATGAATCGAGCTCGTGCTTCAATCGGCTCTTCACAACTTCAACATAGGAAAGCTTGCGGAAGTCTTGAGACAACTTCACAGTCAGATCGTAAAAGAGGGTTTCGTTTTGTTTGACGTCTTCAATTACGCCAACCATAATGCCTTCAGGGAAAACTGCATTGTAAGCCGAGGTGACCACGGTATCGCCCTTGGCGGGATTGACGTGTCGCGGCACGAAGTCAAGCTGAACACGCTCCGGATCGCTGCCATCCCAGCTTACCGATCCGAAATATCCTGTTCGGGTTATGACCACTGAAAGTTTATAGTCCTTATGAAGAATAGAGGTGACCACGCTGTAGTGACTCGAAACGGCTTTCACTTTTCCAACCACACCCAATGGGCTGATCACTGCCATTCCGCTAGTGACGCCTGCATCTGCTCCTTTATTGATGGTAAGGTAATTGGTGAACCGATTAACCGAGTTGTTCACAACTTTGGCACTGATGAAGTCGAATTGCTTTACAACCGCGGAGTCTCTTCGGAAGATACTGTCTGAGGCCTGTTGAGATTGACGATATTGCTCGAGCTTGCTTCGAAGCTGAGCGTTTTCTTCGGCCAGTGTGCTATTGATGGTGCGCAGCAAAAAGTATTCGCGCACACCTTGTGAAAAATTGTTCAGGCTGGCCACCATGCTGTTCGATGAATTGAAGAACCGCGCGCTCTGATACTGGTTGTTTTCAATGATCAGCCAGGCACAAAGGACTTCGAAAACTAGGAATGTGAAAAAGGCCCGGTACTGGTAGAAGAATAGAAAGAGCCGTTCCATGTTATCACGTCATCAGCACTGCGCGGAATTTGTCGAGCTGTTTCAAAGCGGCACCAGTTCCACGAACCACGGCCTTCAATGGGTCTTCCGCTACATGTATTGGCAATTTTGTTTTGAGCGCCAGGCGCTTGTCGAGACCTCTGAGCAGTGCACCGCCTCCGGTGAGGTAAATACCGCGCTCGTAAATATCGGCAGAAAGCTCCGGTGGCGAAGTCTCTAGCGCTTTCAACACTGCCTCCTCGAGCTTAGACACAGACTTATCGAGTGCGAATGCTACTTCTGAATATGAAATTTTGATGGTCTTCGGAATGCCGGTCATCAGGTCTCGGCCACGGATCTCGTAGTCATCTGGTCCGTCATCGAGTTCAGTCAATGCCGAGCCGACTTCGATCTTCACTTTCTCAGCCGAGCGCTCACCGATCAACAGGTTATGCTGGCGTCTCATGTAATCGAGGATGTCGCGGTTGAAGGTATCGCCAGCAACACGGATCGATTGGTCGCAAACAATTCCAGACAAAGCGATAACAGCAATGTCAGTAGTTCCTCCACCGATATCAACGATCATATTTCCAACCGGCATTTCAATATCGATTCCGGTTCCGATCGCAGCGGCAATCGGTTCATAGATCATATATACCTCTTTCGCTCCTGCGTGTTCGGCCGAATCGCGAACCGCCCGTTTCTCTACTTCGGTGATTCCGGAAGGGATACAGATCACCATCCGATATGAAGGTGGAAACATACGCTTGCCGGTGTCGATCATTTTGATCAGACCACGGATCATCATTTCCGCAGCCTGGAAATCGGCAATCACGCCTTCCTTCAGCGGGCGGATGGTCTTGATATGCTCATGAGTTTTCTCGTGCATCTGCATCGCTTCACGGCCGATCGCGAGAACCTTGTTGGCTTGCTTATCGAGCGCAATGATAGATGGTTCGTCAACAACAATTTTGTCTCGGTAAATGATCAATGTGTTGGCGGTTCCCAGGTCGATGGCGATATCGCTGGTGAAGAAGTCGAGGAATCCCATGATGCGTTGTGTAGAGGCTTAACGTTAAAAAATGAATGGGCGAAATTACATAAACTTTGGGTTGATTCTGTAGTGCAAAGGGGCGAAAAAACTTACAGGAGATAAGTATTTCCCCGCCCAGTCAGATGCAGTCTTTGCCAGTCGGATCAGCGACCATTACAGCCAAAAGTCGCAGGAATATTGACTTTGACCTGAGTTAAACTTTAATGTTTGAAGTGACGGGTTCCTGTGAAGACCATAGCCATCTGATGATCGTCACAAAACTGGATGGAGTCCTTATCCTTCACCGATCCACCGGGTTGAATGACGGCTTTGATACCGTGCTGGTGAGCAATCTCTACACAGTCTGGAAAAGGAAAGAATGCATCGGAGGCCATCACCGCTCCATCCAAACTGAAGCCGAATGTACCGGCCTTTTCGATGGCTTGCCTGAGTGCATCGACACGGGAAGTTTGCCCCACTCCACTCGCCAGGAGCTGACCATTAATCGCCAGAACGATGGTATTCGACTTGGTATGTTTACAGATCTTGCTGGCAAAGAGCAGCGCATCCACCTGATCAGACGTTGGAGAGACTTCTGTCACAACCTCCAGGTCCTCTTTTGAATCGGTTTTCAAATCGAGGTCCTGTTCAATAATACCATTCAAAATGCTCTTGAACTGCCGGGTTTCACGAAGCGGCTGTTTTTGTAACAGGATCATTCGGTTCTTCTTTGATTTCAGAAGGTCGAGCGCGTCAGGTGTATATGAAGGCGCTATCAGGATCTCGAAGAACAACTTGTTGATCTCTTCAGCGGCCGATAGATCGATCTCGCGATTGGTTGCCAAAACACCGCCAAAGGCAGACAGCGTGTCGGCCTGGAATGCTTTGAGATAAGCTTCTTTTACTGTCTGCGCGGTAGCAACACCACAGGCATTGGTGTGTTTGATGATCACAAAAGCTGTTTCACCATCAAATTCCTGCACGAGATTGACGGCTGCATCGACATCTACCAGGTTATTGTAAGAAAGCTCCTTGCCATTCAGTTGGTCGAACAGCGCGTCAAGATCTCCGAAGTAGACACCTTGCTGGTGAGGATTTTCGCCATAGCGGAGAACTCTGCCTTCGGTTACGCTTTTTTTGAATACCGATTTCTTTAATTCGCGATTGAAGTAGTTGAAGATCGCTGTATCATAATGTGATGTGACATTGAAAGCGAGCGCTGCAAAACGTTTTCTGTCGGTAAGCTCGCTCGAGCAATCTTCACTCTCGAGAAGTGCAAGAAGATCTTGATATTGTTCACGAGATGATACAATTATTACATCGTTGAAATTTTTAGCGGCACCGCGAATAAGTGAAATTCCTCCGATGTCGATCTTCTCAATGATATCTTCTTCGCTTCCACCCTTGGCAACGGTCTCTTCGAATGGGTAAAGATCAACGATAATCAGGTCGATAGGTGCAATGTTAAATTCTTTCGCCTGTTTCAAATCGCCTGAGTCGTCTCTCCGGTAAAGTATTCCTCCGAATACTGCGGGATGAAGCGTTTTCACACGCCCACCGAAGATCGATGGAAATCCCGTCAGCTTCTCGACCGGTGTGACCTTATAACCAAGTTTTTCGATAAACTCCTGTGTGCCGCCAGTGGATACAAACTCAACACCTGATTTTGCCAGGCGGTGGATGATCGGCTCGAGATTGTCTTTGTAAAAAACAGAGATTAAAGCGCGGGTTATTTTCTTTTTAGACATGATAACAGCAACGTGGATGTAGAAATTATTTAGCTGATTCCGGTAAGATCTTCTTCTTCGTACTCTTCAAACTCGATACTAAAGTCATCCGCATCGAGGAAGGCCGGGAAACGATCACGAAAAGCCTGAAGGGAGTTTGCGTTGAGTTCGATCGTGCGGGTGATATCATTGCCTTCATTTGTCCAAATGTTTTCGCCCTTCGGACTGATGATTGCCGAGTTTCCGTTGTGCTCAATGCCATGGCCGTCTTGCCCAATGCGGTTCACACCAACTACATAACTCAGGTTTTCAATGGCACGCGCCTTCAGGAGCGTATTCCATGCATCGATGCGCGTGGTCGGCCAGTTAGCCACATAGATGGCGAGGTCATAGGAAAGACGCTTGGCGCTGTGGTCCCAGCGATTGCGACTCCAGACCGGAAACCGCAGGTCATAACAAACCAGGGGGCAGATCCGCCACCCTTTCCAGGTACCAATGAGCAAGCTTTCGCCAGGAGCGTATGTTTTGTGCTCTTGTGCCATCCTAAAAAGATGGCGCTTGTCATAAGTCTTATAATGTCCACCGGGTTCCATCCACAGCAGGCGATTGTAATAACGTTCATGTACAGTAACAATGTAACTCCCGAGAATCAAAGCGCCTGTTTGATCGGCCATTTGCTTCATCCATTTGAACGTTCTCATGTTCATGTGTTCGGCCAGCCGGGGCGCATTCATGGTAAAACCGGTCGTGAACATTTCCGGGAGAACAATGACATCGGTTGTATTGCCTATCTGCCATACTTTTTCTTCAAACATGGCGAGGTTGGCCTCGATGTCTTCCCAATGCAAATCTGACTGAACAAGCGTGATCTTTAAATCCTGCATAAGAACGTAGTGGTTTTCCCGAATAGAGATGAACGGGATCGCAAAGAAAACGAAACGAGCCCAGAATTTCTAACGGAACTTGAAATAGAACGGCAATGGCTGTTAGCTGTGGCTATGTCCAAAAAGCCATGACCTTCGGTAAATTAGAGTTTCCGTAAGATCGCACACGCTTTCTCCAGCGTTTCGTCCTTTTTCGCAAAACAGAACCGGAGCAAACGATTGTCGGTACCATCATTATAGAAGACAGAGACCGGAATCGAGGCGACTTTAAACTCACGGGTAAGCCATTCGGCCATTTCGCGATCAGGTTTGTTTGAAATCGCCTGATAGGACATCAGCTGAAAATATGAGCCGTAGCACGCCAATGGTCTGAAAGATGACCCCTTTGTGAGTTCAAGGAACAGATCTCGTTTGCGCTCGTAAAAATTCCCCAGTTCCAGATAGTGAGATGGATTTTTCAGGTATTCGGCCAGGGCGAATTGAACCGGAGTATTTACAGCGAAGACAATGAATTGATGGGTTTTCCGTATTTCGCGTGTCAGTTCGGGAGGCGCAACAACATAGCCCGCTTTCCAACCTGTGGCGTGAAATGTTTTACCGAATGAAAAGATGGTGATGCTTTTGGAGGCAAGCCCTTTTCGGCTCAGCGCACTGTGATGAATTTTTTTATCGAAGATGAGCCTCTCATAAACTTCATCGCTTAACACCAGGATATCATTGGACAAGGCAATTTTTTCCAGCTCTGCCACGTCCGATTCTTTCAATACGGAACCGCTTGGGTTGTGCGGTGTATTGACCATGATCATCCGGGTCTTTCCATTGATCTTCGATTTCACGAGGTCCCAGTCGATCGAAAAATCAGGATATTTTAGATTGATCTGCACAGGAGTTCCGCCATTCAATCTGATCGCAGGGTCGTAACTATCATAAGACGGATCGAAGAGAATTACCTCATCGCCAGGCCGGACAAAAGCCGCTATGGCAGAGAAAATTCCTTCAGTCGCTCCTGAAGTGATCGTAACCTCGGTTTCGGGATCAATGGCATGGCGATAAGTACCTTGAATCACTTCGGCAATTTGTTGCCGTAAAACGGGAACACCTGGCATTGGTGCATATTGGTTGTTCCCCTCGATCATATACTTATGAACCAGGTCGATGATCTCACGGTCAATTGAAAAATCAGGGAAGCCTTGCGAGAGATTAATGGCTCCATGATCGAGCGCCATTTTTGACATGACAGAAAAGATCGAAGTGCCCACGTTCGGCAGGCGTGATTCAGGGTTCATCAAGATTTCCGCTGTTTTGTGATCATTGGATTTCAAAAATGTGAAATTTATTCTTGAGTTTTTATATCTGACAGTCGTGTGATCTGATGGTTCAGCAAGTCTTGCAGGATGCGCCACCCTACCAATCCAGCTTCGAAGTCGGTTGGATTCGTCCTGATTTTCTCCCTTAAATCAGGGATTTTACGCCAAGAAGTCAGCACACCAAATAAGAGGTAATCTTTTTTTTTCTTAAATTGATAGTACGAGTTCCCCCAACTTGCCAAAGCTATTTTCTATAATTCTTATTTCCGGGCTGCTCGTGGTTTTCGAAGGGTATGCTCAGCGGGGTAAGATTATTAAACCAGCCTCCGGAACTACCGTCCTTGACCCCAACGGTGATGGATTTGTATCTGTTTTGTCCAGCGGATTCTCAAATGATGGGTACAACGTAGATGAATTTGAAATTCCCATGTTCGGCTTACCCAAGTCGGCATCAGGAGAAGTGTTGAACGATATACAAGCGGGAGCCAACTGTGGCACAACCGAACTAACCTATGACAATCGTGGCTATTCCGTCTATGGAGTTTTGAATTCAGGTCATCTCATCTTTCGTTTCCGCGTTGCCAATGACAGACCGAGCGTTGAAGCCTATTCTATATTGATCGACACCGATGGCAACATAGGTACCGAAGATCCAAACTCAACAGCCCAGAATCCCGGTTTCGAGATCGATATCACGCTTATCAAAAACAACTCGAAAGGTGTTTATGTCTATAACATCGATGGAATTGAAAGCTGCCCTACCGAATTGCTCCACTACGATCTGAGCTCCCATTTTCAAATTTCTGTTGCCGATGAGGTGAGCTGTTCCGATCCCGACTACTTCTACGATTTCTACGTGCCGTTCGCTGACATTGCATCTGCTTTCTCTGTTAGTTCGCTTACGGAGATGCGATTCGTTGCTCTCACCAACGTTTCGGCTACTTGCGCAATGTCCGGGAAGATTTCTGACATTGGCGGAGTAGATGATACAGCCTACAATGGCTGTAATGCCTGTGCCTTTCTTGACCTTGGTCACAACCAATGCCCTACCTCCCTCGTCAACCTTTGCCCAACATGCTCTGGCTTCCGAATCGGATTCACACCGCGACCGACCATCAATGCGCCACTCAAAGCCGGTGCGCTCGAGATCACCGGAGGCTCGGTTGCCAATGCTGAAGTCTACCTTAAGATCTTCGATATTACGAAGACACTTAAAGAGCGCGATACCATACAAGCAGCTGCCTCAGGCGCATGGGCAAAAACGTTGCTTACACCTCTTGCCATAGGCGACTCGGTCACAGCGCAGGCAAAAGGTGTAGGACAGTGCAACAGTGGAGGTATCAGTTCAGGCACAAGCTTCACCATCGTTATTGAAAACACGCCACCCACATTAGCTGTCACAAATAATTCACTGTCGTATCTGGAGAACGGCTCTCCCCTTCCAATTGCACCGGGTTTAACGATCTCTGACCCCGACAACCAAACCCTCGAGAGCGCGACCATTCAATTCACGTCCGCACCAACGCTCCCTGAAGATGTATTGACTTACGCCAGTTCGTCCGGAATTTCTGTAACATACAATTCCGCCACCGGATCGCTTTCGCTGACAGGTACCGCCACAGTCGCGGCATATCAAACCTTGATTCGCTCTGTGTCCTATTCGAATTCAAGTGACGATCCACAAACGGCACCGCGTGAGTTCAGCGTGATTGTGTATGATGGTTATGATGACAGCAACGAACTCGCATTAACACTTGGCCTCACTGCAGTAAACGATCCTCCGGTTCTCACTTCGCCCTCGAACATTGTGACGTACGCTGGTGCCGGCTTAACCGTCAACGGGTCGTTTTCTATTACGGATCTTGACAATGCCACGCTACAGGCAGCATCGATGTCGTTCTCAAATAATTTTGCGAACGCTGAAGATGCCCTCAGTTTCTCAAATCAAAATGGAATCACCGGCATTTATGATAACACAACAGGAACGCTGACGCTGACGGGGGATGCAACACTTGCACAATATGCTACAGCGCTGTCGTCAGTACAATATTCGAATTCAAATGGAAGCCCTTCGCAGCTGACCCGAAGGTTATCGATCAATGTGAACGATGGAATAAGCAACAGCAATACATTCCTGTCGTTCATCGACTTTCCTGGCGGCAACAGTCCTCCGGTAATTGTAGATGATAATGATAATCCGATCGATGACATAGCTTACACCATCAACGAAGACACTCCCCTCGACACGTGCGTTACTGCCAATGATCCGGATGGCGATCCACTCATGTTGCAGTCTTTCACGAATGTAGCCGGACCAGGAACATTCGTGATCAAAAATGATCTTTGTTTCGAGTACACGCCTCCTGCCGACTTCAACGGAACGATCACAGCAACGATCCGCGTTTGCGATCAAACTTCCGGCAGCCTGTGTGACGCGGCCAATATTACAATTGTTGTTCTGCCCGTGAACGATCCACCAGTGATAAATGAAACTACCTGGGAAGTTGATCAAGGCGTTCAAAAGGAAATTTGTGTCTCCTATTCGGATATTGAAGGCGACCCTGCGATCTTCAATGCAGGAACGTCACGTAAGGGATCTGTTGCATTAACGAATGACAATACTGATCCGTGTTTTATCTATACACCAGATCCCGACTTCGTGGGACGCGACACGCTTACTGTTACAATCTGCGATCCGAATGATCCTGTTGTGTGTTCTTCCGGAAACATTTATATCGATGTCATCGGCAATAATGGCACACCTGGCCCTGACCCCAATCCTGATCCTGATCAGAATCCAGGTTCCAACCCAGATCCTGACCCGAATACTAACCCCGATGACAACGTCACAATCGACAATCGTCCGCCAGAAATCCTGATCAACGGCTTACCCGGTGATTCACTCTACGCGCAGGTTGATGAAGATTCCGCTCTCGTGGTATGCTTCGAAGCGATCGACCCCGATGGCAATGATGTAACCCTAAGCCAGATCAACAAGCTGACGACTGGTGGTGGGAACATTGCATTGTATCAGAACATTGAGTTTTGCATGCAGTACACTCCGCTCGAGAATTTTAACGGTCGCATCACGTGGGGCATTATCGTTTGTGACAATCAAACGCCTTCGCTTTGCGGGACTGTAAAACTCGTGCTGGACGTGCTGCCTGTGAACGACCGGCCCGAGCCATTTCCTGATACGATCATTGTGACGCGGAATGTTCAGGGGTCAATCGATCTCCTGCTCAACGATAGAGATATCGATGGCGATGAGTTGACGGTTTCGGAAACAGCGATACAAGGCCCACAGCATGGACAGTTCTCACTTTCGTCAGATGGCACCCTGACCTACCTGTCTGATCGGTACTACAAAGGACCAGATGAAATGATCTATGAAGTTTGCGATAGTGGCGTCCCATCGTTGTGTAGCCAGGCAAATGCGTTGATACTTATTGATGACGCACCCTTCAAAGCATATGAGGCATTTTCTCCTAATGGCGATGGTTTGAATGATTATTGGCGAATCGAAGGAATTGATTTCTATCCGAACAATGTTGTGCAGGTTTTCGACCGCTATAACAACCTGGTGTTTGAGCTGCGGGGATACAACAACGAAAACAAGATGTGGCGAGGTGAGACTAATCACGGATTAGTTGGTGGTAAACTTCCTGAAGGAATTTATTACTACGCAATCACACTCGGAGATGGCGAACGTTTCAAGGGATTTGTGATGCTAAAACGCGAATGACATGAATTTTCGAATTCGCTTGACATGGGGCTTTTCACTGATGGCGCTGATGGGTTACAGTCAGCAGCAAGCTACGTTCGCGCAGTACATGTTCAACGGGCTTGCCATCAATCCGGCTTACGCGGGCGAACACAAAGCGTTAAGCCTGAGTGTGCTCGGCAGGTTTCAGAATATTGGATTGCCCGGCTCGCCAAACACACAGACCTTCGCTGCGCATAGCCCACTCGTTGACCAGCGATTTTCTGTCGGTGCTCTTGTTGTTCATGATCATATCGGAGTCATCGATCAGACCGGAGTCAACGGTATCTACGCCTATCGCATTCCCCTGGCGGATCACGTCTCGCTCTCGATGGCCGTGCAGGCCGGATATAATTTTTACCGTGCGGATTATGCACAACTCGAAACCTATCAACCGGATCCGATCTTCTCACAGAATGTGTCACAGAACAGACCCAATATCGGTGCTGGTGCATTTCTTACAAAGAATCAACTCTGGTATGTCGGGCTCAGCGCACCACATCTGATCAACAATGTTTTTACGCGTGGCGCTGATCTGAGCACCGTTCGCCAGAGTGTTCCCATCATGCTTGCGGGCGGCTATGTATTGAACATCAGCCGAAAACTCAAATTCAAACCCAACACGCTTCTCAAACTTGTAGACAATCGCCCGGTGGAATTTGACATCAACTCAAATTTTTTGATTGACGAAGTATTGTGGGTTGGCATTTCCTATCGCTCGGCAAAGGCGATGAATTTTATGACGGAAGTACAGGTGACCGACCAACTGCGTTTCGGTTACTCATACAGCGCTGCGTTCGGGCCGATACGCTATGTAGAGATCGGATCGCATGAATTTTTTGTGGGCTATATTTTCAACTACAAAATGAAGGGAATCGTTTCTCCCCGTTACTTCTGATGCGAAAGCTCCTGACGATATCGTTTATCGCCTGCACCATCCACTGTGCCGCACAAAGCACCAACGTCACAACTTTGTTCATCAATGACTTCAAAAAGGGAGAACAGTTTTACAAAATACTCGCATACCGCAATGCACTGGAACTCTACTTGCATTACGAGGATCGTCATCCGGGAAACCGAACGGTTAACGAAAGGATTGCAGATTGCTACCTGAGGCTGGGAAATTTTGAACAAGCTGAATTATGGTTTGAAAAACTTGCCAACGATCCGCTCGCAACCGCAGACGAGTACTATCAATATGGACAAGTCTTATCAATGCTGCGAAAATATCCGCGGGCTGCTGCCGCATATCGGTCTTTCAGTCGTCTTGCTCCGGGCGACTCGCGAGGACGTTCCAAACTGTCATTCCTTGAAAACATGGCCTATCACCATCGAGATTCGAACCTGTATACGGTTCGATCTTTATGGTTCAATTCAGATCAGTCGGATTTCGGTGCGCGATTTTTCCACAACGGAATTGTTTTTGTCTCTGCCCGTGATCGCGATCTTTTCATCAAGCGAAAATCCCTATCAGCGCTGAATGACGATGAAACACCATTGAACACTTTTTTTGCCAGCAACCAATTTGACGACAGCAAAGGCGTGGACGACCAGGTCGAATTATTTTACAAACGCGATCTCAATTCCATCTATCACGATGGACCTGTAACATTTTTTCAGAACGGGAAAAAAATTGCTTTCTCCCGGAACACAACACGGGGTGGCCACACCGTGAAAGATTCAAAAGGTAAAGTAAATCTGGAACTGATTTTTGCTTCACTCAATTCCGATTATACAATGAGTCATACAGAATCTTTTTCCCACAATAGTCATGAGTTTTCAACGGGGCATCCGTGGCTGTCGGAAGATGGGTCTGTGCTTTACTTTTCATCTGATGCGCCAGGGGGGCTGGGCGGAGCAGATATCTACGTTTCTACATTGAATGATGGCAAGTGGAGTGAACCGAAAAATCTTGGCGCGCCAGTCAATACAGCCGGTGATGAATTCTATCCTCATTTGTTTCGTGATAGCGTTTTATTTTTCGCGTCAAACGGTCATGGTTCATTCGGAGGGCTCGACAATTTTGTAAGCCGAAAGAAGGGCGAGAATTTCGAAACCCCTGTCAACATGGGATCTCCCGTCAATTCAGAACTAGACGATTTTGCAGTGATCGTTGACAGTACAGGAACCTCCGGTTATTTTTCTTCCAATAGAAAGGGAGGCAAGGGATACGATGATATTTACAGTTTCACCCTCAATCGTTTTACGTTGTTGGGCATGGTGGTTGAACGTTCAACGCGTCAACCGATTGCCGATGCCAAGGTGTTGATACGCACACCCGAAGGCCTTCTGATCGACTCTGTGTTAACGGATTCCACCGGAAGATTTTACATGCAGCTTCCGTTGAACAAAGATTTCCGCGTCCATTCCCAGAAGAATGGATATACTTCGATCGAGGACGTTCTTTTTCATACGCGTGCCAATTCCTTGCTGACCGACACGCTCACCATTCCCATTTGGGAACATGGCCTTTTTGCGCAGGGAAAAATCTATAGCAACGAACTTCAATCGATTCTTCCCGGGTCAACGGTTATCCTGGACAACATCACCGATGCTACATCAGACACCGCGACAGTCCACTCCGATGGATTTTATAATTTTCTTGTACTTCCTGACAAACAATACAAAATCACCGCTCGCAAAGACAGCTACATTGCGAACGGCTTTCTGCTTAATACACAGGGTTTGTATCGCGGCAAGCTTGTAAACGACATTTTACTGGAAGAAAAATTCCTCGAAAGACTGGACGTTCTTTTTGATCTCAACGAATCGCTTATAAAACCTGAATTTGTAAAGTCACTCGATCGTTTCATCAAAGATCTGAAGCGCGCACCGAAATCAACTGTGAATATCGGAGCGCACGCTGACGCCCGAGGAACTTTCGAGTATAATATGGACTTGTCCACAAGAAGGGCCCAGGCGATCGTTGAGTATTTTGTTTCAGCCGGGATCGTGCGGTCGCGAATTGAAGCTCGTGGATTTGGTGAAGAACTCATTCTCAATCGCTGCAGTGACGGTGTCGAGTGCACTGATGAGGAACACAGCCGCAATCGAAGAGCGGAGATCAAGATTCAGTTGGAATAATGGCGCGGGGCGAGACTCACCGGTTCGGTGCGCTGATCCTGTACTCTGTATCAACTTTCCCTTTTGAAATATCAGTGAGCTTGCCCTTCAGCAAACGTTTCTTCAAGGGCGTCAAATAGTCGACAAACAATTTTCCTTCAATGTGATCGTATTCGTGCTGGATGATGCGGGCCTTCATGCCATCGTATTCCTCCTCATGCAGGTTCCAGTCCTCATCGTAATAACGAATGCGGAGTTTTTCTTTGCGGGAGATCTTTTCACGGATGTTCGGAATACTTAAGCAGCCTTCTTCAAATTCCCAGGGCGTGCCGACTTCCTGAAGTATCTCTGCGTTAATGAAAGCTTTTTTAAAATTTTCCATGTCAGGTTCATCCTCCAGGCCGGTTCCATCAACCACAAACAAACGAATGCCTTTACCGATTTGAGGCGCTGCCAGGCCGATGCCACTCGCACCCGCCATGGTTTCATACATATCGGCAACCAGCTGCTTCACGTCTTCGCCTTTCGGAATGTCTTTGGCTTTCTGCCTCAACACCGGGTCACCGTACATGACAATAGGATAGATCATGGCGCAAAGGTAGGAGAATTTAAGATTTTTGATTTTAGATTTCAGATTTAGATTCGGGCTTGAAGCATGCTTCGACCGTGTTCTACTCCAAATCTTAGATCTGAAATCTCAAAATCTAAAATTTTAAGTGTTTTGCGATAGCATGTATGACTGGAGAATGATGGTGGCTGAGATCTTATCCACATTCCCCTTCACTTGCCGGTCTTTTTTCTTCATTCCTCCAGCGATCATGGCTTGCTGAGCGATCTTGCTGGTGAATCGTTCGTCAGCCTCATGAACGGGAATTGCGGGGAAATCTGTTTTTAGCGTTGCGATAAAATTTCTTACGAGTGGCGCAATCTCCGAATCCTCGTTCTTGAGGGTTTTGGGCATTCCTACAACAAAAACATCTACTGATTCATGCGAAAGATATTTTTTCAAAAAATCGCGCAAAGCTGATGTATCCACGGTGTCTAACGGAGTGGCTATGATACGAAGCGGATCAGATACGGCAATGCCGGTTCTTTTTTTTCCGTAATCGATAGCGAGGATTCTACCCATGCGGGAATTTTAGTTCGAAGCGGCTTTGTCGAAGAAGAACTTTCGAACTTTAGCCTCTGAGATCATCGCCTTTGGAAAGAGGATTTCGTTTTCGATACGGGCGTGGGTGATCAGGCTTTTTTCGAAAGCTTTAAGCTCGCTGTAAATGACTTTCACGTGAAGAGGTGCCCCTGGCTCGAGCGTATAGTCACGCGTGATCTTCCTGATCCCTTCCATTTCATCGTCATGAGCTTCGTGCTCGATCGCAAATTTCTGCACGGAATTTTTCTCAAGCAGATAATAGAGTTGACCCGGTGAGTAATTTCCTTTCACAGCGCGTTCGAGCGCCAGGATAAAATGGAACAACGTGTCTTCCTCCTCATAGATGTGCTCGATGAAATCTTCCACGAACAAAGGGAAAACAATTTTCAAATCACGCTCGATCGAAGTGTAATCGCTATGGTGCGCCTTGAAATTCTCCACCAGCCTGGCGATGTATGGAAGCTTGTGCTTGATGAAAATGAAATGCGAATGCTTGAGGTATTCTATGATCAGATCGATCGGGTAGCTCACCAGCGGGAGATCAGCTTCCTGCATCTGGGTTGGCGACTCGAGCTCACGAACAACCTGGTCTGTTTTCAAACCATTGCGTTGGCAAACTTCGTCCAGCGTCATCTCCGAGTATTCATAGAAGCGGATGCCAAAATAAAAAAGCACATAAGCGTGAACGTAGTTTTGATCTACCAATTCCGCGATACGCTTGTCTTTCAATGAAGTCTTGCCCATGTGATCTTAAAGGTAATAAAAAGCTGAAAGCTTAAAGCAGAAAGCCGAAAGCTTATTTCCAGCTAAATTCAGGCTTTTTGTGAAATCTGAATTTTCGCAACGGCATTTGCGTTTCATGATTTGGTGATTCGAACTGTAAAACTTGGCCAGAGCCAATAGCCAACGGCCTTTCACGCCCGGCATTGTAAAAAACGTTTCGGTTTCACGGCCAACAATTATTTTAGCACTCCGTTAAAACATTACTGTTATCGTCAAAAAGAAAAGTTATGGGTGAGAATTCAAAATACCAGATCAGGCTGCCGATCGTGTTGTGCCTAGGGCTGGCTGCGGGCGTGTTTGTAGGCGCAACGCTCAATACAGGCAAGCCATCGGCCGATGTCAATAAAGACGTTCAAAAATTCAGAGAGATCCTTACACAGATCAAAGAAGACTATGTTGACACGGTAAGCACATCAGATCTTGTTGACGATGCGATCACACACATCCTTCAAAAACTCGATCCGCATTCGTCCTACATTCCGGCCAGCGACCGGATTTCTGCAAATGAAGATCTTAGGGGGAATTTTGACGGCATTGGCGTGGAGTTCAATGTTTTCAACGACACCATTGTGGTGATTACGCCACTGAGCGGTGGTCCTTCAGAAGCATTGGGCATTCAGGCGGGTGACAAGATCATCAAGGTTGATGACAAGAACATGGCGGGAGTCGGGGTTACTACCAATGACGTGATGAAATCCCTCAAAGGGCCGCGTGGAACGGAAGTAAAAGTCACGGTGCTGCGAAGAAACAAAGAGATCGAATACAAAATTATCCGCGATAAGATCCCGCAATATTCAGTAGACGTTGCCTACATGGTCGATAAGGAAACAGGCTACATCAAAGTGAATCGCTTTTCCGCCACCACGTATGAAGAGTTTCATACTTCGCTCAAAAAATTGCAGGAACGCGGAATGAAAAAATTGGTCCTCGATCTTCAAGGCAATCCCGGAGGATATATGAATATGGCGATCGAGATGGCCGATGAGTTTCTACCTGCCGGAAAAAAAATTGTATCACAAAAAGGCAAGGAACGTAAGTACAATGCAGAAGCCCTGTCGACAAGCAAAGGCGACTTTGAATCCGGAGATTTGATCGTTTTGGTTAACGAGGGAAGCGCTTCGGCATCGGAGATCCTGGCTGGCGCATTGCAAGACAACGATCGCGCGCTTGTGGTCGGACGAAGAAGTTTTGGCAAAGGTCTCGTTCAATCACCATTCGATCTCACTGACGGATCTGAACTCCGCCTGACTATCTCCAGGTATTATACGCCAAGCGGCCGTTCTATTCAGAAACCTTATGAAGACGAAGATGAATATTCCCGCGATATCATCAGCCGCTATAACCATGGGGAATTTTTTAATTCAGATAGCATCAAGTTCAACGATTCATTAAAATATCTGACAATGAATGGAAGAGCGGTATATGGTGGAGGCGGCATTATGCCGGATTACTTCGTTCCACTGGATACCTCATTGAACAGTCACTACCTGAATGAACTGTATACTTCTTTTTCTATCCATGAGTACGCGTTCAATTATACGGAGACCAACAAAGAAAAACTTCAGCATAACGGCTTCGAGAATTTTCTCAACAAGTTTCAGATCACAGACGAAATGCTCACCGACCTGGTCAAGGTAGGCGTTCGCAACAAGGTGAAGGCAGATTATCGCGAACTCAACAAAAAGAAGCGACTATTCCAGATACACGTCAAGGCACAGATTGCGCGGAAGATATGGGGTAACGAGGGTTATTTCCCGGTATACAACGAAACCAACGAGGTATTCCAGCAGTCGCTGAAAGTGTTTGATAAGATTCCCCAGCTCAATCGCTCCAAAATGTAGTCGCTGTAAAATAAAAATTTAACGATCCCGGCAATTCAACAGTGCCGGGATTTTTTATTTCGAAAAAGGCCTTTTCACAGAAGAGCATTTGGTTAAGCTCAACGGTAAGTTGTAATGATTAATTTTGAACACAATTCAATAGCTTATGTATTACTATCGCCTCGGTAACATTCCCCCAAAAAGACATACGCAGTTCCGTCAGCCAGATGGATCGTTGTACAAAGAAGAGCTTGTAAGCTCAGAGGGTTTTTCTGGGATCTATTCGAACCTGTATCATATCAATCCACCGACCCGGATCAAGATGGTTCGCGATGCTGTGCCGTTTGGCCCGAAGCGTATCGAAAAATATGACCTGCGGCAAACTCACCTGAATACGTCCAAAGTAGGAACGACTGGCGATGATTATCTCTCCGCACGCAAGGTTCTCCTTACCAATAGCGATTGTTCGATCTCGATCTGTTCACCGAAGCAGCGGAAGATGGACTACTATTATAAAAATGCCGAAGGTGATGAAGTCATCTACATTCACGATGGAAAAGGAGCGTTGATCTCGCAGTTTGGAAAATTAGAGATCAGGCAGGGCGACTACGTGGTAATTCCTCGAACGGTCATTTACAAACTTGAATTTGAAGAAGGACCACTTCGATTGTTGATTGTGGAATCTGCATCTCCGGTCGAAACCGTAAAACGTTACCGC
>CBHROW010000013.1:0-29673 GCA_966080355.1 uncultured Chryseosolibacter sp.
TAAAATGTCTCAACGTAAATCAAATTCGAAGATTTTTTTCGATCCCAAAATTTCCTGGCACTAGTAATTTTAGATTTAAGATTTAGTGTCAAACTGCACACAACGAGTAGCGTTAACAACAGTCTGAAATCCAAAATCTCAAATCCAAAATCTAAAATTTTCAATTACTTCACAATATTAATCTTCAACGTATTCGTTCTCGCTCGCTCACCGATCGGCATGCTGGCAAGGAAAATGAAGATATCGCCCGACTTCACATGGCCTTCCTTTTTGAGAATGTTCTCTACATCGGAGATCGTCTCGTCTGTCGAATTGTTCTTGTCATACACATAAGCGCGGGTACCCCACACCAGGTTCATTTTATTGATGAGTGCGCGGTTACCGGTGAAAACAAAAATATTCGCATTCGGCCGGTGCGATGACGATTTGAATGCAGTGTAACCCGAAGCGGTCATACCCACGATAGCCTTTGCGCCAACATCTTTGGCAAGCTTGCACGCAGCGAGTACCAAACTATCGTTCACATAGATAGCTGAAGCCGGATCAACTTCCCGGAAACGGAAATAGATATTCGGATTTTTTTCTACGGAAGAGATCGTTCTCACCATGGAGCGGATCACTTCGATCGGATATTTACCGGCAGCGGTTTCGGCAGAAAGCATTACCGCATCTGCACCATCCATCACCGAGTTGGCAACGTCATTGGTCTCCGCGCGGGTCGGACGAGGATTTTCGATCATACTCTCCATCATCTGTGTGGCAACGATCACAGGCTTACCAGCCTTATTACATTTCTCCACGAGCATCTTCTGCACCATCGGCACTTCTTCAAGCCATATCTCCACCCCCAGGTCACCGCGCGCTACCATCACCGCATCGGTCGCGGCAATGATCTCATCTATATTGCTGAGTGCTTCAGGCTTCTCGATCTTGGCTACAATACGAGAGGTTGCTTTGTGCGAATCGATAAGTTCCCGCAAAGCGTATATATCCGATGCTTTTCGAACAAACGACAGTGCAATCCAGTCGAGATTATTTTTCAAACCGAACTTGAGGTCTTCGAGATCCTTTTCAGTAAGCGATGGAGCCGATACCTTGGTGAAGGGAAGATTGATTCCTTTGCGTGACTTAAGCGGACCGCCATACACAACTTCAGTGACAACATCTGTGTCGCGCACTTCCTTCACTTTAAGCTCGATCTTCCCGTCATCTACCAGCACCATATCACCGAACTTTACATCTTTCGGAAGGTTTTGATAGGAAGTACTGCAGATCTCGCGGTTTCCAAGCAATTGACGCGTGGTGATAATAAGTTCTTGTCCGCGTTCGATAACAGTGTCGGGCTGCATTTCCTGGATGCGGATCTTTGGACCCTGAAGATCTTGCAAGAGAGAGATCGTAGTTCCCATTTCTTCGTTGATCTCGCGAACGGCTGTGACCACTTTCATGTGATCTTCGTGTGAGCCATGAGAAAAATTCAGGCGAAAGACATCGACTCCTTCTTTGGCGAGCGCGCGCAGCATGTCCTTTGAATTCGAAGCGGGACCAACTGTAGCAACAATCTTGGTTTTGTTGTAAGAAACTTTTTCAAACATAAGGTTCAAGGTATATCAAAATGATTAAGGTCGACTGAGGAGGCGCAAATCATGATCAGAAGATGAAATTCGATTTCGACTTGAGTCCATCAAGAGGTATGGCGTGGACGAGTTGCACTGATGGAACAGACTTGATAGTGTCGATCAGGTGCTGATGCTTATGCTCTTCCATGGCGGCCAAAATTATGAAATCAAAGTGAGGAAATTCAGGGATGAGGTAATACTTTCCGCTGTCGGCATCGGAAGGTTTATTTTTAAATAGTTTCAAACGATTGAGCGGTGTTTCAAAAGCGTAATAAGCGAACGTTTTTTCCTCATTATTCCTGAAACCAACAGCCAGATCAGGCTGCTTTACCAGATTTATGCCCAGGCGCTTGTTGAGTTCCCACGCAAGCTTGTAGCCCCGGATCGTTGTTGTGACTCCCATCAGTTCGAAGTCGTATTCATAGTCGATGACGAGCTTGCTTTTCTTCATTTTTCACGCGAAAACACGCGTTTTCAGGCCATTCTGGCAAGATCAAAAAAGTTTGACAATATTCAGCTAAATCTCTTTCTTTGCAGAGATTTTTAAATCATTAAACCGTAAAAACATGTCTGAAATTGCACAAAAAGTAAAACAGATCATCATCGAGAAACTTGGTGTTGAAGAATCTGAAGTTACTCCTGAGGCTAGCTTTACTAATGATCTTGGAGCAGATTCACTTGATACCGTAGAACTTATCATGGAGTTCGAAAAGGAATTCAACATCTCGATCCCTGATGATCAGGCCGAAAACATCTCGACTGTCGGCCAGGCAATCTCCTACCTCGAGCAAAACGTAAAAAAATAATTGATTATCCTACTTAGTCAACCACATCCATTTGAACATGCAATTGAAGCGAGTAGTCGTTACCGGACTAGGTGCACTCACACCGATCGGCAATACTTTGAGAGAGTATTGGGACGGGTTGAGCAACGGTAAGAGTGGCGCTGCCCCCATCACTCGCTTTGATGCCAAAAATTTCAAGACCAAGTTCGCCTGTGAAGTAAAAAACTTCGAGATCGGCAATTTCATGGACCGCAAAGAGGCTCGTAAAATGGATCCTTTTGCGCAATATGCTATGGTTGCTGTGGATGAGGCTATAAAAGATTCAAACCTCCCGCTGACCGAACTCAATCCCAATCGCGTTGGGGTTATCTGGGGTTCAGGCATCGGGGGGTTATTGACTTTCCAGGAGGAAGTGAAGTCGTACACCAAAGGTGATGGTACTCCGCGCTTCAATCCCTTCTTCATTCCTAAAATGATCCCCGATCTTAGCGCAGGGCACATCTCCATTAAGTATGGCTTCCGGGGACCCAACTACGTTACCGTTTCTGCTTGTGCTTCTTCAACCAACGCCATTTACGATGCGTTTACGTATCTGCGCTTGGGAAAAGCTGACATCATCGTGTCAGGCGGGTCCGAAGCAGCTGTATGCGAAGCCGGTGTAGGTGGTTTCAATGCGCTTAAGGCATTATCTGAACGAAATGATTCTCCTGAAACTGCATCACGTCCATACGACAAAACCCGGGATGGCTTTGTGCTGGGAGAAGGTGCAGGCGCATTGATCCTTGAAGAATACGAGCACGCTAAAAAACGTGGAGCGAAGATCTATGCCGAGATCATTGGTGGTGGAATGTCAGCCGATGCATATCACATTACCGCTCCCCATCCCGAAGGTGCGGGCATTACACAGGTGATGTACAATGCATTGGAAGATGCCAACATCAAACCTGAAGACATCGACTATGTCAACACACATGGTACTTCAACACCCCTCGGTGATATCGGTGAGATCAAAGCGATCCAACGTGTTTTTGGCGACCACGCTTATAAAATGAACATCAGCTCAACCAAGTCAATGACGGGGCACTTACTGGGTGCTGCGGGTGCTGTCGAGGCCATAGCGTGTATTCTGGCGCTGAAAGAATCGATCGTGCCGCCTACCATCAACCACTTCGAAGATGATCCGGAACTCGATCCAAAATTGAACATGACTTTCAATAAAGCGCAAAAACGCGAAGTGAAAGTAGCGTTGAGTAACACGTTCGGGTTTGGCGGACACAATTTCTCAGTGATTCTGAAGAAAGTGTAGCGAGTTAACTATGGCTTTTGGCTATAGGTAAGGCTCATCCGTGCAACTTTATCGCGCATATCTTTGATTAACATGTTCAAGTTGTTGTATCACGTTACTCAAGGTTTGTTCTTCCCATTGCCAATGTCCAAAAGAATCCGGTGTAGACGCTAACTTTAATTATCAGGTGATGCGAAAGCCATGGCCTTAGCCTGTAAAATCTTCTCCGATCTGTAAAGTATAGCGCCCAAGCATTGGCACGGCAATAACGATGCTGATGATGACGCACCAGATGCGAGTCGAAACTAAATCAAAGCGGCAACCTTTATTATCAAGCGGTGAATAAGCCATGGCCATAGCCAATAGCTATAGCGAAGCCTTCGCAGACTCAGGGCCTTCGGTTTTTTTCACTACCTTCGTACTCTGAAAATTATCTCTTCGAACGCTTGGTTTGGAAAATCCTTAAAATTCCGAAAGGTAAATCAGCTGGCGATCAAAAGCTGATCAGGGCAGTGCAAAACATTGCGGGACTTACTCCCTCCAACCTTGCCTTATACAAGCTCGCTACCGTTCATAGCTCCATCGCCAAAGAAAATGCCCACGGTGTCAAAGAATCGAATGAACGACTAGAATATCTTGGCGATGCCATCCTCGGTGCTGCAGTTGCTGACTATTTGTTCAAAAAGTTTCCATTTAAAACCGAAGGCTTTCTCACAGAGATCCGTTCGCGCATTGTAAACCGCGAGGCGCTCAACCAGCTTGCCAAAAAGATTGGCGTTGGTAACATTGTGCAATTCGATAACAAGAACGCGCACCTTCAGCAGGTCATTCTCGGCAACACACTCGAAGCAATAGTAGGCGCCATCTATCTCGACAAAGGATATCTTCGCACGAAAAAGTTCGTCATTGATAAGCTGATCAACCCCAACTATGACCTTGAAGAACTTGTCAACTCCAATTCGAATTTCAAGAGCAAGATCATCGAGTGGGCACAGCGTGAAGGCAAAGAGGTACGTTTCGAGATCCTCAATGTGAAGAAAGCCCGAAACCACAAAGAATTCACCGCCCAGGTCATGGTCAACAACGAAGCGATGGGCACCGGCTATGGCAACAGCAAGAAGAAAGCAGAGCAGGATGCAGCGTTCAAGACGTGTGAGCTTCTCAATTTGTTTACTGAAGCCAACTCTTAAGCGGTTGGATGATAACTAGGTGCGATGTTCGATGTTCTGTGTGCGATGTAGTAAGTCCGTACAACATCGCACCTCGAACATAGAACATCGTACACATAGAATCGCCCGCTGAGCCCAAACATTTCCAACCCTATCATGCGATTTCCGTTCATCTCACTACATTAGCCCCAAATTTTACTCGCATGCGAATTGGTGGCGCAACGGTCAATCAGATCCCGATCGATTGGAAGAACAATGTAGAGAACATTATCGAAGCGATCGCGGAGGCAAAGAAGCAACAAATCCGGATCCTGTGCCTGCCCGAACTGTGCCTGAGCGGATATGGCTGCGAAGATATGTTCCTCAGCGATTGGCTCCCCGCACAAGCTTGGCGCGAACTTCAAAAAATTGTTTCCCACACGGCCGACATTACCATTTCAGTCGGATTGCCCGTTCGATTCAACAGCATCACTTACAACGGTGCATGTGTCGTCAGCAATCAAAAAATCCTTGGCATCACATTAAAACAAAACCTTGCGCGAGATGGTGTTCACTATGAGCCGCGGTGGTTCGATGAGTGGACGCCAGGGCAAGTGATCAGTCCAGGAGGCGAATATGGAAACGTATTAGTGGGTGACCTGATCTATGAAGTTGAAGGCATTGTGTTTGGTTTTGAAATTTGTGAAGACGCCTGGAGAAAAGTGAATCGCCCGGGTTATCGTTTGGTTGATCGCGGAGTAGATCTCATCCTGAATCCAAGCGCGAGTCATTTTGCCATGGGTAAAAGTGTTACACGCGAACATGAAGTGGTGATCGAAGGATCGGGAAAATTCAACTGCGTTTACGTGTATACCAATCTGCTCGGCAATGAGGCAGGGCGAATGATCTACGATGGCGACATCATTATCGGCCAGCGTGGAAAATTGATCAACGTGAATAGGCGACTCTCTTTCAAAAAAGTCAATGTCATTTCGTGCGACATCAATTTTTCCAATCCTGAAAAAACGAAATGCGCGACCTCCAACGACAACAAAGAAAAAAATGAAGAGCTGGCACAAGCTGCCTCGCTCGCTTTATATGATTACCTGAGAAAGAGTAAAGCCCGCGGATTCACCTTGTCATTGAGCGGTGGTGCAGACTCGAGTCTCTGTGCCGTACTCGTTGCCGAAATGGTAAAGCGCGTTTCAAAAGAGATCGGCTGGACAGCGTTTTGCTCATCGCTTTCACTCGATGAAAAAAAAGTCGATCAAAACTGGCAGACGGCAGTCGGGATGTTGTTGACCTGTGCTTACCAGGGAACCAGAAATTCTTCAGACAAAACCCTCTATGCTGCCCGGAGTCTTGCCGGATCTATCGGGGCTGAATTTCATGCCTGGACCATTGACGATGAAGTCTCTGCTTATTCCTCCAAAATTGAAAAAGCCATTGGCCGAAAACTCGAATGGCAAACTGACGACATCGCCATGCAAAACATACAGGCGAGAGCCCGCTCTCCAATCATCTGGATGCTCGCAAACTTGAAGAAAGCAGTTTTGCTCACCACCTCGAATAGAAGCGAAGGCGATGTGGGCTACGCGACCATGGACGGAGATACCAGCGGAAGCCTCGCTCCCATTGCGGGCTTGAGCAAAGTATTTATTCTTCAATGGCTGAAATGGGCCGAGACCGCGCTCGATCAACGCGGGCTCAACGCAGTAAACAATCTTCAACCTACTGCTGAATTGCGTCCGCTCGAGCGTAATCAAACTGACGAAGACGATCTGATGCCGTATGCAATCCTCTCACAAATTGAAAAGCACGCTATTCAGGAGCGCAAGCCACCTGCTGAAGTTTTCATGGTCATGAAAGGAGCAGAGGATGATGCGCGACTGAAATTGCACATCCGAAAATTTTTCAGAATGTGGGCCGCCAACCAATGGAAAAGAGAACGCCTCGCGCCCTCGTTCCACTTTGATGACCTCAACGTAGACCCCCGCAGTTGGTGCAGATTCCCGATTCTATCCTCTGGATTTGAGCAAGAACTGCAAATACTTGATAGTCTTTAGTTTAGGTCCTGGTTTTCAGTCTTAATCTTTCCTATTCCAAATTGGCCCTTCGGAAAACCTCAGGGCCTTCGGCTTTCTGCTTTACGCTTTCTGCTTATCTTTGCCGTTATGGCTTATTTAGATTACATCATTTGGAACGGAAGTCCGGAGATTTTCAGCATCGGCACGTTTTCTCTTCGCTGGTATGGATTGTTTTTTGCGCTTGGCTTTTTGATCAGCCAGCAAATTCTCTACTACGTGTATCGCAAAGAAGGAAAACCTGAAGCGGATATCGACACACTCACGATCTACATGGTGATCGCAACAATTGTCGGTGCGCGTCTGGGACATATCATTTTCTACGATCCACAAATTATCTGGGAAGAACCCTGGAGTATTTTTCTTCCGTTCGAATTCAAGCCGTTCCGCTTCATCGGTTTGCAAGGATTGGCAAGCCACGGTGCCGCTATTGGTATTCTGTTCGCGCTGTGGTTGTACAGTCGAAAGAAAAAACCGGGGCAAACTTACCTCCAGGTGGTTGATCGGATTGTGATTGTTGTGGCAATAACCGGTGCACTGATTCGATTCGGAAATTTTTTCAATGCGGAGATCATCGGTAAGCCAACTGATAGCAGCATCGGTGTTTTGTTCGTGAGCCGGTTGACTGAAGCCATTAAAGATCGTGATGATCAAAAGATCATCGAAGACATCGCCTATCATCGTAATGACTCAGTTCCCGAACTTCCCAACGGCCGGATCCCGCTTTCGGTTTACGTCTTCTTTAAAAAAGGAGTCACCCAACCTGAAGCGCGCGACATCATGGACTACGCGCAGAATGTTTCTTTCCGCCTGGCTGACTATTTTGATAGATCGCAAACTCCGGATTATGAAATTGCAGCACAAAAAGATGGAAATCTTGCCGCGCGATTGACTGTGATTGGCATCGCACGTCATCCGGCCCAGCTTTACGAATCGGCTTCTTGCGTACTGCTCTTTTTGCTGTTGTTTTTGATCTGGTGGCAGTACAAGGAAAATGTGCCACCCGGAATGTTGCTGGGAATATTTCTCATTGTGTGTTTCGGCCTTCGGTTTGCGTATGAGTTCTTAAAAAAGAATCAAGTTGCTTTCGAAGATGATCTTCCGCTCAATATGGGGCAGATCCTAAGCATTCCCTTAGTAATTGCTGGAATATTTATCCTGATCAGATCGCTGTCGATAAAAAATGATCAAATCCCAAAGCCTTAGGCGTTTTTAAACGTTCTTGCCCGAAATGGAGTCATAGTGTATACGGATGCTGGCGCTGCTCATCGGTTTTCTAAGCATGATTACTCCCGCTCAACACGGGAACGGATCGACAACCGATCGGGAGGAAACTATGGCCGCAGATTCGATCAAGCTTCCGGGAAAGCATAAACATCATGTAAACGACACAGGCAAATTCGTTCAGGTTAACCGGATCTTTCTCATTGGCAACCGCATCACGAGAGACCAGATCATCAATCGCGAACTGAGGGTTAAGCCCGGTGATATTGTTTTGGAAAGCGATCTGAACGAGATCCTCGACCTCGACAAAAAAAAATTATTCAACACCAGGCTCTTCAATAAAGTCGACATCCGCGTGCTCGAGCTTGACGACAAAAAAGTGGACCTTGTTGTCGATGTCGATGAGCGCTGGTATACATTCCCTTCCCCGATCTTCGAGCTGGCCGACCGCAACTTCAATGAATGGTGGCAAAATTACGATCACGATTTTCACCGTGTGAACTATGGGCTTCGTCTCTACCAGCACAACATGCGCGGCCGGAACGAAACACTGAGGCTGTTGGCACAATTTGGGTTTCAACGCAAGTTTGAATTGCTGTATCGATTCCCTTACATCGACAAAAAACAAAAGCAAGGGTTGACTTTTGATCTGGGATACCTTGAAACAAAAAATCTTGCTACAAGAACGTTCGAGCACAAATATGTTTACACCCCAGGCGATCACATACTACGCAAAGATCGCGTTGCCGGAATCACTTACTCTTACCGGAGATCATTTTACAAAACGCATTCGCTGAAAGCAGAATACAGACAGATCGCTATCGATCCCTCCGTTAAGCTTGAGAACCCGATTTATATCCGGGGTGAAGGGCAAATCAGTCTGCAATATGGCTCACTCACCTATCAGTTCAACGCAGATCACCGCGATGTAGTAGCCTATCCTCTGCATGGTTATCAATTCACGGGAACGTTGGCGCGAACGGGCATCTTGCCGAATGACGATCTCCAGCGGTGGGAGGTGAGCTTGCTGTACTCGAAATTCGTGGACCTCGGAAAAAACTATTTCTTTGCAAACAACACGGTAGGCTATTACAGCGATCGTGAAAATCTTTCGTATGTAAACTTCGGAGCGCTGGGCCTCCGTAAACAATTCGTGCGAGGATATGAGATCTACATCATCGAAGGCTCACAGTATTTTTTAAATAAATCGACTTTCAAAAAGCGCATTTTCTCCCACACTTATCGTTGGAATGATATGCCGATCAAACAGTTTCGACATATCCCGATTCAAATTTACCTAAAGAGTTATTTCGACATGGGTGCTGTAAAAAATTATCCGTACTACATCGAAAACAACATCAACAGGCGTCTCGCAGACAAACTCCTCATGGGTGGCGGATTCGGATTGGATATCGTAGGTTCGTACGACCTCGTGTTGCGTTTGGAGTACAGTCTCAATGGCGAAGGTCAGCACGGATTTTTCCTGAACCTCAAAAAAGAATTTTAGTACTTCCATTTTTTCCGGTTGCCTTTCTTGTCGTACCGATACCATTCTCCCGTTCTTTTACCTTTGGAATAAGACCCCGAATACGCAAGCGTCCCATCGTCATTGAAAAACTTCCACGCTCCTTCTTCAATACCTTCGTGATAAAAACCACTTTGTATCATATTTCCATCTTCATTGTACACTACCGTTTCGCCATCCGGCAGGCCGTTGATGTATGAAACGATGCGCGCGGGTTTTCCATTTGCGTGAAAATACTTCCAGGTTCCGGCATACCGGCTTTCACTGTAAATGCCTTTGCGCTCAATTGAGCCATTCTCGTGAAAATACCACGCGCTATCATTGAGAATACCAGCCTTCCACTGCTCGACAGATTGCACCTTCCCGGCTGGAAAATAATTTTCAGAACGGCCATTCAATTCTCCACCGCGAAAATTCTCTATCGACATGAGCGTTCCTGTCGGGTAAAAATATTTCCAGGTTCCATTCTTCACACCGTCTGACATTAGGCCCTCTGATTTGAGGACGTTGTTTGAATAGTAGTTTCGAGTCATCTCCTGCGAATATCCGGCAAGGCTCAAAAGCCATAAGGCGAAGCTCAAAAGTTTTTGACACGTGTCCATTTCAATATCTTCCTATCGATGCGTTTCACAAGCAAGGTACAAATAGCAGCGTTCATTTTTTTCGCCATCAATGCCCCCTGCTTTTCTCAAAACGTTGCAACCGGTGCCCGCGCCATGGGAGTGGCTAACGCAACGGCCGCACTACACGACCGATGGGCGATCATCAACAATCCTGCAGGAGCGGCCGACCAGAAAGAAACTGTCGCAGCGTTTTCTTATCAGGCAGTGCCTTATGTAAAAGGATTCGATCGGATGGCGGCTACCATACTACTGCCGCTTTCAATTGGCTGCGTTGGATTCGGTGTTCATCGGTTCGGTGATGACCTGTATAACGAGCAGTTTATCACACTCGGTTATGCAAACACATTGGGCATTGCATCCCTTGGCGTTAAGATCAACTACCTTGAATATCATGCAGAAACCTTTGGAACAGGGCGCGCATTCGGAGTGACATTCGGAGGCATCGCGAAAATAACGCCCGCATTCTTTATAGGTGCCTTCGCGATGAATATCAATCAACCACGTATCGGTAAGTCAGATCAGCACGTACCGGCAAGGCTAGCTACTGCGATCGGTCTGAAGTTATCCGAGAATTTTTTCTTCACGTCTGAAATAGAGAAAGATCTTGAGCATGACGCCTTGTTGAAAGCCGGAGCTGAATACATCGCACACAAAAAGTTCGTAGCACGAACCGGTTTTAACGTCAATCCCCAATCATTCTTTGCTGGCGCAGGATTCAAGCTTACAAAATTCAACATGGATTATGCTGTGCAACTTCAACGTCAGCTGGGACTATCACATCAGGCAAGCGTGATCTGGATCATGAGAAAAAAAGCGTGAGAATAGCCGTCATCCATATGCTCATGCATCTTGCAATATTTTGCGCAAATGCACAAACCAGTGATCTCAGTCGCGTTGCCGATGATGTGATCGGTGTGATCGATGAAGATAATGACGATCCCAACGCATTGGAAAATCTGACCTTGCTACTTTCTTCTCCTGTCAATCTGAACAGCGTAAACGCGGAAGAACTTCGGTTGCTCAACATCTTACGCGAAGATCAGGTTCGTGAATTCATAAACTATCGCCAACAAAACGGCCCACTCCTATCGGTCTATGAACTTCAGGCAATTCCATCTTTCGATATATCGGTACTCAGACTTCTCGAAAAAATCGTTCGCGTTGAATCCAACGACTCAAGGTTGAGTTCAGATCTTTGGCGGAGGTTGAAACAGAGCGGCAACGGTCACTGGATAAATCGTTTCGATCGAACACTGGAATCAAAAGCCGGATATCACGTTGCGGGCGATGACCAACAATATCAAGGTTCTCCTACACGCTGGTATTCACGCTTTCGATCAAGCCGGCCCGGAGATTTCAGCTATGGGATCACAGCGGAAAAAGACCCGGGAGAAAGGATGGCCTGGCGTCCGGCAAAAAAGAAATTCGGCTTCGATCTTCTCACCGGGCATTTGCAAATTGTCAACAAGGGTTCACTCGCAAACCTGATCGTTGGCGACTTCCAGGCGCAGTTCGGACAAGGCTTGATCTATGGAGGAGCGTTTGGCTTGGGGAAAAGTTCAGAGTCGGTTATAACCACAAGGCGGCCACAACTAGGATTCCTTCCACATACTTCAGCAAGCGAATCAGGATTCTATCGCGGTGCTGCTGCAACAATACAACTTCATGCAAAAATTCTATTGTCCACACTTTACTCGCGTATTCGAAGAGATGCCAAAGTCGAAATCAATGACGAGTCATCATCGATCACCTCATTCATCTATTCCGGGCTTCATCGGAATAACGATGAGCTTGCAAATCGCGCATCAGTGATGGAGCAGGTTGCCGGCAGCGTGTTGCAGTATCGATCGGCAAACATTGATGGCGGACTGATCGTTCAGCACATCATGTTCGGATTTCCTGTCGAGAAAGAGGTCAACGCATACAATCAATTTGCTTTCCGCGGAAGCGCCAACACCAATGCCGGTGCATATCTCAACTTCACGTCAAATAATCTCAGTTTTTTTTCCGAGGCGGTTCGATCACTGCATCGTGGTTTTGCGGCAACCGCAGGCATCGTATCACCGGTCGCCACAAAACTTGATCTGGCCATTCTCGTCAGACATTTCGATAGGAATTATTTTTCATTCTACAGCAACGCGTTCTCAGAAAACACACAGCCACAAAACGAGACGGGATTTTATTGGGGATGGAAATACCGATGGAACCGGAAATTATCATATTCCGGTTATATGGATCTTTTTCAGTTTCCATGGCTTGCCTCAAGGCGATATTCACCAGCAGAGGGTTTTGAGTGGCTATCACGAGTGACCTTTCAGCCCACGCGAAAGATCACTTTGTTCGTTCAGATCCGACAGGAGAACAAACCACGGAATACTTCAGTGGATGAAAACGTTTATCGCCTGGCCGATGGAAAAAAAGAGAATGCCTGGTTTTCATTTGCTTTGCAGGAATCGAATCTTAGATTGAAAACACGAGTCCAATTCAGCAGATATCGCATGGATGGAGCAGAAACCCGTGGTATGGCGATCGTGCAATCAGCCGGGTTTTCTGTTGGAAAATTTCAGATATCAGGGCAGGCGGCAGTGTTCGATTGTGATGATTTTGACAACAGGCAATATGTTTACGAAAGTGATGTGTGGCTGGCATTTTCGTTCCCGGCTTATAGCGGACGGGGCGTTCGACAGGTTTTGATGTTGGAATACAACTTATCGAAAGTACTGGGTATCTCCCTTCGTTTTTCACGAACGCAAAATCGCGATAGCGAAAACATCGGCACTGGCGTAGAAATGACTCGGGGAAATACAAGAAATGATGTTAAATTTCAAACGGTTTTAAAGTTCTGAGCCCATTGTCATGCATGCTGTTGATCAAATCACCCCGGAAGTTTTACTCGTCATGTGTATTGGAGGAATTGCGTTTATCATCATTTTCAAAGCGATTTTCAGAAAAAAGCATTAGTCGCTCATTCAGCAAGATCAACTGATTTCTGTCGACAAGTGGATTTTTTATTAACTTTACAGGAGTTCCCACCCGTTAAGATTCATTTACCTATTGTTACCTTCGGGTATCAACCATGAAAATTTCAAAACCTGACTTGTAATACCTCAACCATGAAAACAAAGCTTTTCTTCATCGTATGTCTTGCCACAAGCTCTACGCTCTTCGCGCAGGTGACCAAGAAAGCACTTGAGCTGCCGGAGTTCAAGAGCATCTACGTTAATTCGAATTACACTGTGTATGTAAAGCAAACCAACAAGCAGGAGGTGAATGTTGAAGCGCTTACTGATATCTTTTCAGCGAGCGATATCAAGGTTGAGAACGGTGTGCTTATGGTGAATATCGAACGGAAGCCGGAAAATCCTAACAAAAGTTTATGGGCAAAGATCGATGACATCAAACTTAATCCTACGATGAAGCTGTATGTGAGCATGAAGAACATTGAGGAGCTTCAGGTGAATAGCGGTGGAAAAATTATTTCCGAAAACTCCCTGGCATCGAACAATCTTTCTCTTGCCGTGAACGGCAATGGGAGTATGGATGTCGACATCAAAGGTGATATTTTGAAAACTGAAGTTTCAGGATCGGGTAGTCTTGCGCTTCGCGGATATGCCACTTCGCTCGATGCATTATTGAGCGGTTCAGGCACAATCAACGGTTACACTTGTCCCGTTGAAAATGCAAAAGTGAAAGTCACCGGTTCAGGATCGTGTGAGCTCAATGTTTCGAATATGATCGATGCGATGGTGATGGGCAGCGGCCAGATTAAGCACAAGGGCAATACCAAGAACACACAGAAAAAAATTTACGGGTCGGGTAGTGTGGATAGGGCTTACTAATACCGTTGCCTAGTTGACATTAAAAAGCGCTGACTGGTCTGCGCTTTTTTATTTGATACTTTTCGGGCAGAAAGCGTGAACGATACAGTTTTCGATGGCAGAGGATGACGAAAAACGCCTGAAAAAGGCTTAAAAACGGCCAAATCGAACTTTTCTTGTTATCATTAAATTTTTATTACCTTTAATAGGTTAATTGATTCAATCTTTCTCTGTGCCTCATCAATTTCATTGTGTCGTTCCAGTCAAAGTTTGTCAGTTTTCTGAAATTAATTTCTCATTTATTTATTCAAAACAATGAACATTTATGTTGCCAACATCCCTTTTAAGGCATCCGAACAGGAATTGAAGGGATTATTCGAAGAGTATGGCGAAGTTTCTTCAGCCAAAGTCATCATGGACAAAGTTACCCAGCGTAGTCGTGGTTTCGGTTTTATCGAAATGCCTGACGAAGCTGCAGCACGTCAGGCCATCACCAGCCTGAATGGATTCAATTTCCTCGGAAAGACCCTTGTTGTAAACGAAGCTCGCCCGAAAACTGACGCACCTCGTGGTGGCGGTGGTGGATACCGCAGCGGTGGTGGCGGTGGCGGTGGATTCAATCGCAGGAATAACGACTACTAAGCATACACTGACTTGACAATATCAGAGCTGTTCGAAAGGGCAGCTCTTTTTTTTAGGCGCAGCCCTGAGGCTTTCCGAAGGGCTCAAAGCCGAAAACTGAGAACGCAGCCATCCGGAGCTTCAGAAAGGCTGCTTGCATTTCTTGTCTCGGCTTTAAAATGATGCCCGCTGATTTTTCTAAACACTGCCGGTAAACGTTTTACTCACGGTAAAAAATTGATTTGCGATCGTGGCAGCCGCTTTAGAATCAAATGATGTGCAGCTTTCGCCTTTCGGCTTTTAGCTTTCACTCTTTTGTTACCGCTCACGCTAGCGTTTCTCACTTTTTTTAAGTAAACTTTGTATACACCAAAATGTAATGGCTTATGAGTGTTATCACCGATGTTGAAAGGTGGGGCAACAGTCATCGCCCTGGCTTTCTCGATATTCTTCGTATCGCGCTCGGAATCTTCATCACCTACAAAGGATTGTACTTCATCACGCACATGAGTGAACTGGAAGACACTACTGCGGGCGTGAATGTGTGGTTTGCAGGAGCGTTTCTCGCTCATTATGTTGTGTTTGCTCACATACTTGGAGGGCCGTTGATTGCATTCGGCCTCTTTACACGAATATGTTGCCTGATTCAAATTCCAATTCTCATTGGCGCAGTTGCTTTCGTCAACTATCCGAAAGGCGTATTTTCAGTGGGCAATCATATGGAGCTTGAAGTATCGGTAATCGTGCTTGTTCTGCTCTTGGTGTTCATGATCTTCGGAGCGGGACGCTACTCGATTGATGCTAAGAGAAGAAGAGAGATGGGCATTATCTAGATAAAGACAGAATGTTGAACAAGAAAAGCAGAATTTAGAAGGCCTTCTTTCATTGTTCGAAATTCTTGTTCTCTGTTCGGCATTCAAATTTTGCATTTCATTCTGAGTATGGACAGACGGGCATCGCATAGGTGCCCTTTCTTTTTTATATTTCAGAAAAAAATTTCGTGGCAGACTACGTTATCGGCATTGACATCGGTACAGGCAGCACAAAGGCATTGGCTATCGATGGCCGGGGAAAAACGATCTCAACAAGCCAGATACATTACCCTACAAGTACACCTTCCGCTGATCATTGTGAACAGGATCCTGAAATCGTCTGGTCGGCTTTTGTACAAGCTATTCGATCGATCGTAAAATCTATAGGAAAAAATCCGGGAGCAATAATTTTGAGCAGCGCGATGCACAGTGTGATTCCCGTTGATCGCGAGGGCCGCGCGCTTCACTCCATGATCATCTGGGCCGATAACCGAAGTGCAGACATTGCCACCCGCGTTGTTCAATCAGCAATCGGAGAACTTCTGTATGAACAAAATGGAACCCCGATCCATGCGATGACCCCATTGTGCAAGATCATCTGGCTGCGTGAAAACAAAAACCGCCTGTTCAAGTCTATTTATAAATTCATCTCCATTAAAGAATTTATATGGTTCAAACTCTTCAATCGTTTCGATGTCGATCATTCCATTGCTTCTGCAACCGGGTTGATGAACATCGAATCGCTCGCTTGGAATGAAAGTGCCTTGCACCTTTGCGAGATCACTGCAGATCAACTATCTGATCTCCAGCCGGTAGCCCATACGTTGAATTGCCAAAATGATGCAGTGTGCCGTGAGCTTTTGCTTGATAGGGATACGCCATTTGTGATCGGTGCGAGTGATGGATGTTTTGCCAACCTGGGAAGCTTTGCAACGGAGCCAGGTGTCGCTGCATTGACTATTGGTACGAGTGGTGCAATTCGACTGGCGGGCAAATCACCTGTTTACAATTTCAGCGCGATGACGTTCAACTATCGATTGAATGAGCATATATTCATTTCGGGTGGTCCAGTCAACAACGGAGGTGTGGCGCTCAAATGGTATATCAATAATTTTCTCGGACAAAAACTCGACTCAAGCACAGACTATGAAAAAGTGCTTGCTTCCATCGCTGAGATTCCTCCGGGGTCAGATGGCATCGTGTTCCTGCCGTATCTATATGGCGATCGTGCTCCGATCTGGAACAGTAATGCATGTGGCGCATTTTTTGGCATGAAGAATTATCACACACAACCTCACTTCACGCGGGCAGTGATCGAAGGAATCTCATTCTCCTTGTTCGATGTTGCTGACCACATGATGAGGTCGGGTACGACAATTGAAAAAATTCATGTGAGCGGAGGGTTTGTGAGCTCGCAAGCGTGGCTCCAGATCCTTGCCAACATTTTCGGAAAAAAGATCTGTCTATATCATCATGACGATGCGTCCGCATTTGGTGCTGCCATCCTCGGTTTGCAACGTCTAAGAATGATAAATGACCCGAGGGAGCTGCAGCCAGCAGAAGCGCGTGAATTACACCCTGATCCCGCAGCGCATCGGGTGTATAAAAAAGTCTTCGAGCGCTACCGAAAACTTTACATCGCCACAAAAGACATTATGAACGATTAACTCCAACCTCTATGCAAATCGCAATCATCGGACTTGGAAAAATGGGATTCAACCTCGCCTTGAACATGCATCGACACGGCCACGAAGTCAAAGCGTTTGACCTCAATGCGTCATCGCTGGACTCGATCGCAAGCCAGGGGATAAAGGCATTTTCATCTCTTGAAACACTCGCCATGGCTTTCAGTTCAAAGAAAATTTTCTGGATGATGATTCCCGCTGGGGAAGCTGTGGATAAAACGATCGCAGCATTGAAACCTATGCTTAAGCCGGGAGATATACTTATTGATGGCGGCAACTCGAACTTCAAAGATTCTGTCAGGCGCAGCAAAGAACTTGAAAGTGCTCAAATCGATTTTCTCGATTGCGGTACGAGTGGCGGAACCGAGGGCGCGTTGAACGGAGTATGCGCGATGATAGGTGGAAAGAAATCGGCCTTCGATTTTTGCGAACCACTTTTCAAAGATATCGCCTTAAAAGATGGCTATTTGTATTGCGGACTTTCCGGCTCCGGGCACTTTGTGAAGATGATACACAATGGTATCGAATACGGCATGATGCAGGCAATCGCGGAAGGTTTTGAAGTGATGCACAAAAGTGAGTTCAACCTGGACCTTAAAAAAATTGCTGGCGTTTGGAATCACGGCTCGGTAGTTCGGAGCTGGCTGATGGAACTTACGGAAAACGCGCTGTCAAAAGACCCGAAGCTTGAGTCGATCAAGGGTGTGATGCATTCATCGGGTGAAGGAAAATGGACGTTAGAACACGCGCTCGAAAAACAAATCGCAACTCCGGTGATCGCACTATCATTGCTGATGCGCTATCGGTCGCTGCAGGAAGATACGTTCTCTGGCAAAATTGTTGCCGCATTGAGAAATGAGTTTGGAGGACATGCAGTTGAAAAAAAGAATTAGCCAATGTGCCGATTGGCCTATATGCCAGTGGACGGGGTCTCGCAATTTATAATTCGCAAATCGGCATATTGTCGCATTGGCACATTTACGCGCGTTCCAGCTTCATAATCGTTAACTCCGGAGGCATTCCGATCCTTCCGGGATAACCGAGATAACCGAAGCCTCGATTCACGTAAAGATATTGCGAACCTTCCTGGTACAGACCTGCCCACTGTTTGTAAGCGTATTGCGAAGGACTCCATTTGAAATTGCCGATCTCCACACCGAATTGGAATCCGTGTGTATGGCCCGAGAACATCACATCGATGTCTTTATATTCCTTGCGAACCTCTGCATCCCAATGGCTGGGATCGTGCGATAGCAATAGTTTGACGGCTGCTTCATCCGTACCATGATGTGCAAGATGAAGTTTTCCGTATTTCGAAAATCTTCCAGCGCCCCAGTTTTCATTTCCAAGAATGGCGATCTTCTCTCCGCCTTGCTCGATCATTGCGTGATCATTCATCAACAACTTATAGTTCATCAATCGATGCGCCTCCATCAAGTCACGAAAATTCTGACGCTTTTCATCGATCGATTTCCATCCGCGATAATAGTCTCCGTAGTCATGATTCCCCGTTACGGAATAAACACCCAGCGGTGCTTTGAGCTTGTCGAAAATGTTGATGTAATCTTTTACTTCTGCGCTTTCATTATTCACCAAATCGCCCGTAAAGAAGATCAGGTCGGGCTTTTCATTCAACATCATCTCAACGCCACCCTTCACTGCGGTCTTGTTGAAGAAACTTCCGGAATGAATATCAGAAACGTGGCCGATCGTCATGCCATCGAATGATTTCGGAAGATTCGGGAGCCTCACCGTGACGCGCTTAACACGATAATCATGCGCCCCTGAAATAATTCCATATGCCATTGCTCCAAAGGGAACAGCTGAAGCGATCAACGCAGTCTTCGCAAGGAATTCAGAGCGGGGAATGGCAACACCTTTCAGCTTTTCAGGTTCAGGATTATAAAACTGGTGAACCACCCAACGAAAACCGCGCTGCAGATCATCCACGAAGACGAAAATGATCCCGAATATTTTTGAAAAATAGGTAGCGAAAAGTCCGGTGATGATCCAATTACGGATACCACTCGAATATTTATATGGATCGCCAAAATTGAACCACGCAAGTGCAAGGATCGCAACGATAGTAGGAATCCAGAATCCATATCGCGCTGCCGCTTTCCATGCGGGAGACCATTCTTTGCTAACCATTAAAACCGCCTGGAAGAGGTAATAATCAACCAGCACGAAAAACACGGTAAAAAACAGGAAAGTCATGATTCTGGGGTTCATATAAAACGAAAAAAGTCGCCTTAAGGATTAAGACGACTTTCTCTATTTTTTAGTTCAAATCAACTTATGGCAATCGCGCCATCTGTTGCGGGAGCTGCGCTTTCGCGCTTTTTGAAAATACGTTGCTTCAATTTAGTAACAAGCAGGTACATCACAGGCACGAGGATCAGCGTGAGGAACGTTCCGAAGATCAAACCGAAGATCATGGTCCATGACAGCGGCCCCCAGAACGCTACGTTGTCTCCGCCAAAATATATGTGCGGATTGAGCTCTGTGAACAATGTCACGAAGTCAATATTCAAACCAACGGCCAGCGGAATCAAACCGATCGTAGCGGCCATGGTTGTCAATAAAACTGGAGTCATACGTGTCTTCGCAGCTTCTATGATCGCTTCGTACAGTGACACACCTTGCTCGCGAAGCAGTTCGGTAAATTCTACAAGGAGAATACCGTTACGAACCACGAGTCCCGCGAGTGCCATGATACCAACACCCGTCATAATGATCGAGATCTCCATTTTGAAAAGCGAGAATCCAATGAGCACACCAATAATACTGAAAACAATCTCGAGCAAAATGATCACGGGTTTGCTCACGGAATTGAATTGCAAAACGAGGATCATGAAGATCAGTGCAAATGCAAGTCCGAAGGCGAGGCCCAAAAAAGCCATGGTTTCAGCCTGGTCTTCTTGTTCACCCGTCATCTTCACTGTAACTCCATCGGGTGTCGGGTAGTCGTTGAGTCGCGACTGAATATCAGCAACAACTTCATTTGCGTTAAAATCGCCCAGCACGTTCGACTGGATCGTGATCACGCGTTTCTGATCGATCCTGCGAATACCGGCATAGCTGTTCGAGTACTCAATTTTTGCAACAGCAGAAAGCGGCACCTGACGTACCATACCGCCCGAGCTCATGTCACGGTATGTCACCGGAATATTGATGAGTGCATTGGGGTCGTTGCGTTGCGATTCCTTGACGCGCAGCTGAATAGGATAGTCGTCATTTTCATCTCTGAACTTCGACACCTCCACGCCATACACGGCAGCTCCAAGGGCGCGTCCGATCGCAGTGGTCGAGATGCCTTCGCGATTTGCTTTTTCCCGATCGATCTTTACCACGATCTCAGGTTTATCGCTTTGGAAGTCTGACTTCAGTTCTTCAACACCCGGCACCTGCTGCGCTACAAGGTAACGTTTAACATCGTCTGCGGTTTTAACCAGCAAGCCAAAGTCATCGGCTGCAACTTCGATGTTGATAGCTTTACCCGTGGGTGGACCGTTTTGCTCCTGGTTAACAGAAACTTCAGCACCTTTTATACCCTTCACAGACTGCCGGATCTTTTCCATGTACACCTTCGTGGACTGACCATCGCGTTGCGCAAATTTAACGAAGGCAACGGAAACTTTTCCAAGATGCGAACTTGCCTGGCCACCGATGTCGAACTGGTTTTCACTTGCACCTATCGCCACGTTTGAGATAACCGATTCTACGATCGGATTCGGCTTCCCATCGATCTCTAAGGTTTTAATGATCCGGTCCTCAACGATGTTGGTGATGGAATCAGTTACACGCTGATCTGTACCGATTGGCATCCGCACATAAGCAAAGATGAAGTTCGGATCGCCATTCGGAAAGAAAACCACCGGTGGTTTGCGGATGGCGGTGAACACAATCGAGAAAACAAAAAGGAATACTACACCCACTGCAATCCAGATCGGGCGATAACGATACAAACACCATGTTACTAAACGCTTATAGGCATTCTGAACCTTAGGCCATGTTGATGTCTGAAAGCTTTCGATCACAGATTTCAACACAAAATGGTGAAGCGCATATAAAGCGAACATCAACACCACAAAATTTCCAAGACCAAAGCTGATAAGATAAGATATGATAGCTATTCCAGCGAAAGTAACGGCAGTCACCTTGAAACCTTTCGTAAGCTTCGAGTGGCCTTCCTCGTGTTTGTCGTGCGGCTTCATAAAGTCGGCTGCAAACACCGGATTGATGATATACGCAACCACAAGCGATGCAACCAGCGCAACGATCAGTGTGATGGGCAAATACATCATGAACTTACCGATGACGCCCGGCCAGAACGCAAGGGGAATGAATGGCGCGAGTACTACCATGGTTCCGGAGAACACAGGCAAGAAAACTTCGCCCGCGGCCACTTTAGCAGCTTTGCGGATCGGCACTTTACCATTTTCGAAAACCCGGTGCGTATTCTCGATCACCACGATCGCATCATCCACTACAATACCCAACGCAAGCAGGAAGGAAAACAGCGTCATCATGTTCAGCGAGAAGCCGATGACCGGAAATACAAGGAATGCGATGAAGCTGGAGATCGGTACTGACAGCCCAACAAAGACCGCGTTCGTTACTCCCATGAAGAACATGAGGATAATAGTTACGAGAATAAATCCAATGATGATCGTGTTGATCAGATCGTGCAACGTAACGCGGGTGTTATCCGATTGATCGCCAGTAACGGTTACTTCGAGACCGGGAGGCAGCACAGATTGCTTGTACTCATCGATGACCGCCATGACGTTATCGGATGCATGGATCAAGTTCTTTCCACCCATCTTCACCACGTTCAATGTCACTACGTTCTTCTCGTCAAGGCGCGCAAAACTTTCCTGCTCTTTATTGGTATCAACAACATCGGCAATATCTTTCAGATAAACCTTTCCACCTTTTGTTGAACCTACCACGGTGTTGGCGATCTCATCTGCATTCTCGTACTCACCGCTCACGCTAAGAGATCGTTTCATTCCGTTCACCGATAACTGCCCACCAGGCATCAACACGTTTTCGCTACCAACGGCCTGAATGATATCTGAAAGGTCGACACCCGCCAATGCGGCTTTGTACATATCGACATTGATCTGGATCTCGCGATCGAGCGCTCCAACGATGTCGACACGCCTGATCTCTTTGATCCCTTCAAAGCGATCCTGCATCATTTCGGCATAGCGTTTCAAGGTTTGCAGGTCATAGTCACCCGAGAGGTTGACAAACATGATCGGAACTTCGGAGATGTCGATGTCAATTACTTGTGGATCATCCTCGAGGTTACTCGGCAGATCATTCTTCGCTTTATCGACAGCGTCCTTCACTTCACGTTTCGCCTGGTCTACATCGATGTCGGCTTCGAACTCGATGATCACGTTCGAAAAATTCTGAACCGAATTGCTCGTCACTTTCTTTACGCCCGTAAGAGACTTCACCTGCTTTTCAATCTGTTTGGTGATCAGGTTCTCGATGTCTGTAGGCGAAGCACCAGGATATGCGGTGGCCACATAGATCTGTGGAAACACAACTTCTGGAAAACTTTCTTTCGGGAGCTTGTTATACGTAACAACCCCCATGATACAGATCAAAACGGTTGCTACGTAAATGGCTACCTTATTGTCGATCGCCCAACTGGTGGGTCGAAATTCTTTTTCGATGTCTTTCATCTTGCAATATTTTTAGATGATTGAGTCAGGATTAGATTTTTACGTAATCGCCATCGTTCAAACCCTGGAATCCAACGGTGATTACTTTATCGCCAGCTGCGAGGCCTTTCACCTGCGCAATTCCACCAAACACACCATCAACGGTTACTGCTTTCTTACGCGCAACGGTAAGGTTACCCTTCTGCTCAGCTACATAAACAATTTTTTGCTTGTTCACTTCCTGAATAACGTCAATCGGTACGGTAATGGCAGCTGGATCAGATTCGAAGATCACCTTCACAGTGGCGGTCATGTTTGGACGGAGATTGTTATCTGGCGAGAGTTTAACCTCCACATCGAATGTTCGGGAAAGTTGATTGATGGTCCGTCCGACAAATGTCACAGTTGCAGGGATCTCTTTGTTGATCTCGGATACCGTGATCACCGCTTTGTTCCCTTTTTTGATGTTTGTGACATAGGCTTCTGAAATGTGTGCCACTAATTTGAGATCGGTGGCATTCACAACCTGAACAGCAGGCATTCCTGGCATGACGTTCTCGCCTTGCTTAATATGCATGGCATCGATCGTTCCGCTGAATGGAGCTTTGATCTTGGTCTGCTCATTTTGTTCCTGCATAGAAGCAATTTGCTTTTCAAGAGCTTCCTTGTTGGTCTTTGCCTGTAGGAATTGCACTTCCGTTCCGATCTTCTGGCTCCAGAGATTTTTCTGACGCTCGTAGACCGAGGTAGCAAGTTCGAGTTGTGCCTTCATCGACTCGATGCTTCGTTGAATGGCACTGTTGTCGATCTGTGCAATGGTTTGACCTTTCGTGACCTGATCACCTTCGTTAGCATACACGTTCGTGACCGTTCCACCCGATTTCGCACTTACCAGGACATTGTTCTGCGACTCGATGGTTCCCTGCGTCTGAACGTAATGATCGAATTTCTTAGGTGCCAGTTCAACAACGGCAACATCTTTCGATTTCACGTTTGCAGAATCGGGATTTTCTTTGGCGATCTCGGCTTCGAGTTTGGTGATCTCTGAAGCAAGCTCTTTTTGCTCTTTCTTGAGTTTATCAAGACGTGCTTTCTTATCGTCATCGGGTGAGGCCGCGCTGCATGCTGCCAAAAGTCCGGCAATCACAAACGCGCCAGCTAAGCGGTAGTAAAAATTTGATTTCATGTATAAGGATTTTGAGGCGGTCATACGTAATTATTTATTTGCGTTTTGGGGATTCAGTTTTCCATAAGCTTTATCGAGGTCGACTTTAGCTACCAGCGCTGAGTACAACGCATCGTAGTAGTTGATCTGAGCTTCGCGCAAAGCGCTTTCAGCTTCAGTCACTTCCAGGTTCGAGCCAACACCTTGTTCATACTTGATCTTTGTAACTTTCGCAACATTATCCGCGAGCGTCATATTTTCTCTTTGCGATTTGAGCGTGCTGATCGCGTTCAAATACGTGATCGCGGATTGCTTGATCTGAAGGTCGATGGCTGACTTCAGGCTTGAAAATCCATTCTCGATCTTCCGCATGTTCAACTTTTCCTGCTGCAGCTTATAGTTTCTTTGCAGGCCACTGAAGAGAGGAATAGAAAGACTTACGCCAAAGGATGAAAATGAATACCATTTGTCAGGTCCATATTGCTCTGTATCCGCAATGCCACTTTCTGTTTTGAACAACCCACCCACATTAGGCGACTGTGAAGAATAACCGAGGTTTGCAAATGCGATCAAACTTGGCAGCGACTCGGCATATTTATTCTTGATGTTGAGTGCCTGAAGCCTTCTGTTCGTTTCCAGGATACTGTAGTCGGTTCTTTGCGAGTAGTCCCATTTCTCTGCGTAGTTGCTCAGCAGATTTTCATCGACCTGAATCGATTTGATGTCACCGGCAACATCGATGTCCTGATCCATCGGGTAGTTCATCTGGAATTTCAGCAATTGAAGTCCGAGCTCCTGCAAGTTCCTGAAATTATCACGTTGTGCTTTCAGATTGTTTACAGTTACCTGGATCCTATCAACGTCAATTCTTTCCGCAAAACCATTTTCATTCAATGCTTTCGTGGTCTTGAATAACGAATCGACTCTTGCAATGTTGACATCGAAAAGCGTAACACGGTCCTTGTTGATCAGAACGTTGTAATATGCTTTGGTCACCTGCTCAACAATGTTCTCTTTGGTTTGTGTATTGGTCTTTACCGACAAATCGCGATAAGCATTGGCGGCCTGCAAACCAACTAGGTAAGATCCGTTGAAAAGTATCTGGTTGATCGTTACGGAAGCATTTCCGGCAGACTTCAACTGAAAAAAGTTTGGAAACGCAACAACATCGCCCGGCTGAATTCCCGGGATCTGACTCAGGTCTATAAAACCTCCACCCTGATCAGGATTGTATTGTGAGAAAAACCTTGGCAGTTTTTGATTATGGGTAATGCCAACAGAAGCATTCACCTGTGGCAATCCGATACCGCGTGTTTCCTTCACTTTGGCACTGGCAATCTGCTCATCGATCGTGCCGTTCTTAGCATTGACTGAATTTGCCAATGCATACTCAATCGCCTGCTCAAGCGTAAATGTTTGTCCGGATGTATTCTGCTGTGCCCAACTCAGCGGAGCAATAACAATGAGGGAAACTAGCAGGTATAATTTTCGCATACTATAAAATGGTTGACGGTTGGTGATTATTGACTTCTTTATATTTGAGATAGAGCTTTCGCCCTTTTTCTGTAACAAGTCCAAAAACAAAATGATCGAAGATCTGCATCTGTACTTCACTCAATCGAAAATGCTCGCGTGGAAAAACGTCTTCGTTGAAAGCCATCTGTACGAGTTCGAGCCTGACTGCTGCAATAATTTGCGGATTGATGTCGGCACGAAAATATCCTTCTTCAATTCCTTGCTTGAGATTTCGCTCGACTGATGTTTTGATAAAAAGATTTTTGTGATTCACCCAAACCGCCCAGGCCTTCGGATGATATTTCTGAAGGTCATACAAGAGCGATGGGTTCAGTTCCTGCATATTGCGTTTCAGACAAATTGAAAGTCTCGCAAGCTCATCGATCGCATTTTTCGCAGTCTCGCGAATGTTATCAAATTCGCCCTGGTTTCGCTCGAGGTGATTGCGGCAAGTCATTGTCACGATATCTTCCTTATCAGCAAAGTGTTGATATAGTGTCTTCTTAGAAACCGCGAGATGCCGTGCAATGTCATCCATGGAAATACTTCGCACGCCATACTTGGTGAACAGGTCCTCTGCCCCTTTCAAGATTTTCTCTTTGATGTCGATCTCTTCCATATTAAATACCCAGTTGCCACAAAGGCGCGAAGACACTAAGAATGCATTTTGCTGCTGCGAAAAGGACAATCGAGCTTCTGAATTTTGGACGGTCAAAACCATTTTTTTAATCCAGAAGCCCTTCGTGTCTTAGTGCCTTTGCGGCTAAATCGGGAGCAAAACTATGGAAACTTTTTACATTTCAAAAGTTTCCAACGTTTCCTTTAACGGCCTTTGCGGCACCGGGTTCGCCTTTTTTCGAATTTTTTCTATAAGTTTTTGAGAATTTTCGACCTCAAACGTTTGTATGGCCCTGCTGGTCGGTGGCCGAAGTTTGATCGCGATAGCACCACTTTTCCCGAATTTTCGCTTTGAAGATCTCACGCTCTTCCGGTGTCATTCCATGCATCTTCCGATAGTATTTTTGCTTCCAATGCATGCCTCCGCGGTGACCCCCGCCTTTCCCGCCAAAACCGAAAATAATTTTGCTTAGCAAAAGAAGGCCAAGCGCCTGATAAAAATTGATTACCGGTCCATGGAAAAGGTCGGGAACCAGCCAGTTCCAAAGCGACATGGTGATCCAGCCGAAGGCGAGTATAAACAGGAGCCCAAGCGCCACCCACATCGTAATTTTCATAGGCTTGTTCATAGCTGTAATATTTTTGTTTTTATAATTCATCATAAAGTTTTTGCAGGCGCTTCCTCAGCGCGAGAATCGCATAACGTTTTCTCGATAATAGCGTATTGATCGATACCCCAGTTTCTTCTGATATCTCGCGGAAGCTGCGCTCCTCCATTTCGTTTTGAATGAAGATCGTGCGCTGCTCTTCCGGCAATTCTTCGAGCGCTTCCATGACCTCGTCCCAGATCATTTCTCTCAGATAAGAATCTTCAGGCGTGTTGCCAAGGTCCGGAAGGATCTCTTGCAACGTGATGGGTGCTTCATCGTCCGCTCCAGTTTGTGTTGCGAAGTCCGCACGTTTAGGTCGGGCTGAATCGCGCCTGTAACGATCGATGATCTTGTTACGGGCAACCGAAAACAGCCAGGAGGTCACTCGATCGATGGATTCTATGGAATTGAAGCCAGCAACGAACTGGTAGAATACATCCTGGAGAATGTCTTCCGCTTCCTCGGTGGACGAAACGCGGTTCCGAATGAAGCTCAGCAACCGGTCTTTCTCCTTTAGGAATGTCTGCTCTTTTATTTGCATGGCCAGGTCCATCACCCGCTCTGTTTTCTCCAGAGACGGGCAACGGAAATGAATATTTTAGAAAACCTGAAATTTTCTGTAAAGTTGACAAATATCATCATGATCCGCGATTTGTATGTGGAGTTTGAAGGAAGCCGAATGCACTATGCAAAGACCGGCCTGGGCGAAAAACACCTGCTGATCTTCCACGGCTTCGGCCAGGACATGAGCGTCTTTCAGCTTCTCGCACAAACACTTGCAAAACACTATACCTTGTACATTTTCGATCTCTATTTCCACGGGCGAAGCAAGTGGGCGCACAACGAAACTCCGTTAACGAAAGACGCGTGGAAGAAGACGGTAGAGGTCTTTTTGGAAAAAAATGGCGTGAAGCGATTTTCAGTTGCCGGCTTCAGCATGGGGGGAAAATTTGCTTTGGCCACAATGGAATCGTTTTCGGAAAAAGTTGACGAAGTGATCCTGGTCGCTCCCGATGGAATTAAAACGAGCTTCTGGTACAGCATGGCAACGTATCCCCCTTTGCTCAGAAAGTTCTTCAAGAGCATGATCGTTCATCCGGATCGTTTCGAAAGAATGGCACGGTGGCTGAGTAAATTGTCTTTCATCGACAAGGGGTTAGTCAGGTTTGCCGAGTATCAGATGAACACGGAAGAAAAAAGAAAACGGGTTTATTATTCATGGGTCGTGTTTCGAAAACTCAATTTCGATTTGAATGGGCTTGCACGAACAATCAACCACAACAAGATCTCCCTCAAACTGATCACCGGAAAATATGATAAAGTGATACCCTCATCGGATATGAAAACGTTCCTCCGCAAACTCGATCATCCAAAATTTATTGAATTAGACAGCGGGCATAGCGGATTAATTGATCTATCCATCCCGCACTTTATTTCTCATAACGTTAACCCGCTGCTTTAAGAGCGCGTCAGCACCATTCTGCGGCTACCGGAGACACACGCGAGCGCCCCCGCCTATAGCACGGGCGTTAATGTAGATCACCGGTATCTGTATTTGCATGTTTTCCAAGGGAAAACCACAAAATGCTCGTATTTTTGCCCACTCTAATCGACCACTGATCAATGATCTTATTTTTCCGCTCAAAAGCCGACAAGCTTTATGCAGTTGGCTCGCTACACCCATTACAAAAAACGGACATTCAGAAACTGACATGGCTGTTTGGAGGCGCTGAGCCCCTGACTGAAAGTTCGCTGACCGGATTTTTTATCGGCCCGCGTAAAGAAATGGTCACTCCCTGGAGCACCAACGCAGTGGAGATCACGCAGAACATGGCAATCACCGGCATTGAGCGGATTGAAGAATTTTCGATCGTGAAAGACGCCAACGTTAAACACGACCGAATGCTCGAAGTGCTTTACACAAAGATCGATCAGGATATTTTCACCATCCATCATCAACCCGAACCCATTCGCCAAGTCGATAATATTTCGGCCTACAGCGAAAAAGAAGGCCTCGCACTGAGTAAAGAGGAGATCGATTATCTCGAGCAGGTCAGCAAACAACTCAATCGCAAACTGACCGACAGCGAAGTCTTCGGATTCTCACAAGTGAATTCGGAACATTGCCGGCATAAAATATTCAATGGCACTTTCGTGATCGATGGAAAAGAAAAAGTGCAGACGCTTTTCCAACTGATCAAGCAAACCTCGAAGGAAAATCCGAATTATCTCATCTCGGCATACAAAGACAACGTTGCCTTCATTCAAGGTCCCGTTATTGAACAGTTCGCCCCCGAGCGTCAGGATGTTGCAGATTTTTTCAAGGTAGAAGAAATCGAATCGGTAATTTCTATCAAAGCAGAGACGCATAACTTCCCGACAACAGTCGAGCCGTTCAACGGTGCGGCTACCGGTTCGGGGGGAGAGATCCGCGACAGACTCGCTGGCGGAAAGGGATCACTTCCCCTCGCAGGGACAGCAGTGTACATCACCTCCTACCCTCGCCTTGAAAATGGAAGATCGTGGGAGAAAAAATTTCCTGAGCGCAAATGGTTGTATCAAACTCCAGAAGAAATTCTGATCAAAGCCTCTGATGGCGCATCTGACTTCGGAAATAAGTTCGGTCAGCCCCTTATCTGCGGAAGCGTTCTCACCTTCGAACATTTTGAAGCGGATAAAAAATATGGTTTCGACAAAGTGATCATGCTTGCCGGTGGTGTCGGTTTCGGAAAAGCGAAAGACAGCAAGAAAGAACACCTGAAGGCTGGCGACAAGATCGTGTTGCTCGGTGGAGATAATTACAGGATCGGAATGG
>CBHROW010000014.1:0-29589 GCA_966080355.1 uncultured Chryseosolibacter sp.
GAGAATTCATTCGTTCCGCCCGAAGCGTAGTCAATTCCCGATACATCAACAGATTTCGTTGCACCGAGTAAATGCGTGTAGTAAACGCCAGCCTGGATGTAAGGACTAACTTTATTGAGCATCTTCTCATAGCGAATGAGAACCGGAAAATCGAAATAGGAAAGATTTTGCTGTTGTTTATAGGTCAATTCGAGTCTGTTTGTGGGCGTTTCTGTGTCCATCCATTCGTAACTATTGGAATAACCGAACACGTTGTGCCTGTAGCTGGGCTGAAAGCTGAGACAAAAGCCTGTAAAATAGAATGTAGCTTCGATGGTGGCCTGCGCGCCAGGGTCTTTATAGTTCCGGTATTTTTTAGCAACCTGCTTCGCTTCATAGTTTGCAGGCTGAATAACATTGAATTGTTTTTCAACAGCCGCTCCTGATAGGTTGCTTCCGGCTTTGAACCCCAGGAACCATTGTTTTTTTAAAAAAGTATCTTTCTCTTTATTCTTATTGAATTTGGGAAGCTTCGGTGGTTTGCGCTGTTGCGATACAGCGTTTGTCACGAGCAGCAACGCCAAAGAAAATGCCAGGAGGTGTTTCATGGGTTATTTTACAACGACAAGTTTTTGCGATGCTTTGAAAACCCCGGATCGCATATGGTAAATATAACTTCCGGCTGCGAGATTCTTTACATCGACTTCAACGCGATGTTTGCCGGGTTCGAAGACTGCGTGGATCAAGCTTTGTATTTTCTTTCCCTCTTTGTTGTAGAGATCAATGTCGACCTGGTACGTGCTGTTCACTGAAAATTCAAATGCCGTTCTTTCACGAGCAGGATTCGGGTAACAAGTTTCCAGTGAAAACCGGTCACCGATAAAATCATCAATGCCTGTAACGACCTTTGACGCGATCGGAAGCTCTTCGAATTTTGTGCCGTCTGACGTTCCTTGTGAATTCATCAACCCAGGGAATATCTCATTCAATCGATCATCGCTCACCAGCAACCAATCGCGCACGATGTTCCCGTAGATCACGCGATAATCATACTGCATTTCCACATTCGACTGATTCAAATCAGGGACCTGACCGACAACGCCTGGCTTCACACCTTTCCCGAAAATGAACATCGGCCCGCCTGTTCCGTGATCGGTACCGAAGCTTCCGTTCGAATATATTCTTCGTCCGAATTCTGAAGTTGTAACGGTAAGCACGCGATCTTCCAATCCACGTTTGCGCAGATCTTCCTGGAACGCAGCCATGGCAGTGGAGATGTGATAGAGCAGTGCAGCATGTCCGCCCATTGTTGGATCGTAACTTTCAACCTGGCCGGCATGCGTGTCGAATCCCCCGATCTTCACCAGGAAAACTTTCGTCTTACAACCGCCTGACAACAACCGCGCAACAATTTGTAATTGGTTCGTAAGGGGATTCTTGTAGCTCCCCTCGGGTGCGTTGTAAGGATAATGCTCCGGATAGTCTGTATATCCCGTGATCGCTTTACCTGCCGCATAAACTTCCGCCAGTCTGGCCGCGTAGTCTTTTGACTTATCCTCAAGGCTTAAGATCCAGTCCAACTCATTATAATAAGGAGAATCCTGGAGAAATTGAGGAGGAATGCCGCGTGGATCGATTTGCTCATCAACGAATCCTTCCAATTCTGAAACGAGTTCGGCAAATGCCTGCGGATCGTTGATCGAGATCGAGGTTGGTATATTTCCCTGTTGATGAAAGATCAATGAGACATCGCTGCCCATTTCGATTGCCAGCGGGTCGGGCATCTCAGCGTTAGGGAAATCCTGAGGATATTTTTTTGGTGCGATCTCCTGCTCGAGATACCGACCAACCCAACCCGACTGATAATAATCTTCGAACGATCCGCCCATGAACCAAATGTCGCGTCCGCGGAAATGAGAACCGTTGTTATTTTTATACGACACGCCTTGTACCACTGTTACTCGTCCTTGGTCGTACATCATTTTCATCGCTTGCATATCAGGATGAAACCCGATCTGTTTTTCCGGTGAGAGCGTTGAATCGACAGCGATCATTTTCCGAAGACTGTTTTTTGCCGGTATAGCGATGTTTGCGCGCTTGCTGTAGTATAGTTCGTAGTCAGTTACCGGAATCACTGCGTTTAATCCGTCATTTCCACCGTGCATCTGCAGAATGACGAGTACGCGATCGTTGCTTAGGCTTTCCTTCGCCATCCGTGTGAGCGCGTTTTCTCTCATAAGATTGACGGGAATGCCACCGATCGTGAACGGCATGCTCATCGCTACGGGCAAACTTTTCAAAAACTGTCTGCGGGAATTTTTCATGGTCAGGCAAGTTGGTATTCCGGTGATTGAAGCATGGCATTGAATAAAAACGCGAGCTGATCGCGAAGGTCCACAGCATTTTCATTCCATCGCGTAGTCCAGTATCCTTCATCGAATTGTTGGAGGAAACGGTCTTTGAAAAAATTCATCCGCTTCGCAGTGATTGTGGCTGTGTCATCGCTAGCATCATCAAAGGTCAGGTTATTGGATACCGGTAAGAGGTATTTTGCCAGTTCTATAATAAGGAGTCGTGCATCGGGTGCTGTGCCCGCAAAATTGTTCTTCACAAAATTATAGACGTCCACCTTGAACATCCCAGCGCGATTCGGATCGACCAACGAGCGTATAAAATCATAACGATTAGCGAGGTAATTCGGAGTGATCCATGCGCGATGATAGATCGGGAATTGATGGTACGCATCATAGCCAGCCACATCGTAAGGCTCGTAAAAATTCATCCCGAGGTCGGACAGTATACCGAGGATATCATCCGTGGCTTTATAAAAATCTGTGATTTGCGTTGCCATAGAAGGCAGCGTGACCTCAAAAGTCCGGAATGCGCCTGTTACCAGATCGATCGGAGACTTGATGATCCCACCAAAGTTATCGTCTTTCAAGTCGCCTGCTGCGGCCTCGTAAAAGTGTTCACTTCGCAACAGATTTTCGATCACCGGCTGGATCTTATATCCGCTGGAAACAAACAGGTCGGCCATGTTAGAAATGATTGCACCATCAATGGCCAAAGAAGATTCCGGTGTGTGCGGGCCGTAGACAAAGAATCGATAGAGTTTCCAGCAAATGTGTTTAGCAGTTTCCTGTTTTGAGTAGATCAGGTCGATCAGCTGACGAATTTCATCGAGCGCACTTGCTTCGGTCGGTTGTCCACCGTTCGTTAAGGTGGAATTGGCCTGGATAACTGCGTTGGAAAACCGCGCACTAAAAACTTTTGGCTCATTGTCGTGTGATGAAGCGTTAGTCGCGGATCCCTTTACTTTTCCTCGAGGAAGGGTAGTATCGGCATCGACTGTAGCAAAATCTTCGTCAACCTGCCAACCCGATAGCACTTTGGCAGCGGCCTGAACATCCTGCTCGGTATACACAATATAATCGCCAGGGCCAGAAGGGGGCGGGAGTGTACCTTCAAGTCCGCGACCAATAGAAAACAGCTCAAACAATTCGCGGGCGTAGTTTTCATTTGGACTCCCTTTCACATTAAGATCGCCATCGAGAAGTTTCAGCATGGCATTATCGATGCTGACCTTGATGGTAAGGTTCTTAAAGTTGATCTTAGCATCGCTTGTAACGGCATCGCGTGCAAAAAACCTGAGCAGCAAATTTTGAAAATACATCGACTTGCTGTTGCTCACTTTCGACTGAATGCAAGTGAAGTGTGCATGCAGGAATAGAACAAGTTTTTCGCGTGCCGAGTACGCCAGGGAAATAGCCGGGTCAACTTCGTGGCTGAGCATTTGCGCAATGAACCATCCTTTAAAGCACGACTGCAAGACGTCATCCTTACTGTTCGCATCGGTCAGCGTGACATTATACCAGGGAAGGCCGGTCTTGGGATCATTTGGAGGCGCGGGATCGGGAAGCGTTGTGCGGAAAAGTTGCGCTATTGCTTCAATGGGTGTCAATGATGAGTACGCATCGATCTGCGATCTTGTTGCGCCAAACGTAGCGCGCCTCAACAGGTGTGCAGCCCGTTTTAGTCCGAGGGCTCCGCTTAATTCTGGTAATGGCATGGGGGTTCGGAGAAAAATACTTTCTTTATTCGCTGGCCGAGCAAATTAGGATTTAAAAGCGAAGACAAAATGCGGCTAATGACGATTAAAGTGAATTTTTTCCTGTCGTTTATGTGTTACCTTTTTTAAAACCCATATAAAAGTCAGTACTTGAATGCTATTGAACAAAAGTCATGAAGATCATTGAATGTCCGCGAGACGCGATGCAAGGGTTGCAAACCTTCATTCCAACGGAGAAAAAAATCGAATACATCAATCAGTTGCTACGCGTTGGTTTCGACACAATCGACTTTGGAAGTTTTGTTTCCGCCAAAGCCATCCCACAGATGCGCGACACAGCAGAAGTACTCGAGAAGATAGCTTGGAAGGAGAGTCCATCGAAGTTGCTGGCGATCATAGCCAATACGCGGGGCGCTGAAGATGCATCGAAGTTCGAAGGTGTGCACTATCTCGGTTTTCCACTTTCGATTTCGGAAACATTTCAACAACGCAATACGAATAAATCGATCGGGGAGGCATTGAATACACTCGAAGAGATCCAGGAAATTTGCGTTCGCAGCGGAAAAGAGCTGGTCACTTACGTGAGCATGGGCTTTGGAAATCCTTATGGAGATCCTTACGAGATCGATCTGGTAGCAAATTTTGTCGACATCATTCGCACGCTTGGGTCGCGCATTGTTTCACTGGCAGATACGATCGGAGTGTCGAATCCCGAAAACATCACGTATTTATTCTCCAGTCTGGCAAAACAATTTCCCGATTTGGAATTGGGGGCGCACCTTCACTCCAACCCAAAAACATCAACAGAAAAAATTGCCGCGGCCTATCATGCCGGGTGCCGAAGATTTGACGGAGCAATTCGCGGATTTGGCGGATGCCCCATGGCCAAAGACGAGTTGGTTGGAAACATGGCAACTGAAACTATTCTAGCGTATTTGCAGGAAAATCATGTGGCTTCGGGACTCGATATGAAAGAGTTTTCAAAGGCGATGATGCTGGCAGACCATGTTTTCCCCGGGCATTGATTTCTGACGATCGCTTCAAAAACATTACCTGGCCCGCTTTCGGCATAATATGTGCTTAACTTTGCGTAAATTCCATCAAACTCCACCGAGATGAGAAAGATTGCTGCATTGTTGCTCTCTTGTATCGCTTTGTCATTTTCCAGTTTTGGTCAAGCCGCCAAAGACTACACGCAGAAGGGGCGCGACCTATATGAGAAACGCGAATTCATGGAAGCGTTGCTCAACCTCAACAAAGCCATTGAAGTCGATCCAACTTACGCAGCGGCATACTACGTTCGCGCTAACATCAAAGATTCTTTTGACGATCGCCACGGGGCGATGAAAGATTATAATCTCGCCATTGAAAAGAACCCGAAGTTTGCTGATGCTTTTTTCGCGCGTGGCAACGTGAAAATGAAACTCCAGGATTATTATGGTGCGATTGCAGATTATTCTTCAGCTATTGCGATCAATGAGAACTATATAGAGGCTTACTTCAATCGCGGAAAAGCGAAACATTTTTTGCAAGCCTACGAAGATGCAATCAATGATTGTACGAAGATCATTCAGCTTCACCCAAAAAATGTTGATGCATATTATATGCGCGGCATTCTCCGCCTCGACTTCGGAGACACCAAGAACGGCTGTCTGGACCTAAGCAAAGCCGGTGAACTTGGCGACCTGAAGGCCTACGAGATGATCAAGGAGAAGTGCAACCAGAAAACTGAAATTCCTCCCGCCACGCAGCAAGACGGGAACGAATAAGCTTAAAGCCGAAAGCTGAAAGCTAAACGCCCCGGAGCGACAAAAGATTTAATATAAGTGATGATGTTGGAAGTTCTGGTGAGCTTTCCGCGGACACTAGTAGCTAAACGCCAGTGACTTGTGTTGTCAACTTGGCTCTCGAAGGATTCGATTCTGTGTTGACTTTGGCAACTTAAACAAACTTAGTTTTCAGCTTCTCAAAAGCACCGCGCTTTCGACCACCTCGAACTATTTCAACTTATACACCTTGCCTGGTAACGAACTCAGAACTCCCTTGAACTCCAGCGTCAGCAGCAGAGACGCAAGCTGGCTGATAGAAATGTTTGTCTTCCAGCTGAGGTCATCGATCATCAGCTGATTGTTGTTTTCGATCAGTGCTTTCACCACATCTTTTTCAAGTCCTTCGAACATCTCGAGATCGATGTGTTTCTGCCTTGCGGGTTCTGTTCCGACATTCCACCCTGTGATGTACTCGACATCTTTCAATGAAGTGATCAAATGCGCTCTGTTAGATTTGATAAGATTGTTGCAACCCTCTGAATGACTTTGCCCGATGTTTCCCGGAAACGCGAATACATCTTTGTTGTAGCTGTTGGCGATGTCGGCCGTTATCAGCGCGCCACCTTTTTCTGCCGCTTCAACAATTACAACCGCATCAGATAATGCAGCAACGATTCGGTTTCGTGCCGGGAAGTTGTGTGCATCGGGTTTTGTTCCGAATGCGTGTTCCGTCACAAGCCCGCCAAGATCCATCATTTGCCTGGCAATCTCTTTGTGTGACGCAGGATAGATGTGATCCATTCCACTTCCCATCACGCCAATCGTGGGTAAATTGCTTTTCACCGCATGTTTATGAGCATGAATATCTATACCGTAAGCGAGACCACTCACGATCAAGGCCTGGTGTGGAATGAGATCGCGAATCAGTTCTTCAACTCTTTCCTTACCGTAGGGAGTTGCTTTGCGCGTGCCGACAATGGCAATCGTCTTCGGGTTTTCGAAATCGATGTTGCCTTTGGTGTAGATGAGTGCTGGAGCATCGTTGACCTGCCGAAACCGCGAAGGGTAATTTTTGTCAATGAAAAAAATGAGATCGACTTTTTCTTTCTCCGCTTTTTTGAGCTCACGCTCTGCAGCTGAAAACGTTTTGCCTGATTTAATGGCTTCTGCGGTCACTTCGCCAACTCCGGGAATTCGCAGCAGTTTGCCTTTCGGTGTTTGGAAAACTTTGTCAGCGCCTCCACTATAGCTGACCAGTTGTCGCATCAGGTAATCGCCCACCCCGGGAATGAAATGCAAAGCAAGAAGAGCGAGACGCTGTTGATCCATGAAAAAGAAGATTCGCTAAAAAAATGAAAAAGAGAATGCCTAGTGCAGCTTCTCTCTCAGCTCGACTAAAAAATTGCGAACGCTTCGCAATGATTCGAGCATTTCCATTTTGTCTTTAACAGCCTGAGAATCGTTGCGCAACATTTCTTTCGCGCCCTGTAGCGTGAAACCTTTCTCCTTGACCAGGTGAAAGATGGTGCGCACATTATCGATATCTTCTTTGGTGAATTGTCGGTTTCCTTTTCTGTTCTTCTTCGGCTTGATAATGTCAAACTCCGATTCCCAGAAGCGGATGAGGGAAGGCGCCACATTGAAAATTTCGGCTACCTCTCCGATGGAGTAGTAGAGTTTCTCAATTTCCTTTTCCTTGTACGCCATGTTACTGAGCAAGATAAGTAATTAAACCATTATCATCAATCCGAACAGGTGATTCAGGAAAATCTTTTTTGGACAACTCCTGAATGATCTTGGTAACTAGTTTTTGGCTATCAATTTTCACGCCTGTACCGTACGTCTGCACAGTAGGAGTAATTTGAGCATAATAAAACTTACCCGCAACATCAGTGTAAACTTTAATAATGGGTGCTAATCCGTTAATACCATTGACGCTAATGCCCCGATACGTGCAGAAATTTCCGAGGCTGTATGCGATGAAACGATTTTTATAGACTTCCACTCCGCGTGTTACGTGCGGACCGTGTCCGAAAACAATGTCAGCGCCCGCATCGATCAACGAATGCGCAAATTGGTATACATCGCCACGATCTTCTCCAAAGAACAGTTCATGCTTTCGCGGTACGTGCTGAAATTGAGCGCCCTCAGCACCGCCATGAAATGATACGATCACGACATCGACAACTGAGTCGAGTGCTGCGACAATTGCTTTAGCACCCGCGAGGTCATTGATGTTCACGCAATTGCTGTTCGGAGCAAACGCAGCAAGGCCGTATCGAACACCATCACGGGTAAGGATCACTGTTTTTTGCGATATCTGGCCCGCATGAAGAATTCCGGCATCGCGAAGGGTTTGCATGCTGCTCCTTCGACCTTCGTCTCCCATGTCTCCTGCGTGATTGTTGGCCAGACTCATCATATCGAAGCCTGCCCGCACCAGATTGTCAACGTAACGGACGGGGGTGCGGAATGCGTAGCACACTTTAGGATCTTTGCATGTCTTTGGCGTTCCACCGCTATCGAGAAGTGTGCCTTCCAGATTTCCAAAAGTGATATCGGCATCATTGAGTACCGTATTAACATCTTCAAGTAGAAATTTTCCATCATTGGGCGGCAATTTGTCTTCCGGATAATTTGTCCCCATCATGATGTCGCCAACGCCAATCACAGAAACAGTATCAGGTTTTGTGCGGGAAGTAGAGTCAGGTTGAATTTGCGCGTTCAGCCAAAGTGGCATCAGAGACAATAAAATACAAGCGAATCGGATCATGATGACTCTTTAAGAAAGGAGTGCAAAGAAAATTGAAAAAACCTGATTTCGAAAAAAATTAGTCGAGCGATTCGTGGTCTTGACCTGCTTCATCGATCAGCTTTTCGTATTCCTTGTTGCTGAGATCGCGCTGAAAGAAATTTATCGGATTGACATGCTCGCCCTGGAAAAGAACTTCGTAATGCAAATGTGGACCTTTGGAAAGTCCGGTATTCCCGATGTAACCAATGAGGTCGCCCCGTTTCACACGCTGGCCTCCCTGCACATTGAATTTCGACAAATGTGCATAACGCGTTTCATAACCATAATAGTGATTGAGGTAAATCACATTACCGAAGCTGGTCGACCAGTTTGCGCGTTCTACAACGCCATCACCAGTGGCGTAGACAGGTGTTCCGGTGTCAGCTGTAAAATCCAATCCTTTGTGATCGCGAACAAACCCGAGTATCTGGTGAAATCTCGATCCATAAGTGGTGTGAAGATAGGTGAGGTCTTCATTGCGCAAGGGTTGAATAGCCGGCTTGGATGACCACATGGCAATTTTCTTGTCGAGAATTTTATTGATCTCGTCATAGGATTGCACTTCCACATCCGATTCGTGACGCAGATTTTCCACACGCTTTGCTTCATGATAGATGGCCGGAAATTCTTCGAGTAATTTCGGATCGACTTTCACACTACCACCGACACCTGCCTTGCGGATGGTGGTAGCGAGGGGATGCGAATCCAGAATTACGCGGTAGTTGTTGTCGTCTTTGTCGATGTAGTGAGCCAACTTTTCATTCGACTGGTTGATGCGCTGACGCAATCCCGACCACTCCAATTTCAACGCCTGATTTTTCTGCTCAAGCAGGAACTCATCGATGGTTTCGAAATAACTTCTTAAATAAAAATAACCTCCAAGCGCAACAGCAAATGCAACACTCAGGAAGATCAGCGCGCGTTGCCGCAAGGCTTTTCCTTTCAGGTAGAAAGGTTCGTACCGGCAAGTTTCTGGATTATATCGGTATCGAATTCGCGCCATCAGTCAAGTGATTGATTTTGTTTTTGGCTTATTGATCTTAATCCCTGATACATTTCACTGGTCACCCCTTCGACCATAAAATACACAGGATCGAGCGATTTCCCATTTTTGAGCACTTCATAATGCAAGTGTGGAGCGACCGAGCCGCCACTGCTTCCAACAGTACCGATAACAGCTCCTTTCGCGATGCGTTGCCTGGCTCGCACACTGACCGATTCAAGATGGGCATAACGTGTCACGAATCCGCCTCCGTGATCAATCTCAATAAAATTTCCGTAACCAGCCTGCAACTCACTCTTCTTCGACTCGATTATAGTACCTCCGGCAGTAGCGATAACTTCAGTGCCTCGTGGGGATGCGATGTCGATACCCGGATGCTCATATAATCCCTTGTGAAACGGATTGATCCGCATGCCAAAACCTGAAACAACATGATCGTTGTTCCATGCTTTGATGGGTGTGAGCGTAGGCAACGCGATCAATTTTTCCGCGTGTCGATGATCGACCGAGAGCTTGCCGGAGAAGTAGGCGGTAGTTACTTCAGAATTGTAAAGGAGTTTGTTGGAACGAGTTGACAGATCACTGATCGTCTTGCGAAAGCCTGTAGCATCGGCAAGCAATATTTTTCGGCTTGCGGTTTCTCTCAGTGGCGGGCTTTCAAGAGTCGTTCCGAAGAATTTCGTGTGAAGCGCCCTGTCCTTTTCTTCAAGGGTAACGAGAGTCTCATCGATCTCGTCAAGCTCAGCGCTGAGTCGTATTTGATTTTTTGCGAGCGCATGATTCTCGCTTCGGAGCGAAATTTCTTTTTCTGAGTCGATGAAGTAATCGTGAACGAAGAGCATCGCGACAAGCAGTGCGATGGAAGTCACGAGCACACCGCTCATGTAGAACACTACGTCTGGTGTTTGAACCTTAACGCGTTCGTACTGACATGTTGCTTCATTGTATTTGTACAATGCTCGCATGGGCGTGATCCTTCAGGTTGTTTTATGCACCGCCTTGCCATAAAAAAATCACGTCCAACTGCGTAATCTCTTCAACTGCGATTATTTTTGTGGCTTATTTTCCCGGCAGTTTTTAGGAATTAGTCGGGCAATATAGTAAAAAACAAGAATTTGGCGAGTAAACTATCGTTGTAATGGATTCCGGACAGATCAGGCGTACTTTTTTGAAGTTTTTTGAGAAAAAAGGGCATCTTATTGTGCCTTCCGCACCCCTCGTTCTTAAAAACGACCCTACACTGCTTTTCACGAACTCGGGTATGGTGCAGTTCAAGGACATGTTTCTCGGCAACGCTACTCCGAAGGCCAGGCGCATTGCAGACACGCAAAAATGTCTTCGCGTAAGTGGCAAGCACAACGACCTCGAGGAAGTCGGCATCGACACCTATCACCACACGATGTTCGAAATGCTTGGTAATTGGTCGTTCGGTGACTATTTTAAGAAAGAAGCAATCGCATGGTCATGGGAATTATTGACAAAAGAATATCACCTCCCAACTGACAGGCTATACGTTACGGTTTTTGAAGGCGATAAGAAGGAAAATCTTCCGTTCGATCAGGATGCTTACAACTTTTGGAAGGAATGGATCGCAGAAGACCATATTCTGAAAGGAAATAAAAAAGACAATTTTTGGGAAATGGGCGATCAAGGGCCGTGTGGTCCTTGTTCCGAGATTCACATCGATCTCCGCGCTGATGAAGAGGTGAAAAAAATTCCCGGACGCGAATTGGTGAACACCGGGCATCCACAGGTGATCGAGATCTGGAACAACGTGTTCATGGAATTCAACCGCAAGGCTGATGGTTCATTAGAGAAGCTTCCGGCACAACATGTCGATACAGGAATGGGATTCGAACGGTTGTGCGTGGCGATCCAGAAAAAACAATCGAATTACGATACGGATGTATTTACCCCGCTGCTGGATTTCATAGGCCATGCTGCAGGAGTAAAGTACAAGCAAGATGAAAAAACCGACATTGCGATGCGGGTGATTGCTGATCACGTTCGCGCGGTGTCGTTCGCGATTGCCGATGGACAACTTCCTTCCAACACCGGAGCAGGATATGTTATTCGGAGAATTTTGAGAAGAGCTGTTCGTTATGGGTTTACATTCCTGAATTTCAAGGAACCGTTCATTTACAAGCTTGTGCCCGTGTTGGCGAATCAGTTCAAGGATGTATTTCCTGAGCTCGATGCGCAGATGGATTATGTTGGAAAAGTGATCTTTGAGGAAGAGACTTCTTTCCTCCGCACGCTTGAAAAAGGTTTGAAGCGGATGGACGCGATTCAGACCGAGTTGAAGAATAATACGATCAGCGGTGAATTGGCCTTTGAACTTTACGATACATTTGGATTTCCGTTTGACCTCACATCATTGATCGCTCGCGAACGCGGATTGAACGTGGATGAAGCAGGCTTCAAATCCGAGATGGAAAAACAGAAATCGCGCTCGAAAGCAGATGCAGCGAAAGAAACTGGCGATTGGGTGATGGTTGGCGATGACGATAAAACCGAGTTCATCGGATACGAGCACCTGGAATCTCCTGTGAACATTGTTAAATACAGAAAAGTAAAACAGAAGAATAAAGAGCTCTACCAACTGGTGTTCGACAAGACTCCGTTCTATGCAGAAAGTGGTGGCCAGGTTGGCGACACGGGTTTCATTGAATCAAACGGTGAGAAAGTTTCCATCATCGACACCAAAAAGGAGAACGAACTCATCATTCACTGGACCGAAAAACTTCCTTCAAAGCTTGATACAACGTTTCATGCCGCGGTGCAGCAAACGAAACGCCAGCTCACGATGAACAATCACTCAGCAACGCACTTGCTTCATGCTGCGCTTCGCCAGGTGCTTGGAAAACATGTAGAGCAGAAAGGTTCTTTGGTCAACGATAAGATCCTGCGTTTTGATTTTTCGCATTTCGCTGCGATGACAACAGAAGAAATTCAGAAGGTGGAAGACATCGTCAATAAAAAGATCCGTGAAGACATTCACCTCGATGAAAAAAGAAATGTTCCTATCGATCAAGCAAAGTCGTTGGGAGCTATGGCATTGTTTTGAGAGAAGTACGGTGACTACGTTCGCGTGATCACATTCGATCCGAAATTTTCCGTGGAGCTTTGTGGCGGCACACACGTTCAGGCAACCGGGCACATTGGTTTGTTCAAGATTATTTCAGAAAGCAGTGTGGCTGCGGGCGTGAGGCGTATCGAAGCGGTGACTGCTGAAAACGCTGAGCAATATGTTCGCGGGGAGATCACGCAGCTGGACGAGGTGCGCGAGCTGCTCAAGAATCCGAAAGACCTTGTAGGAGCCGTGAAAAGTTTGTCGGAAGAAAAACATGCGCTCGAGAAAAAACTCGAAGCGATCAACATCGAGCGTGCAAATCTCATCAAAGATCAACTTGCTTCCAAAGCGAAGAAATCGAATGATTATTCTTTGATCCTTGAAAAAGTAAGTGTTCCGAATGCAGATGCACTCAAAAACATCGCTTACGGTCTTCGTAATCAATTCCAGGATCTATTGATGGTGCTTGCGGCCGATGTGGACGGAAAACCTCAGGTTGCCGTGATGATCGGTGAGCAGCTGATGCAATCGAACAAATTCCACGCGGGCAACTTGGTGAAAGAACTCGCGAAGGAAATTGAGGGTGGAGGAGGAGGTCAACCTTTCTTTGCTACCGCAGGAGGAAAAAACATCAACGGATTGAACGCTGTGATCGAAAAAGCAAAATTGCTAATCAGCTGAGATGAAACAGGCGATACGGGATAAATACATCGCTGTGATCGGGCTCGAGGTTCACGCTCAACTCTCGACCAAAAGCAAAATATTCAATTCCGATGCTTCGGTCTTTGGAGACGCGCCCAATCGCAATGTTGATCCTATTTCGCTCGGACATCCTGGCTCATTGCCGCGACTCAACAAACGCGTGGTTGAATTTTCGGTAAGGATGGGAATTGCGTGTGGCTGCCACATCAACCAGCTCAATATTTTCGATCGCAAGAATTATTTCTATCCCGATCTTCCCAAAGGGTATCAGCTCACGCAAGACCGTTTGCCGATCTGTAAGGGTGGACGAATATCCATCAAGACATCCGAAGGCGAAAAGACCATTCCACTGAACCGAATTCATATGGAAGAGGATGCCGGAAAATCCATTCACCTTGAAAATGAATCGGACACGCTCATCGACCTGAATCGCGCAGGAACACCGCTGATCGAAATTGTTACAGAGCCGGCATTGCGAACCTCGGAAGAAGCGGGTGCAGTACTTACCGAGATCCGCAAGATCGTTCGCTATCTCGATATCTGCGATGGCAACATGGAAGAAGGATCACTTCGCTGTGATGCAAATGTGTCCATCATGCTGCGCGAGGCCACTGCATTCGGAAAAAAGGTGGAGATCAAGAACATGAACTCCATCAAGAATGTACAGCGTGCCATCGATATTGAGATCGACCGGCAGATACGTGAAGTCGAGAAAGGTAATTCGATCATTTCGGAAACCCGCACGTTCGATCCGGCAGGTGGCCGTACCATTGGCATGCGAACCAAGGAAGAACTGAATGACTATCGATATTTCCCTGACCCCGATCTCAGCCCTGTTGTTATCTCGGATGAGTGGCTAGCGTCTATCCGGTCATCGATGCCTGTGTTACCAAACGCCCTTTTCGAGAAATTCAAGGAAGTGTACAAGCTATCGGATTATGACGCTGGAGTGCTCACTGACCTAAAGGACGTGGCAATGTATTTTGACCAACTCTGCAGGCACACCGGCAATTTCAAATCGGCATCGAATTGGGTGATGGGGCCTGTCAAATCGTATCTGAATGAATGTGGCTTGCGTGCCGAAGAATTTCCGATACCCGTTGAAAAATTGGGGGAGATGATCACCATGATCGATTCAGGTCAGGTGAGCTATACGGTCGCATCCCAAAGCTTATTCCCGGAACTGATCAAAAATCCGAACAAAAGTGCGATGGAAGTGGCACGGCAATTGAACCTGCTGCAAGATAGTATCTTTGATTCTCTACAACCGATCATCGATGAGGTGATCAAGGAATTCCCGCTCAAAGTGGAAGAATACCAAAATGGAAAGAAAGGAATTATCAGTATGTTTATGGGCGAGGTGATGAAACGCAGCAAAGGAAAGGCTGATCCGAAACTCGCCACCGAATTGTTAACGAAGAAACTGAAAAAGTCATGAGAACTGAAAATAATACAAGCGGCTTGTCGCGAATGCGGGTGCTTTTGTTTGCGCTCGTAGTGATGACCTATTCGTGCACCTCGGCAGGCACCGATGAAAAAGCTGAACAAAACAGCGCGCCCTCGTGGACCGTAACCGTTTCGGGGAAAGTTGGCTTTCCGCAGCCGGGTAGAAAGATCACGATCACGCAGATCAATGAAGATAACACGGCAGGCTGGGAAGATACGATCGTTCTCAAGGCAGACTATACCTTCAGCAAGAATGTGCCGATCACTGAGCCAGGATATTATCGTCTTAATTTTTACGATAAACAAGTTGTTAACCTGATCCTCAATAAATCCAATGTTCAGGTGAATGTTGATGGTAACAACGCGCAAGGCTTTTTTGAAGTGAAAGGTTCACCGGACCTGGATCTCATAAAAATGGTTCAGGAAATTCAGGGGTCGTCAACGCAAGGTCCGGAGTTCACAAAACTCAATGAGGAATTCAACAAAGCCGCTCAAGCGAAGAACGAACAACGCATGACTGAGCTTCAAGCCCAATACATGGAGCTCATGAAAAAATCGAACGATCAGATTGCGCAGCTGATGGTTGACAAATCGCCTTCTCTGGCGGTGATCAACTTGCTGCAGAGTTCAGTGCTCGATAAAGATCAGTATTATCCGACCTATGTTGCTGTGGCTGAAAAACTGAAAAAGGACTGGCCGAACTATACGCTTGCGAAAAATTTTGTGACGTTTGTCGATAAGCTGAAATCCACTGCTATCGGACAACCTGCGCCAGAGATCGCATTGCCCGATCCGAATGGCAACATTGTAAAGCTGTCGTCTATGCGCGGCAAATATGTGTTGGTTGATTTCTGGGCGAAGTGGTGCGGGCCATGTCGCGCAGAAAATCCGAACGTGGTGCGCGCTTACAACAAGTACAAAGACAAAGGTTTTACCGTGTTTGGTGTTTCGCTCGACCGATCAAAGGAAGATTGGGTCAAAGCGATCAAGGAAGATGGTCTCACATGGACACATGTTTCGGATCTGAAGTGGTGGCAATCTGATGCTGCCAAGACATACAGTATAACGGGAATTCCTTTTTCTCTTCTGCTAGATCCGAATGGAGTGATCATTGCCAAGAACCTGCGCGGTGCTGCGCTTCAGAAGAAGCTTGCAGAACTCCTCGATGAGAAAGCGAAATAAATAGCCCAAAATGAATTGCCCCGTGCTTAAGCGCGGGGCAATTCATGGTCGACCTCAATCACAATTTATAGTTATACGCCATTTGTGCCCTGACTTTTACAGGCTTTCCACCAACAAGTCCGGGTTTCCAATTGGGCATCTTCTTGAACGCTTCCACTGCAGCTTCATCACATCCGTATCCGATGCCCTTAATCACTTCAAAATTCGAGCAAGAGCCGTCTTCGTTGATAATGAAATGAACGACAACCTTTCCTTCGATCTTGTTCTTTCTGGCTTCTTCCGGGTACTTGTGATTCTTTCTACCATCAACATATTTGCTCAAAGCTTTCATGCCTCCGGGAAATTCAGGTTGGACATCGACTGTCTCGTAAACGCCATCGCTGGGATTGTTTTCTTGCGATCTGGCGGTGAATGTAAAGGCGAAGACGAAGACGACAAAGAGAAGGTCTTTCATAAGTTTTAATTTTAGATATCAGTTTAAGGCAGATGAGTTGTCAATTCCTTTCGTGCTTCCCTTTGCGCTTCGCAGTAATTCTCGGCCAATAATCTGAATGAGCGCATCGTTGAAGTCAGTCAGTCAGTTGTGATTCGAAAGTTGTCAGAGAAAACCAAACGTGTCAACGAAGGGAACTATGCGTTGGATTTAAAGTTGGTATGCGGACCAAAAAAACGGGCTACCCAAACTTCAGCCCATTTTTTTATCCTTTTAGAACTCAGAAGCTGATAACCTGCGAATCAAACCCCACAAAGCTGAAGACAACATCTCCGCGCGACTGCGAAGTTTCGATAATAAAGGCGCCCTCCTCATCTGTGGCGATCCCTGTAGTTGTGCCTGCGATGATAACATTCACTCCCGGCAGAGCGCTACCTTGGGCATCTCTTACCTTGCCTCGTATTTTAGTCTGTCCGGGTGACTTGTCTACAGTGTAGCCAACCGTGAACTTGTCATTGACCGGACCGATGTTCTCGATCGTGACGCCTCGTCCATCCTTCTGTCCCGTCACTGCTCCGATTTTTTCTTTTTTATCCGAAGCACCTGCTCCACGTTCAAATTTGTAAGGGATATTGAATCGAACTTTAACGGCCATTCCGTTTTGCGTTCCAGGCTTCCAGTTCGGCATAAGCCCCGTGACGCGAACAGCTTCTGCATCGGCCGCAGGACTGACTCCGCGCAGCACTGTTGGTTCCAACACTTTTCCGTCTTTGTCAATGACGAAAGTAACGTAGACGGTGCCCTCGCTGCCATCGCTCGGATACTTCAGGTTATCTCCAATAAATTTTTTCAGGGCATCAAATCCTCCGATGAACTCTGGCTGCTGCTCAACTATCATGAACACCTTGTCATTGGTCTGAAGATGGTCGGCATATTGCACGATATCCGTGAGCAATACACCTTTTTGTTCAGCTTTCTCGCCTTTGAGGTCAAACTCATAAACGACACGGCCTTTCACCTCCGGTGTTTGCACAAACTTCACAATGTCATCGGCAGCGCCTTCCATATAGGTGAGCTTTGCCTCCGGATGTTTTTCCTTGTATTCAGTCATCTTCATTCTCACCGGCTCGGGAATGTTTGAGGTCTGACTGATGGTACTCTTCGCGAACTCATCTACGATCTGATCGTTGCAAGCGATCACTACAAAGCACGCGATCATGGAAAACGCCACCATGGCCATCTTCCAGGGTCTTATTTTAGTTTTGATTGTTCTGATCATTTCAATTCGTTTTACAGTTAACGATTCATTAAAGTGACTGGCGATCGGAAAGTGTGACTGCAATGCGACCCTCGCCAGGAGGCCGCAGTAATTATTCACATCCGAATTTTCGACAGCGCGCGCATCTGCCTCGAATTCATGGAGCTGAATAAAAAGCCTTTTATAATGTTTGATAAGTGGATTGAACCAAAATGCAGTTTTCACAAGCGTAACAAATAGCATGTCCATGGAGTGAAGCTGTTTCGCATGAATGCTTTCGTGCCTTATGACCTGCAGTTTTTCCGGTTCGGTCAAGGCATTTGCTTTGCCGATATAGATCAGGTTGAAGAATGAAAATGTAGGCTTGTCTTCGTCTGTCTCAATAATGCGGAATCCATTCCAGCGATATGCCCTTGAGTTGAGCGTGAGGAAAACAACATATCCGACCTGCATCACTAACCACGTTGCAAACATTCCTATGCCGATAATGTAGATCCAGCCGGCAACCCGCCAGAGATCATGCGCGGGAGTCGGAGCAATCTGCTGAATCGCCTGAGTGCCATTTTCTCCACCAACAGAAATCTCGGGAAGCCAATACTCCGGAATCACACGGCCGATCGAAAACGATGCAGGCTCCGGCTGCCGATTGAAGTGCATAAGCGGGAAACTCAGGGAAAGGAAAAGCGCAGCCAGCAAGTATGCCCGAAGAAATTGAAAATTGGTTTCGTTCCGCAGAACAATACGATAAAAGACAAGGAACAATACCAAGGCTACATTGGCCTCGAGTATGTAATTAATCATTTCCCTCATGGCTGTCTTTGTTTAATTCTTTCAAAAGTTTATCAACATCGTTAGCGCTCAGGTTATTCTCTTTTGCAAAGAAGGAAACCAGGTTCTGAAACGATCCATTGAAATATCCCTTGATCATGTTGTTGAGATAAAAACGCGTATACTTTTCTTTCGTGATCAGCGGAAAATATTCATGTGTTTTGCCGTACGCCTTATGATCAACGAATCCTTTGGTTTCAAGAATTCGCACGATCGTAGATACGGTATTATAAGCGGGTTTTGGCTCGGGCATCTCTTCGATGATGTCTTTCACAAATCCTTTTTGAAGTTTCCACAGTATTTGCATGACCTGGTCCTCAGCCCGGGTTAGCTCTTTGAGATCTTTCATCACTATGTATTTAGGTATAAAACTAAAATATTAGTTGATAAAAGTCAAGTGTTGGATTAAGTTTTTTTCTGGAAAGGTTTCACGCTGCACACGCTACAGGCCGCACATACGACACATGGATTTAACAATGATCGACATTGTTTTTTTTGTACCGGTTGACTGTGGGGAAAATAAGCGTTGAAGCGTGCAGCGTGAAGCCTGGAATTGAAACTCACGACCGGAGAACCGACAGCAGATCGATGTTAATTACTTCAATTGGTTGCGAAGTAAGAGAAGGGAGATCTTCTGCTTATTCCAGCGATCACGCATGGCAGGAGGCGCCATCGATGGAAAATTGAGCGCACCGAGAATTACATCCATATCACTATCGCCATCGATGTCAGCGGTGGTCATCGTCAACCAGCGTGCATTGGCTGCAGCTGGCGTTGTAAAAATTTCGAATGAGCCATTCGTGTTTTGAAGGTAAACAAATCCGGTCTCAGGCTGCTTTTTGAAGTTTGGAAAGAATGATATCGCAGCAATGTCCAGGTCGCCATCGCCATCAAAATCATGGGCCATTGCCTTTGAAGCCCCATCGAGATGAATAAAGGTCTGCTGTGTGAACGTGAAATCGCCTTTGTTCAAAAAGATCCGGATACCGTGATAAGGTTTTAATATGGAAGAGAAATCTGCATTGTCGCCATTGGTGTAGAGAATGTCGTCATGGCCATCATTGTTGAAATCGGCAAGATCAAAATAGCTTGAGCCGTAAGCAGGAGGAAAGCGCATCAGTTCTCGCGGCTCGAATTGAAAATTGCCTGTATTAATATAGAGCACGATCTTTTCATCGCCTTGCGTGATGAGCGTGAGCAGGTCCGTGCGCCCGTCACCGTTGAAGTCGCGACAAACGGTTCTCCTTGTGCCTGGCAGCGTATGAACAATGTGACGTTTATATTTTCTTCCATCGCCTTCGTACACCGATAACGCCCCACTATAATTTCCAAATTCCGAGATCACAAGGTCGCTAAGTCCGTCTTCATTGAGATCGATCTGCTGAATGTCAACAGGTCTTTTCAGCGAGTCGATCAGCATCGTAGTATCGGTGGGAGAATTTATTATGCGAAGGATTTTTCCGAGCCGTTGATCATTCGGGTCCATAATGCCCATGGTGGAAATGATCTCATGGTCAACTTCAACGATCGCTGATGAAGGTGGACTATCGAGTTTTATTGAATCGATCTTACGAAATTCCTTATCAATCCGGTAAAGAAAATTCTGGCGTGTGCCGACCAGCAAATTTTTTGAATCTTCATCATATTGAAGAAGCGTCACGGCAGGGTACTGGTCGAGAAAATGGCTTTCAATTTTGAACTGTGTAAGGTTAGAAGTTTTTACAGGTTCAACCGGAAGGGAATCCGGTGCTGCGGAAATGAAATAGTCGCGGATGGCATCCCATTGTTCCTGAGTGACCATAGCCTCCCGTGGAAGCGTTTTCAACACGGCTTCCATGTCTTCCATAGGCGTCTGCCACAACAACGTTTTATCGATGCCCATGCGAAACGCCATCTGCGGAAGCACGCCATCTCTCCACGATTTCTTATCAAGCAATGAAGGCTCGGGAAACATATGGCACGCGCTGCAGTATCGATGGGCAAGCGCTTCCGGTGTTTCCTTTTCTTTCATCGAGCATGCTGAAAGGATGATCAGCACAGGGAAACACCAAAGTAACTTCATTTACGCTATAAGGAATTGGTGAAGCAGTAGGCCAGCAAATTCGCACCCATCTTTAAAGCCTGTTGTCTTTTTTCCTCCGGATCGTTGTGGATGCGTTGATCTTCCCACCCATTGCCAAGATCGCATTCGTAAGAGTAGAACAGCACGAGACGTCCTTCGTAAAATAAGCCAAAACCCTGAGCCGGTTTTCCATCGTGCTCGTGGATCTTCGGCAGTCCTTTCGGGAATTTGAATTTTTGATTGTAGATGGGATGATCAAAAGGTATTTCTACAAGCTCGAGCTCCGGGAAAACTTTCTTCAACTCGATGCGGATAAATTTATCGAGTCCGTAGTTATCATCGATGTGAAGGAATCCTCCACCGATGAGATACTTTCTAAGATTCGAAGCTTCGTTGTCGGAAAAAACAACATTGCCATGTCCCGTCATATAGATATACGGGTATAAAAATATGTCAGAGCTTCCGACCTCCACTACGTCTTCCTCAGGCGCGAGAGACATGTTGAGCTCCTGGTTGGCAAACTTGATCAAGTTAGGCAGCGCAGTTTTATTGGCATACCAGTCTCCGCCTCCATTGTATTTCAATTTTGCGATCTTGACCGTACTTTGACCCAGGCCTGAAAAAATGAAGGTCATCAAAAAGAAACAGGTTAAAATCAGCGTTTTCATGGTTACCATTTCCCCTCTATTGGTCTTAAAATAAAAAATATAATTGTATTGCCGCTTTAAACCCTGGCAGGCTATGTCCATCTAAGGATCATTAAAAGAAAATAACTATTGCATGAAAACCAAAAACCTTTTGAAGATCACGTCAATTTTGATGATATCAGGCATTCTGGCTGCAACCTCGTGTAATGAAGAGGATCGCATCACTGCGCAAGACACTAACGACATTTCGGAAGAAGCTTCCACCGACTCGTATTTCCAGGACATGGACGACATGGGAAGTGTGGCTGTGTCCGCACCGAGCGATGCCGAGTACAGTGGTGGCCGCGAGAAAGGAACTTTTACCATTGACGACAACCGATTCAAGTGCGGCAGCACGCCACTCACATTAACGCTCGTACGCGGTGCAAATTCAACTCCGTATAGCCCGAATGGAACGATAACCGTTGATTTCGGAACAAGTGGGTGCACGGATGCAAGGGGCAATGTGAGAACCGGGAAGCTCATTTTCACCTACAACGGAAGACGTTATGTGCCGGGCTCAACCATGTCGGTTACCGGAGAAAACTATGCCGTGAATGGCATTAAACTTGAAGGAACCCGGACAACTACCAACGAAGTAACCAGCACAACCGAAGCGCCTAAATTCAGAACGGTGTTGACAGACGGAAAAGCTACTTTTGAAAACGGTGAGGTGGCAACTCGTTCATCGAATATTGTGTGGCAATGGGTGCGGGCTGCGAATCCCCTGGAAGATCAACTTATTATCGATCAAACCAGTGTTGCTCAGGGAACCACGAGAGGTGGTCGCGCGTATGCTGTTAGCCTGATCAAGGAACTTCTCTACAAGCGCGCTTGTGCCCTTGTGAGTGGCAACATGGCGGTGAGTGGTGTGAAGAAATATATCATTGATGGCGAAAAGGAGATCATCATTGATTATGGTGATGGTTCGTGCGACCGTGAGGTGAAAGTGACGGTGAATGGCGTTGTTAAGAACATCAGAGTAAATTAGTCACACTCTTTCAAGTGGTTTAGAAGCCCGGCATAGGTCGGGCTTTTCTTTTTATTAGAAATTTTGGGATTGATTGATGATCGCGATAGTGAGGTCATTTTCAATTACATCCGCTCGGTTCACGAATCTGTTGGTGAGGTCACGAACTTTCCGTGCGCCCGATGCCGTTAAATTCAAAGCAGAATTGATATTTTGCAGAAGGAAAATCCGACATGGAACAATATCACCAGCTTCTCAAACACATTCTTGAAAACGGACATCGAAAAGAAGATCGGACTGGCGTAGGCACTATTTCAGTATTCGGATACCAGATGCGTTTCGATCTTTCGAAGGGATTTCCGCTGGTCACCACGAAGAAACTTCATTTGAAATCGATCATTTATGAACTGTTGTGGTTTCTGAATGGCGATACGAACATCAAATATCTGAAGGATCATGGCGTGTCGATCTGGGATGAGTGGGCGGATGCCAACGGAAACCTCGGTCCGGTGTACGGATATCAGTGGCGAAGCTGGCCTGGACGGAATGGAGAGCAGATCGATCAGATCTCCAAGCTCATGGAACAGCTTCGAAAAAAACCTGATTCACGCAGACACATTGTAACAGCATGGAATCCGGCTGATGTCGATCAGATGGCGCTTCCTCCCTGTCATGCGATGTTCCAGTTCTATATTGCCGATGGAAAATTATCGTGTCAACTTTATCAACGCTCGTGCGACACGTTTCTTGGTTTGCCATTCAACATCGCCTCTTACGCTTTACTTGTTCATATGATCGCGCAGCAATGCGATCTTCTGCCTGGAGATTTTGTGTGGACCGGTGGAGACGTTCACATCTATAACAATCATATCGATCAGGTGAATCTTCAGCTTACGCGCGAGCCATTCGCATTGCCAACTTTGAATATCAAGCGCAAGCCTGAATCGATCTTCGATTATCAATTCGAGGATTTTGAAATTCTCAATTACCAGGCGCATCCATCCATCAAAGCTCCGATTGCAGTTTGATCATGATTATACGATTTTTTCCATCTGTTATTTTCCTCGTTTTGTTTTCGTATTGTGCTAAAGAGCAGAAAAATGAACAGCCTAAAGGAAAACTCCAGGGCCTTCACAAATACTATTTTCCTGACGGTAAACTCTATCTTGAGATCAACTACAAAGACAGTGTTCCCCACGGAACAACCAAAAGGTACTTTAAAAGCGGGCAATTGCTCGAGCAGTCTGAATACAGAAACGGAATTCAGCATGGAATTACAAAGACGTATTATGAAGATGGCAAACTCTCTTCAGAAACTCCATACGATAGCGGTCGTGTCAACGGTGTTAAGAAAAAGTATCGAAAGGATGGAAGTTTGGCATATGAGGCGCCATATTATTTTGACAAACCGTGCACCGGGTTGAAGGAATATTTTTTAAGTGGTAAAAAAGTCGACAATTATCCCGAGATCGTGATCAAGCCCCAGAACGACCTCATGACTAGTGGTTCTTACACCCTGCTTATTTCGTTGTCTGACAAAAGTAAGTCTGTTCAATTCTTCGAAGGTGCTCTGGAGGACGGAAAATATATTCCGAATGGAGGCATTGCAATTGCAACATCGAACGGTGTAGCCAAATTGTATTACTTCCTTCCGCCAGGCGGCTTCAAAATGCAGAAGATCAACATTATTGCGAAGACAAAAACGGATCTGGGAAACTATTACATTGCTACGAAGTCGTACAATTTGGCGATCGAAAACCGTTGATCATTGGCTTAACATTCGTTTGCGCGACTGCAGTTCATAGTTGTTTGGAGAAATAGCAAGGCCTGCGGAAATGAGACTTTTCGCTTTTGCCGTTTGATTCTTGCGAAAATAGTAAACTGCTCCGGCAGAATATGCCATGCCAAGCATGGTTTCATCGTAGGAAACATCCGAGTGATCTTTTTGAAACATTTCGAACTTTTGCCGGTTTTGCTCCCCATCCGCTGGTCGATTTTGTGTAAAAGCGTTGTATGCCTCTGCCAGATATGTATAACCCAACAACTCATTGAAGATGTTGTTCTCCAAAAGGGTTGGAATCTTGATTGAATATGATTCGAGGAATTGCATTCTGCTCGGGCCGTTCATATTGCGTCCGGTTTCCTTGATACAGGCCAGCAGCAGCTTGATGGCCTCCTGATGCCTGGGCTGAAGCGTCAAACATTGTTCAAAAAACGCCATGCTTTCTTTGAAGCGCGCCTGGTTGTAATTATAGCGGCCCTTTTCGTAAAAGTGGTAAAAGGTGAGGTCGGCTTTCAACGCGGGATCCGGCATCTTCGAAGTCAATTTTTCAAAATATGCATCAAGTCCATCGATTTGGCCTTTGTCGAACAGCAGGTCTTGAACAACGCCCCCATATTCAGCTTTGATCATATCGCTCGTGATGCCGAGTTGCTTGAACCTGGAAAGGCGTGAAATGCATTCCGCGTGAACCAGATCTTTCTTATCATGACTGGTCAGTGTTTCGTAAGAGCAAATCATGATTAAATACGAAACGCGGCTTGAAGGATAAAACATATATGCTTTTTCCAATTCTTCAACCGCAGCGCTATACTCAAGCTGTCGAATAAGAGATAATGCGGAATTGATATATTGAATACCTACAAGTTGAAATAAGGTTAGGTCTGCATCCTTTCCGAAATAGAATTTATCAAATAACTGATCGACTGTCATGCGCGCGGATTCCTTGGCACTGATCAGCTTTTGTTGTTTCATGACATTGATAAAGTTCTCCTTGAATGCCTGATCAGGTCCATAACTATCTGCCAGAGGAGAATTGGTTTCAATGAGTACCCGGTCGGTGTCCGGGTACGCAATCAGGTAAACTTCTGATTGCTTTTCCTTAATGATAAATGGAATATTCAGCTTGTCAAGTGCAAGTGCGTAGAGTGCCGACCCCGAAACGCAATTGTAAGAACCGTTGTAAAATATATTCTCAAATGCGCCTTCTGTTTCATATTTGAAGAGCATCTCCTTGTGAAGCTGATCATAAATTGCCTTGATCTTCTTGTCGTTTTTCTTACCCAGCACTTTTTCATTGTTAAGCGTTGCAACTTGCTGGTCGAACCTTTTTTTTGCATCGGCCACTCCACTCTCGTTCACCAATTGACCATTTCCCATAAATAACATGAATGGATCTTCCGATCGCTTATTAAAATGGTTGTCAAAAACCTTTTGCTCAAATTGCGATGAAAACGTAAGATCATCGAATGACACAAGATCTGTTTGACTGAAGCCGTATAACGAACAGCCCAGCATCACTAATAGGAGAGTAACTTGCTTCATAGTCAATTGGCAAAAATAAGAGTTGCAGTGAATAATCAACCCAAGATTGGCGGCCGTGTGATTTTTAAATCATTTTTATAATTTTTGGGATTCAACATGGCTGACGCCTGCCGCCCTGATTTATGATCGAAGATCGATTTTTCTTGTAACAATTGTGGCCGTTTGGCGACAGATTGCGTATCCAAACTCAAAATGGCCGAAAAAAGCAGTGTTTTTGATATGATTGGTCCTGTGATGATCGGGCCTTCCAGTTCCCACACAGCGGGTGTTGTCCGCATTGCGCGTGCAGCGATCAAGCTTTTGGGCGGCAGGCCTGATGATGCTGATATTATTTTTTACAATTCGTTTGCCCGGACTTATGAAGGGCATGGCAGCGACCGGGCGATCATTGCGGGTCTGTTAGACTTTCGTACCGATGACAAGCGGATCAAAGATGCGCTCGATATCGCCAAGCAGGAAGGTCTCAGCTATAAATTTAAATCCATCGGCAACGCATCGGCCCTTCATCCGAACACCATCCGCCTCAATTTGAAAAAGGGCGATAAGAAAATCGAAGTGCTTGGCGAAAGCAAGGGCGGGGGACTGATCAACATTGCCGAAGTAAATGGTTTTAAAGCCGACTTCAGTGCGAGCCTTCACACCATCATCATCACGGCAGGCGATGTAAAAGGAAGTATCGCCTTCATTGCGGATGTTCTTGCCCATGATGATTGTAATATCGCGACCATGTCGGTATCACGCAAAGGCAAACATGACGTGGCGTGCCTGGTCATCGAGATGGATTCGGGCCTCAAACCTGTAACATTAGAGTACCTGCGGAGTCTTAGCTGGGTAAAAGACGTTATTTACATACCTGATATCGATCGATAAAATGAAAACAAAACTACCCCTCATCCTCTTGCTGTTTGTGGGCTCGATGGCGTTCGGCCAAACTGAGACCACACCCAAGCTGTGGACACTGAAAGAGTGCATTGAGTATGCACTGGCCAACAATCTTAACGTTCAGAAAAGTCAGTATGACGTGGAAACGGCTGAGATCAACAAGACTCAGGCACTGGCGGCAATGGCACCTTCGCTTAATGCCAGCGTGGGCAATAACTATAACCGAGGTCGCTCGATCAACCCGGTAACAAACACTTTCACCACGCAGCAGGTGCGCTCGATCAGCCCGAACGTGAACAGCTCCCTCACTTTGTTCAACGGATTGCGGATCCAGAATTCGATCCGCCAAAGCAACAAGGATTATGCGGCATCGGAGCAGGATCTTCAGAAGGTAAAGAACGATGTGACCCTGAACGTCATCAACCTTTACATCAACGTGATCTTCAATCGCGAGTTGCTCGAGAATGCGAAGTTTCAGCTAAGCTCTACGCAACAACAGCTCGAGCGCACAAAAAAACAGGTTGAAGCTGGCGCATTGCCAAAATCGAATGAATTGAATCTTGATGCGCAGGTTGCTACGAATGAACTTTCGGTTGTTAACAACGAAAATGCGCTCAACCTTTCCCTCTTGCAATTAAAACAAGCGCTTCAACTACCTGCGGGAACGCCAATGGATGTAGAGGTTCCTGCGTTAGAAGTTGAAGATCTTGTGATCGACAATTCGAGTCAGGCTGTGTTTGAAATTGCGCGGGGAACGATGCCGGAGATCAAAGCAGCCCAACTTCGCATGAGCAGTGCATTCTATGCGATGAAAGCGGCCCGAGGTAATCTTTATCCTCGCCTGAGCTTGAACGGAAACATCAACAGCAACTACTCCAGTGCCAATGACAGACCTCGGTTAACGACTGTGACAGGTTATGATTTGACACCGAACAGCACCCCCGTGGGATATTTCACCAATCCATTTGATGGAAGTACGGTACCGGTTCTTGGATACGACTATGTGCCCATCGGAACTATGTCGAATGGGTATGGGATCAGCGATCAGCTTCAAGACAATATTTATAAAAGCCTCGGGTTCTCACTAACCATTCCGCTGTTGAATGGTTTGCAGACACGATCTTCCGTACAACGTGCAATTATTTCTCGTCAAGTGGCAGAGATCAATTCCAAACTTGCGAATCAAACGTTGCGCCAAAATGTAGAGACTGCTTACAACGATGCATTCGCTGCATCCAAGAGCTACAATTCATCTACGCGCCAGGTACAGGCCCGCGAAGAGGCTTTCCGCATGACCAAGCAGCGGTTCGATGCAGGAGCTGCAAACTATGTGGAGTACCAGGTTGCGGAGAACGACCTTTTCCAGGCAAAGAGCGATCTCGCCCGTGCCAAATACAATTTCATCTTTAAGAAAAAACTTCTTGACTTCTATCAAGGCAAACCTCTCGGATTCTAATTCATAAACCCAATGGCAAAACAAAAACGTAAATCAAACAAAATGATGTACTGGCTCATCGGAGCCGTCATTTTCATAATTCTTTTCCTTGTTATCGGGAAGTCAGCGGGATGGATTGGAAAGCCGAAGGAAATGGAAGTGGAGGTCGCCAAAGTAAAACGCGCGACAATAGTTGAAAAAGTTGCAGCATCGGGAACCGTTCAACCGGTGACTGAGGTCAAGATCGCGCCTGAAGTTTCCGGTGAGATCATCGACCTTTTGATCGCGGAAGGGGATTCTGTCCGCAAAGGTCAACCACTCGTGAAAATTCGTCCTGACACCTGGCAAAGTCAGCTCGATCGCGCGAATGCCGGGCTGAATCAGCAACGTGCTAACCTCGAACAATCAGAGGCAAGCCTCGCTCGCGCAAAAGCTACATTTACACGTGCCGAACAGGAATACAAGCGCCAGGAGAAACTGCATAACGAAAAAGTGATCTCGGATGCAGACTGGCAGCTCGCTCAGCAAAACTTTCAGGTTGCAAAAAGTGATGTGACTTCAGCGGAGCAGCAAGTGGAGGCTTCAAAATATATAATCAGAAGCACGGAAGCTTCTTTGCGTGAAGCTCAGGAAAACTTCAGGAAGACTTCCGTGGTCGCACCGATGAATGGTGTGGTTTCCAAACTTATCGTGAAGAACGGGGAACGCGTAGTAGGAACGGCTACGATGTCGGGAACGGAAATGCTTCGTATTGCCGACCTGAATAAGATGGAAGTTCGTGTCAATGTAAACGAAAATGATATTGTGCGCGTATCGGTTGGCGACACGGCAATTATCGATGTTGATGCCTATTCAAGCACCAACAAAGAATTCAAAGGGGTTGTAACCTTGATCGCAAACACGGCAAAAGACAAGACCGCAGCAGATGCAATCACGGAGTTTGAAGTTCGCATTCTCATACTGAGGTCTTCTTACCAGGATCTCGTGAAAGAAGGAAACCGGTTTCCGTTTCGTCCTGGCATGACGGCAAGTGTCGACATCATTACAACACGCAAAGACAATGTACTGTCCGTTCCGCTCGCATCAGTTACTACGCGAAATCCGAATGACTTGAACGGTAACGGTGGCAATGAGAATAGAAATGGTCCTCCGGCACAAAATACAAATCAGTCTGATACACAGAAGCCCGTGAAAAAAGATGAAGATAAGATCGTTGTCTTTGTAAATGACAAGGGAACTGCGAAGATGGTTGAAGTGAAAACCGGCATCAGCGATTACGATAACATCGAGATACTGAGTGGCATTAGCGACAGCACGGAAGTGATCACTGGCCCGTTCCTCGTTGTGTCCAAGCGACTGAAGGACGGAGAGAAGATCAGGAAGATGGAAAAGAAAGAAGAGCCTAAGAAGGAAGAAAGCAAGTAGGCCTTGCAAACAAATAAAAGAAGCCTCTCCAATTTCAACGGAGGGGCTTTTTTTGTTAATATTGTTTTCTTTAACACCGCCATGATCAAACATCCCTGGCACGAAACTTCGATCGGAAAAAAGCCGCCCTCGCACGTCAATGCGATCATTGAAATTCCGCGCGGATCGAAAGCGAAATATGAAGTTGACAAAGAGAGCGGGCTGATCAAACTGGACCGTGTGATCTATGCCTCGATGTATTACCCGCTCAACTATGGATTCATTCCGC
>CBHROW010000015.1:0-28284 GCA_966080355.1 uncultured Chryseosolibacter sp.
TTTCACAACACCGGAGACTTTCGTTTCCTGAAACAGTGTATTGGTGCTGTTCTTGCCCACTGCCATACTGATATTGGCCGTGCAACAAAGAATGCACAGAAACACGTTACGACACGTTCGTAATAATTCTGTCATAGGCTTTTTAGTTTAGAGGTCATGGGTATTTAATTATATTATTGATTCTTGAATGGTTTATCACGTAGTCATTACCTTAACTCCTATTTTTCTTTATTTCTTCAACGTCTCCAGATCAGCTTCTTCAATACTGTTACTGATCTTTCCCCAAACTTCTTCTGCATGCTTGTTGTTCACGCGTGCAAAAAAGTGATTCATGGTTTCGATCTGCATACGGGCTTCACATATCGTCTCGTATTTTTCGGGATGTTTGGTCATCCAAGTTTCCCAAAAGCTCTTTGTATCATCGTCAGGTTCGAGAACCCAGCGCTGAAACGATTCGTTTAGCAAAAAATCTTTAGCTGAAAAATTTGATAGATTCATGGGCATAACAAGGATTAAGCGTAGCCTCTATTATAACCCAAGAGCACTCCCAATACCGTTTCTAACTAAAAAATGTGTCTTATTTTGATTCACCGCCAAAAAAGGCCCGATTAAGGGAGCAGCGAACGAAAACGTATGAAAGTAGCTTCTAAAAAGCGGAGCCCAAGCGTCCATACAGCCCAAGGCTATGTAATGAAATCAATGAAAACGCAGCGCTGGAGTAACAATGTCTTCGGCAGCATTGCTGTCTCCTCCCGCTGGTCCATGCCATACTCCGCCACCGAAAGTGATTACGAAAACCTTATCAGGGTGATTCGGATCAGGCACTACACGTTTGCCCCACTTGAAATTGTAGCCTCTGATCCTGTTCCAGTGCTGACCACCATCTTCCGAACGATACGCGGATCCATTGAATCCGCAGGCATAGAACACGTGGCTATGCACATCGTAAGTTATATCGTGAATATGCTGATCTTGCTGAAGCACATTCGTCCACGTCTGTCCTTCATCTTCGGACCGAAATATTCCGCCACCTGTATCTGGCATCAGTCGATCGCCTGGCGTTCTTTTGCCCCACGCACCGAGTAACAATGTCTTTGGATTTTGAGGATCGGTTGTGAGACTAACAGGTCCGTTTGTTCCTGCTGGCATTTCGATTTGGGTCCATGTTTCAGCGCCATCATTCCAACGATAAATTGCTCCATCTCCTTCGTTGCCAATGCTGCCATCTGAACTTCGTCTCGCCACAACAAGAAATAGTGCATCATCTTGCTTCCGTTGTTCAAGTCTCCATGCGAAAGGTTCATCGCCCATAAGTCCATGATTTTTCAGTGTCCAGGTTTTACCTCCATCGGTTGATTTATAAACACCTTTTCCAAAGGCACAGGCATATAACGTCCGCGATGCAACATCGCTCTTCGCATCAAGCAAGAGATGCGTTATCGCAGACTCCCCGATATCACTGCTCACTGCTTTCCATGTTTTGCTGCCATCTTCGCTTATTACAATGCCTCCAGTAAAATCTTTCACTGCGTGGTGATTCCACATCTTGGGTCTGGGTAGATCGTGCGTGCCGCTCATTGCTGCGTAGATCTTTCCTCTGACCGCAGGATCAAAGACCATCCAATAGCAACTGTTGACCCAACGAGATGGTATACCATTATCTTTTGTGGCGCTTCTCCAACTTTTTCCGCCATTCACACTTTCCATTAATCCGATGTCGGTTGTGTTGATGAAGCCATGCGCAGAGTCGAACGGGTCAAAGGTTATGTTATAGCTCGTGGTAACTTCCAATCCACGCGAGCTCCAGCCATCAGAAGTTTTGCGCGTATAAACCTGATCCCAACTCTTCCCGCCATTCGAAGTTTTGATCGTGCGGCCGAAGTCTGTTGCGTAGCAGATGTCGGGATTGTTTGGTGATACTCCGATTGAAAACGGATTCTCGCCCCAGGACGGGCCGAACCGCTCATTCAACCATCCATCGTTCATATTTGACGAAGGGATCTGCTCTTGTTTTGAGATGCGATCTTTCCAAACCAGTTTCCAGGTCTGTCCGTAATCTTCACTTTTGGCGACACCTATGCACGATGTGTCCGGAGAGATCCTGAGGTTGTTATAAGAAACATAAACAACATTTGGATTAAGCGCGCTTGTAGCCACTGCTCTGAATTCAGGCAGTGTCGCTTCCGCCATCGCAAAAGCAACCAGATTGTTTTGTCTGTTCTGCCAGGTTGCACCACCATCCTCTGTATAAAAAATCCCTGACACATCGCCTTCTGGATTGAAGTAACCTTCTCCTGAAATGGCATAGATCACATATTTTTTCTTTCGATTGTCAAATCCACCACTGAAGGCGGTAACCTTTTTTACATGGTCGGGTGCGCGGTTGACCGTCCATTCGCCATTCTTTCGAACGATTATCGTAGATCTTCCCGTGACATAAATTTCCCTGTCATTGGCTGGTGATGAAGGGAGAATAAAGATATTTCGGGCGCCATCTTCAAGCACTTTTTCTTTTTTCCACGTGTCACCTTGATCGGAGGAAGCATAGAACGCAGTTTCGTTGGCTGATCGAATCGCGGCATAAAGTTGACGCGAGTCCGCGGGATCAATGGCCAGCGCGAGCACGCGATGCTCTATGCTGTCTTTTGTAACAATCGTTTCTTCCGCGTGGTCACCTGATGAAACAACACCCATAATGTCTGACTTATTCGGGTAAACAATGTCCCATGTGGCTCCAGTATCCCTGCTTCTGAACAATCCTATCGAGCTTGCATAAACAACCTCTTTATGCTGCGGATCGAATGTATAGAAGTGACTTACGCCTCTGAGGTTGAACATACGCCACGAGTTACCTCCGTCTTGTGTAGTGAACGACCCTGTCATATCGCAGCTCACAAATGCCACGTCTGGATCGAAAGGACTTACTGCAGGATAGAACATCGCTCCTCCGCCACCCGGCCCTGCAAATCCCCACAAGTCCATTCTTCCATTAGGATTTCGATAAATGGTAGACTTATCTTTTTCTGAAGCACAGGCTGCTGCAAGGGCTATGCATGCAATCAGTGTAACGGCATTGTGCGTGAAGCTAAATCTCATATCGTGAAATTATTCAACCACGGGAGTTCCATGCAAAACGCTGGATCCGAATGTTGTAAGATAAATCTGATCCGGGTTCCACGGGTCGATGATAGCGCGTTGTCCCCAATGAAAACTATAACCGCTTAATTTTTTCCATGTCTTTCCATAATCGTCACTGCGATAAGCCGCACCGTTGAATGTGTTGCAATAAAGCCGGCCATCATGATAAGGATCAACTGACACATCATACACGTATTGATTCCGATCGAAAACGGATGCCCAGCTGTTTCCGCCATCCTCAGACATAAAGATTCCGCCTTGGGTAGTGATCGTGCTATCACCCCCTGTCTCGCGCGCAACTTTTCCGCCAACAAGGTCGCTGAGAGAAATGTCGGACCAACATCCGAGGTAAATACGTTTCGGATTTTTCGGATCGAATGCAATTCCATTAGGAAATATTACGGGCCTATCACTGATGTGAAGTGGCGTCCATGTCTCGGCACCATCGGTTGATCTGTAAACTGCTCCGGAATGAAAACCTCTGCCCCGCTCCCCTCCTTCGTGTTTGGGTGTCGGACTTACAATAAGGAACAATGTACCATCCGGTTGGATCGTCAGTTCAAATGCACAAGTATTTTCTGAAATTCCATTGTTCTTCAGTGTCCATGTTTTTCCATCATCGGCAGATTTGTAAACGCCCTTGTTGTAAACAGCTGCGTACAATGTTCTCGCACCGGGTTTTGAATTCGGATCGAGCACGATCGAGGTTGCGGCTGAGTTCTCTCCCATACCTGTAACAGCAGTTGCCCACGTTTTTCCACCGTCAAGCGAAAGGCAAACGCCACCGCGCGCACGTTGACGCCAGCGCGGGTCTCGTGTCATTTTACCTCTGGGAAAATCATGCAAGTTCGACCACACTGACCAAATTTTATCTTTGACGTCAGGATCAAAGACCATCCAGTAACACGTGTTCTGCCATTCTGCGGGAACGCCTTCCATCGATCGTATCCAACTCTTACCAGCGTTCAACGAATGATGATAACCGATGTCTGTATAACTAATAGCGATGTGAGAAGAATCGAACGGATCGAAGTGTACACCATATGCCGTTGTCACATCGAGCCCGCGACTGACAAATGTGCTATCAGGTTGTGGACGACTGTATATCTCGCGCCACGTTTTACCACCATCCACAGTTTTCATTGTACGATACCAGTCTGTTACTACGGCAACGTTGCCATCTTGCGGATACACACCTACATCCATCAGCCGAATGTACTCCGCACCAAAAGCTTTTTCCACCCACGCATCCTGAAGGTTGGAAACTCCAACGCCATCTTTGACACCGTATTGTCCCGAGCCCCCGCCACCTTTCCAAACCCATCGCCAGGTCTTGCCTGCATCGTCTGTCTTTAGCGCTCCATACCAGTGGCGTTGTTGATCTCCGCTTTTCTCAACATACCGATCTGCAACAATATATGCCTGTTCCCCATCGCGTTCCGCTGCTCTCAACATCGAATAGCTCGGCTTGAGCCCGGCTTGTTCGTTGTTCAATACCTTGTCGATGCTTTTGTGCCATGTATCTGTTCCGTCTTCCGAAATCCAGACTTCGCTCTCGCGGAATTCAACGGCTGCGTCTTTTTCTTCTAGATCGTGAATTGCGTAGCAGATTGTTTTTCCATCCGATGTTCCGCACGTGAACGATGAAGCGGGAGACATGGCCTTGGGAAGTGGTTTCTCTTCCACAGTACCGGATGACTTATCGAATGTGAAAACCTTTTCTGGTGTGAAGATCAGTACCCTTCCCTTCATTGATGATTCATTCGTGTAAATGGACCGGATTTGAGAATCAATATCTTTTCTGTGCCATGATTTGCCGATATCATTCGAATAAAAAAAAGAATTCGCCATGCTGAAGTAAAGCGATGCTGAGTTCACCGGATCAACACGAATGTTGGAAACATCGCCCGCTTCTTTATTATATAGAGAGCCCGGCACGGTTTCGATCGAATAGCTTGCATGATCTCCCTTATAAATTGTTGTGTCAATTTCTTCCTGCTTAGGAAATATCCGCTCCCATGTTATACCGCCATCAGTAGAACGATGCAGTGCCGATGATCCGAGATAGATCACATCGGCATCCTTCGGGTCATAGGCGTAGCTATTCGCGCCATTTGGAAAATTAGATTGCTGATAAGAATCGCCTCCATCCGATGTAACATACGATCCGGTCATATCGCATCGCACAATAAATTTGTCCGGTGTTTGATATGAAAATGTGGGGATAAAGGTTGCTCCACCTCCCCCGGGACCGAGCTTTTTCCAGTCTGCCTTTGCAGATGTGTTGTGTGGTGACTCGCCTGACCGGCAGTGATTTAAAAAAAAGGGAAGCAAAAGCAGCCAAACCCAAACCTTTGTTCTGGCAGTTGCCCCCTTTCTGTATGAATGAACTTGCATTAGATCTATTTTTTTGAAACGGATACCTGCAGCCATTGCCTGATCTTTTCGTTCATCGGCAATTCATACATGAACATCCAATCCGTATTGTTAGTACCGTTCGCCAAATGATGATGGAAATTAGAATCGAGCTGATATCCTTCGGGATTACCCAGGATCCTTGTCTTTCCATACACTTCTTCCAAGTTCTTACGCAGTGATGTAAATCCGTTTACAAGTTCTGCCAGCTCTGCTGCAGCTGAACTTTTACTCCTGCTGTCGCCTCTATCAAATTTTTCGAGCAATAACAGAAGCCGCGCGGAATATGCTTGCAGTTCGTTGACCTGGCTCATCACCTCGATCGTGAATTGATTTCGTCTTGAGACCGATGTGGTCTTCCTGAGCCGATCTTTGATCTGGTCGTACTGGGTAATGGCAGCGCGGGCGCCATCGAGCTTTTGTTTGTTTGCGGTGCTCCATTGTCCGGCCTTAGCTGGATCAGGCAGTGAAATCAATGTAAATGTCTTGTGATAATTTTCACGATCGCCTTCACCGATGAATGCTTTTTCCCAGAAGGGCATTGCATTCTCCAACAAATCCTGGAACTCGTATGACGCATCAAATCCTGCCGGTCCGTAGTAACGATGTCTGAACAACACATGGACTTGATCGGCTGTCAAATCTGTTTCGTTCCAGGAAGACCAGGCGAAATCATATACGCCACGCCACACTGTTTCAAAGTGTGGTGAAGTGTCATCCCAGATCGTACAGAGTATTCCGGTGAGTTTCTTTTCCGCAGTGATCTTGGAATAGGTTCTTATCGGTGCGAAGTTAGAATGATCGCGCGGCATCATTGCCCAGATCATTTGAGCGGAGGTTGCCGCCATCACATCGAGATCATGTTTATTGTACCAATCCAACGCGAGCATATTTCCGGGAATTTCGGGGTGCTCGTAATTCCAACGCATGTAAATGCAGTTCCTCGGAAACATCGGGATGCTTTCATCCAGCTTTGAAACGTTCTTCTTCCAAAGATCGCGCACTTCCGCTTCCGGTATTTCCGGATCCCACGTGGTCTTATACAAACCTGAGAGTTTGAAAACCATATCATCCCAGAAGATCGCTTTTCTTCCATGGCGTTCTGCATAGTCGCAAACTTTCCTGAGCCACGTCATTTGCAGATCAAAGGCGCTCTTGCCCGATTGTTTTGACAGCTCAGACTTCCCAAGAGCGCCAACTTCATCTCCGCCAACATGCAAATATTTTCCGTAGGGCGTTGCTGCCAGCGCATCATCATACAATGAGAATTGCACATCGTAGGTTCGTGGGTTTGCGGGGTCGAACACCCAATCTGAAGCAATATCATCGCGAACATCTTTCATCGATTCGTGCTTCAAAATGAATGACGCATGGCCAAGCCCTTGTACAAGCGGGCTGATCTCGATGTTCCTGTCTTTTGCATACTTACTGAGCATTGCAAATTCTTCGACAGAGATTGCATTCCGAGCTCCAACCTCCGGATATTTTGTGTAATGCAGTTTATCTTCAAACTCCACAATGATCGCATTGATCTTGACAGACGCCAGTTTGTCGATCATGGAATAGTAATAATGCATCCCGTCAAGGTGATGCTTGAGATCGAGATGGATCGCGCGATAATCAATGTCGGGATAGTCGGTGATTGTGACAGATGGAATTTCCAGCGATTGATCCATCGCATCTTCAATGAGTTGCTGAAGCGTCTGAAGGCCGTAAAAAATTCCAGCGCGATCTTTGGCTCGAATCGTTACCTGATGGCTCGCAACCTCTAACTTATATCCTTCGCCAGAGGGAATATCAAGCTGTGCATCGATTTTCAGGCTGACAACTCCCGGTCCGGGTTGAGGAGCCAGCGGCAGGGAAGCCAATAATCCGCCCAACACTGGCCTCAGGTCATCCACACCGGTGAGCGATATGCCAGTGAATTCCGTGTAAGCGATGCCAGGGCCGTTTGAAATCTCAACGCGTTGAGGTTGCGGAAGAAGCCTGAATTGTTCATTGAAGTCAGCTACGCCAAAAGCGGCACAAATCGTCCGCAGGGCAAAAAGACAGAAAAAAATAAGATAGCGCTTCATAAATTCGACCGTTTAACTAGAGTCATCAAAGGTAAAATTCTCATCAAAATTTCTGACCCGGCAAAATTGGACACACTTTCATGAGAAATTGACTCCCTTCTACTCTAACTTATGATCATAAAATCTGTAGACTATGGCACAGTCAAGAAGGGATTTCATTTCACAAACGCTGCTCGCTTCCGCGGGCCTCATGACGGCTTTGAAAACAACCAACAGCTATGGAGAAACAGAAATTAGCCCGGACTTTTCAAACAACATTGGCTTTAAGCTGACCGTGTTTTCGAAACATCTTCATTGGCTCACGTACGAAGAGATGGCAAAGGCCGCTGCAGAGATTGGTTTTGATGGCGTAGACCTCACGGTGCGTCCTGCAGGTCACGTGCTTCCTGAAAAAGTCGAGGAAGATTTGCCAAAAGCTTACGAAGCTGTAAAAAAAGCCGGGATTCAAATATACAGCATTGTAACAGCGATCACCGATGCAGATGATCCGTTGACGGTAAGGATTCTTAAAACTGCGAGTAGCCTCGGCATCCGATTGTACAGGCTAGGGTGGTATCAGTATGATCCAAAATTATCGATTGAAGAAAATGTGAAGCAGATCACCGGAAAGATGAAAAAACTGGAGGCTCTTAACCGGAAATACAAGATGGTTGGTGCGTATCAGAATCACTCGGGCGAGTATTTCGGGGCACCCGTTTGGGATCTTGCGGAAACGCTGAAGCAGATCAATGCATCCGCAACGGGCTCTCAATACGACATCTATCACGGAACCATAGAGGGAATGAACAGTTGGATGATCGGTTTGAAATTGTTGGCGCCCTATGTGAAGATGCTTGATATTAAAGATTTTCAATGGGCTCAAAAAGATGGTAAGTGGATCACGGAGAGTGTGCCACTCGGACAAGGTGCTGTGGAGTGGAAGAGTTTCTTCGAAATACTCAAAGCCAACAACATCAGTGTTCCCGTTTCCATACATTACGAATACGATCTTGGAGGTGCAGAGCATGGCAAGTTTACGGTGACCAAGTCGCGCGAGGAAATTTTTGCGGCAATGAAAAAAGATCTCGATTACCTTCGACACGCATTGAAGAACTCAGGCTTAACTTCTTAAATGGCTGTTGACTTTTGGCTACTAGTGTCCGAATTGTTAAAATAAAAAATCATCGGATTTGATTTAAACTCATTGGTTTGTACACAAATCTAAAAAATAGCCTTCACCAGCATTCTTGCATTCCATCTTCCGGTATGCTTCATGAGGGCCTAAGCTTGGCTTCGGTCTGGCAATGGCGTGTGCGCCTGCCTGCCGTTGCTTTTGCAAGTGGATGCGGTAGGCAGGGCCAAGGTTCAGCCCGAGGGAAGCATACCAGCGGCCCGAGCGGCCCCGGAGCGGAAAAAAAAATTTGATCGAAGTGATCGGTTTGAGGTTCGGAAAATTTTCTCCGACAGTAGCGGCCCTTAGTTTTTGGCTTTCGCTAAAGGTCCCGGGGGCTAATGGCTAATTGAAAAAAACACGTAATTTTTAGTTAATTCAACAGATGATCAAGATCAATCAAAGCCTGCAAGTATCCGACCTAAAAGCAAAACTCGAGACCTTCTGGCAACTATCGGGAGAGAAAATTGAGTTGATCGAAAAGCAATATGATACTTCGAAGGGTTCGCCAGTATTTACGGTGAACGGAAAGTATTCTACACGCGGCTGGACAGAGTGGACGCAGGGCTTTCAATACGGATCGGCAGCTCTCCAATATGATGCTACCGGGGAAAAGAAAATGCTCGATCTTGCCAGGCAACAGACCGTGAAGAATATGGCACCTCACATCAGCCATACCGGTGTTCACGATCATGGCTTCAACAACATCAGCACCTATGGCAATTTGCTTCGCTTAATGAAAGAAGGAAAAATTGCTGAGAACGAATGGGAAAGGAATTTCTATGAGCTGGCGTTGAAGATATCGGGCGCAGTTCAGGCTCAACGCTGGACACCAATTAAGACAGGAGGATTCATCTATTCCTTCAATGGACCGCATTCGCTGTTTGTGGATACGATTCGTTCATGTCGCTCTTTGATCGTTAGCCATTGCCTCGGTCATATTCTTCAGGGTGAAGGCGATGTGGAGATTGATCTGCTCGAACGAGCGCTGCTTCACATGCATGCAACCGCTCAATTTAATATCTATTATGGAGAAGGCCGCGATGCCTATGATCTTCGGGGACGCACGGCACACGAAGCAATCTTCAACACGAGAGACGGAAATTTTCGCTGTCCTAACTCGCAGCAAGGTTACAGTGGTTTTACAACATGGACGCGCGGGCTTGCGTGGGCAATGTGCGGTTTTGCCGAGGAGCTGGAGTGGCTCGAATCACAAAAGAAATTTGGCGCACCAGCTGCGTTCAAAGACAAAGACGCGATTACACCGCTATTAAAAGCAGCGAAGGCCACATGTGATTTTTATCTCGAGCATACTCCATCCGATGGAATTCCCTATTGGGATACCGGAGCACCGAATCTTCACAAGCTTGGTGACTATTTAAATAAACCTGCCGATCCATTCAATGAACATGAGCCTGTGGACAGCTCGGCCGCTGCGATTGCTGCGCAAGGACTTCTTCGTCTTGGAAAATATCTTACCGATAAAAGTGATCCGGCAGGAAATACGTACTGGAAAGCTGGACTCACAGTTGTCAATAGATTGTTAGAAGAGCCCTATCTCAGCACGGGCAAGGAACATCAGGGATTGATTTTGCATTCTATTTATCATCGACCGAACAATTGGGATTATATTCCGGGCGGAAGAAAAATTCCAAACGGTGAGTCGAGTATGTGGGGAGATTATCATGCTCGGGAAGTCTGTCTTTATTTACAGAAAATGCTGAGGAACGAACGATACTACACATTCTTCAACTGCGCAACATGAACGCAACACCGCTGAACGATCTTTCGCGTCTTTGCATTCACACGATCACCACCAAGCCGTGGAATATTGATCAGGCTGCAGCTGCCTATTCAAAGGCCGGTGTTAAAGGAATGACTATCTGGAGAGATGCGCTTGAAGGAAGGAATGTGAGCGATACGGGTAGAATGCTTCGCGACCACGGACTGGAGATCGTGTCTTTATGCCGTGGCGGATTTTTTCCGTCAGCGGAAAACAAATCACGGCTTGCATCAATTGACGATAGCAAAAAGGCGATCGAAGAAGCTCACGCCCTGGGGACAACACTGCTTGTCCTTGTCTGTGGTGCCGACCCTCGGCAATCGCTGGAAGACTCGCGCAGGCAAATTGCCGATGGCATCGAGTCTATTATTCCTCATGCCAAGGCAGCCAAGGTCAAACTTGCCATCGAACCACTTCATCCCATGTATGCTGACACGCGTTCTGCAATCAACACGCTCGCGCAAGCTAACGATATGGCTGAAGACCTGAACTCTGCGTGGGTCGGTGTGGCGATCGATGTCTATCATCTCTGGTGGGACCCGTCACTGGAAAGTGAAATAAAACGTTGCGGACAACACAACCATCTGCTTGCGTTTCACATTTGCGACTGGCGAGTTCCTACAACAGACCTTCTGCTCGATCGCGGGCTCATGGGTGAAGGTTGTATTCCCGTAAGGAAAATACGCGGATGGGTTGAAGAGACCGGCTTCAAAGGATTTAATGAAGTTGAAATATTTTCGACTCGGTATTGGGAAGCTGACCAGTCTGAGTTTCTCGAAAAAATAATTCACGTATATAAAAACCATAGTTGAAATTTTTGGAATATGAAACAACATACCGTTGGGATAATCATGAACGGGGTGACTGGGCGTATGGGAACCAACCAGCACTTGCTCAGATCGATTGTTGAAATCATTAAGCAAGGCGGAGTTCGTATTGCACCGGACGAAACGATCATGCCTGATCCAACTCTTGTTGGTCGCGATACCAACAAGCTTGAAAAACTTTCCGCGATGTCGGGCATTAAAAAGATGACAACAGATTTGAAGGCTGTTCTTGATGACAAAAACAATATCATTTATTTCGATGCACAAACCACCGGCAGGCGCGCGGATGATGTGCGTGCAGCAGTGAAAGCTGGTAAGCATATCTATTGCGAAAAACCTACAGCAGTAAACACGAAGATCGCATTGGAGCTTTACGATCTCTGCAAAAAAGCCGGACTTAAGAGCGGAGTTGTTCAGGATAAACTTTGGCTGCCAGGAATTCTGAAACTGAAACGCCTCATTCAGCAGGGATTTTTCGGAGAGATCTTGAGTGTGAGAGGTGAATTCGGATATTGGGTGTTTGAAGGAGATACTATTCCAGCGCAGCGTCCATCATGGAATTACCGGAAGGAAGATGATGGCGGTATCATAGTCGATATGCTTTGCCATTGGCGCTATATTCTGGATCATGTTTTTGGCAATGTGAAATCAGTATCATGTCTGGGTGCCACTCACATTCACGAGCGCGTTGATGAGCAAGGCAAACGTTATCGCTGCACGGCAGATGACTCGGCTTACGCAACATTTGAACTCGAAGGTGGCGTGATCGCTCACTTCAACTCGTCATGGACCGTACGCGTTCGAAGAGACGATCTCCTCACCTTGCAAGTTGACGGCACCAAAGGTTCCGCTGTCGCGGGACTGAGGGATTGTTATACGCAGCACTACGGAAATACTCCTCGTCCCGTCTGGAATCCCGATATACCTCAATCGATCAATTTTTTCGATGGATGGAACAAAGTTCCCGAACAAGAAACGTATGACAATGCTTTTAAAGTTCAATGGGAATTATTTTTGAAACACGTAGTGAAAGACGAACCATTTCCCTGGAATTTGTACGAAGGTGCAAAAGGCGTTCAGCTCGCTGAAAAAGGGCTTGAAAGTTGGTCTAAGCGATGTTGGGTTGACGTTCCGAACCTTTAACTTGGTCATATGAAAGAAGTCGCGCTTATAACCGGAGGAAGTCGTGGCATTGGATTCGGCATTGCACTCGAGCTTGCGAAGAACGGTTTTGACCTTGCCGTCAACGGAGTTCGCGAAGAATCATTGGTGAGCGATGCGCTAAAGCAATTGAGAGATGCCGGGGCTGAAGTAGCCTACTGCCAGGGAAGTATTGCTGATCCGACAGAGAGAAAAAAAGTGATCGGGAAAGTTCGTGATCATTTTAACAGGCTCAACATTCTTGTGAACAATGCGGGCATAGCGCCACGTCAGCGGCTTGACATTCTCGAAGCTACCGAAGAAAGTTTTGACGAAGTGATCAGCACTAATCTGAAAGGACCTTATTTCCTTACGCGTGATGTCGCGAACTGGATGATCGATCAGAGGAAAAAAGATGCAAGATTCCAAGGATGTATCGTGAACGTGTCATCCATCTCAGCCACTGTTGCATCTGTGAATCGTGGTGAATACTGTATCTCCAAAGCTGGTATAAGCATGGCAACGCAGTTATTTGCAGTCAGGCTTGGAGAATTCAACATTCCCGTTTACGAAGTTCGTCCTGGCATCATTGCCTCGGACATGACATCGGGAGTAAAAGAAAAATACGATCGCCTTATCAACAATGGCCTTGCTATCCAAAAACGTTGGGGAACACCCGAAGATGTTGGAAAGGCAGTAGCCTCTCTTGCATCCGGAAGTTTCCCCTATTCAACCGGAGCTGTCATCATGATAGATGGTGGCCTCATCGTTCCAAGACTATAGATAGGTTGCCAGTGGCCAGGAGGCAGGGAAGCCAGTAGCTGGTTGCCGGTTGCCAGGAGAGTCGAACAAAGGAGTGAATGACCCAGATTTTTTGCGAGCTGAACTACCTTTGGGAATCGCAGTAACAGAATCTCTTGGCTCTTTTAGAAAACGCAATTCTCGATTACCTTGCGTATGCCAGGGAACCTGATTATCTCTTCCTGAATTGATGTATCATGAATGTTTCAGTGCCAATAGTTATGCTGCCAATGCGCTGTCCTTCTTGATTGGGTTCGACCTTGTATTTGACTACTCCTGGCCCCTGACCTTCAACTTCAACAATCTTGATCCAATCCGAATTGCTCACGGCTTTGCGACCACAGCTCTTTCCTGTCTTCACGTTAATTTTTCCGGAACCACCATCAGCCATGTATGAAGCACTGCCGGGCGAAATGGTATATGGGCATGGTGGCGTTTCGTAATATTCATAAGCTCCGAGATCAACCGTGGAACCTGAAACCAGTCGGAGAGCTTCCTGATCGATAGCATTTATTTTACGTACAGGTGGTTCATTCTTTGGCGGGAACAATGTTTCGAATGCATACCAAAGTTTTGCAGTACGCTGGCTACCTGCATTGATCAGGGCACTCGATTGTTTTAAATGCAGATCCCATTGATCGAGATTGACAAACCCGGGATCACTTCCGGTTAATGTTGCGGTGAGGCCATCGGGAATTGTTCCGCCATTTGCAATCCAGTTATGACTTCCCCACACTTGCCTTCCATTTTTCCAATCGCATTCAGAATCATCTACAACTTTAAAATCACCTCCGCCAACTTTATAAAAAATATTGTTATGCAATTCAATACTCAGAAGACTATCGAAAAGCTGGAACACCATCCCTCCCTCTTTCAAAATAAAAGTATTATTGACAAAACGCGTCATACCTTTCGACTGACCTGTTCTATCACCGCCACAGCGAATCGCACCGAATGGTTTGTTTTGTGTATGAACGAATACGTTGCCCACCACATCACCGTCTTCTCTCAGAATATCTTCACTAAAACCTGGAAACTGCGTATATGGATCGGGACCGATCAACTCCAGCTCGCGGAAAAATCCTCCTTCAAACCAGTTGTAATAAATTCGCGCGCGTTCTGCACGTATCTTCACGCCATTGCCACCGTTCTGATCGTGCATGTAGCAATATCGCATGGTGAAAGTCGATCCGGGATATGTGATCTCGTCTGTTTGAGCGTACAATGGGTGCTTGTAAGTGCCGTCACCACAATTGTAGATCTCCGAGTATTCTATAGTGAAAGAACCGGAATAATTATCAGCTGTGAGAATTCCATGGCCTTTCGTCACATCGTGAAGAACAATATCACGGACAACAATGTCGTGTGCCTCGCTGAAAATACCACGCTTGGTATCTGGACTGCCCGCAAGATCGAAACCTTCAAAAACATAGTGATTACCCATGAACCTGAAAATGTCGCTACCGCCTTTGATCACAGGCCTTGATTTTGCATTTGGGTTTTTTCGCACAACGATACTCGCATCCACGGAACCATCATCATCGAATACGAGTCCGTCCGTGTTGCACGTGGCATAAGTGCCTTCATCTACGTTTACCGTATCGCCAGGCTTTAATGTAATAGATGAGAGGAGCTGTTCGAGGGTCTTGATCTTCCTCGAAGGTCCGACATCGTAATTTTTTCCATCCGGAATCGGCCTCTGTTGAGCGACCGAAACCATTGGACATCCAAACAAAAGAAGAAGACAGAAACAGGTCCTATGGATTGTTATCATTTTTGAAGTTTATTCTGCTGACTTTCGAATTTGGGCAAACAGGAAAATCAATGAAAGAGCCAGATGAAATTAAAGATGAAATTTCGGGGTTAAAACTTGATGAGATAATCGAAGGAGAAGACTCTACTCTTCAATCCAAACGACTGCGAAATTTGTGAGAAACCAAGGCGTATTTTTTCCGCAGATTTGCGCAGGCCAAGACCGGCACTTTTATTTGGAATATTGTACATTCAGCCACAATTCATGGTCTCAAAATTTCATCTCGTATTCACCCGTGTTGTTTGTATCTGCGCGTTTGGTTTCCTGATCAACTGCACTGGTAACAAAAATGAGCAGCGTTACTCCGGCTGGCCCGCCTATGCCGGTGGAGAGGACGGGAACCGATATTCTTCCAACGATCAGATAAATAAGGAGAATGTTTCCCAGCTTAAGGTTGCGTGGTCATTCAGTTCTCACGACAAAGACCCAAACAACCGAACGCAGAATCAGTGCAACCCGATCGTTGTTGATGGTATTTTGTACGCCACCTCTCCTCAGCTAAAGCTTCTTGCACTCGATGCAGCTACTGGTGAACAGAAGTGGATATTTAATCCTGCAGATTTGGATACTGTAGCGAAACGCGACCCCTCAGCTTTCTTCAAAGTGAGCCGAGGTGTAGTTTACTGGGAGAATGAGGACGAGTCCGATCAACGCATCCTGTATGGTGTCGGTTCAAGGATCTATGCAATCAATGCACGAACCGGCACGGTAATAACACCCTTTGGGAAAGGAGGATACATTGAGCTGTCGGAAAATCTTGGACGCGAACCGGGTACATTCAATTCATACATAGCTTCAACAACACCAGGCGTTATTTACAAAAATTCGCTAATCCTCGGACATCGCGTTTCAGAATCCGCTGACGCTGCCCCCGGAACCCTTCGTGCCTATGATGTTGTATCCGGAGAATTAAAGTGGTCGTTCAATACCATTCCACACCCGGGCGAAGTTGGCTACGACACATGGCCAGACCCTGACGCATGGAAAAAATTTGGCGGAGCAAACAATTGGGCAGGATTATCGCTCGATGAAAAAAGAGGCGTTGTCTATATCCCAACCGGAAGTGTGAGCGGAGATTTTTACGGTGGAATACGAAAAGGAACAAATCTCTTTGGTAATTGTTTGATCGCGCTTGATGCAGCGACAGGAAAGTACAAGTGGCACTACCAGGTGGTTCATCATGATATGTGGGATCGAGACTTGCCCGCAAACCCTAACCTGGTAACCATTCGAAAAGACAATCGCGACATCGATGTCGTTGCGCAGATCACAAAGCACGGATATGTTTTTGTACTCGATAGGGATACCGGCAAGCCAGTATTTCCTATTGAAGAAAAATCGTTTCCAGCGTCTGATCTTCCTGGCGAAGAGGCATGGCCAACGCAGCCAATACCAACACTTCCCGAACCGTTTGCGAGACAGACATTCAATGAGGAAGATGTGTCTGATCTTTTTCCAGAAAGCCGTGAGCAGTTGATTGAAAAATACAGGACGATCAAATACAAATCTTTGTTTACGCCTCCCAGTAAAGATGGAGTATGGATTTTCCCTGGCTTTGATGGTGGAGGTGAATGGGGCGGTGCAGCGGTTGACCTCGAGACTTCCATCATGTACATCAACAGCTCGGAGCTCCCGTGGGGCTTAACGATGATCGATGTTCCCGGTAATGCTGCCGGAGTTTCGAAGCAATCCATCGGCAAAGGGGTTTACTCAAAATATTGTGTAGCATGTCATGGGCCGGAACTGAAAGGCAACGGACCATCGTATCCCTCGCTGGTAAATATTGCATCAAAATACAATCGCGTTCAGCTCTCCGGTTTGATACATAACGGTAAGAACATGATGCCTGCATTCAGGCAGATCAGCGACCATGATCTGGATGCGTTGTCAGCATTTCTCTTGAAAGAGCCTGAAAAAGAGCCGGACACTGAGCTGTCAAAAAAGCCAACCTCACCGGAGAGTGATGTACCGCTCAAGAAAAGTATTTTGGACGAAGTGCCTTACACGATGACAGGATATAATCGCTTCCTCGATGAACATGGCAATCCGGGTATTAAGCCTCCGTGGGGCACATTGAATGCAATTGACTTGAACACTGGAAAATTATTGTGGAAAGTTCCCCTTGGTGAATTCGAGGAGCTGACAAAAAAAGGAATTCCTCCCACCGGCACCGAGAATTATGGTGGACCGTTGATAACGAAAGGCGGACTGGTTTTCATAGCTGCAACAAAAGACGAGAAGATCAGAGCATTTGACTCCAATACAGGAAAAGTTTTGTGGGAAGCAAAGTTGCCTGCTGCAGGTTACGCAACACCTGCAACTAACAGCATCGATGGAAAGCAATATGTTGTGATCGCCTGCGGTGGCGGAAAGATCGGCAGCAAATCCGGTGATTCTTATGTGGCGTTCGCATTACCGTGAGTGAAGCATGGCAAATAGGTTTTTGAAAATTCGTCACACGAATAACATATTGATTGCTCAAGCCGACCTGAAGAATGGAGATGCGATCGGCTCAAACTGGCGTGTGATTTCCCACGTAAATGACGTCTCCGCGAGTGGAAAAATAATCCAAAGGCCGTTGAGTTAATCAGAATGATTTTATTCCTCGGAAAAGGGTTTCATTGTATTTCGTTCTATGCTGAAAAAACTTAATCGCACTACCGCTGGCATCAGGCAAATTCGACCAGTAAAAGTTCTGCAGTTCGGAGGTGGAAGTTTTTTAAGGGGCTTCACCGAATGGATGATTGATATACTGAATGAAAAAACTGATTTCAATGGAGCAGTCGATATCATCACCTCTGTAACACCTGGAACTGCAGAACAGATCAATGAGCAACAAGGACTTTATCATCTTGTTCAGCAAGGAATAAAGAACGCTGAGCGATTCTCGGAGACAAGATTGATCACATGTATTAATCGAGCTATCGATCCTGCGAAGGATTTTGAGTCGTTTATAAAATGTGCACAGAATCCTGAACTGAAGCTCATAATTTCAAACACGACAGAATCAGGCATTGTCTTTGAACCCTTGGACACAAAAATCGATTCACTGCCAAAGAGCTTTCCTGGAAAGTTGACACTGGTGTTGTATCATCGCTTTAAGCACTTTAACGGAGCTCTGGATAAAACAGTGATTGTTCTTCCTTGTGAACTGATTGAAAACAATGGCCTTGCGTTGAGAGAAGTAGTTCTTCGATATGTTGCACATTGGAAGTTGCAACCTGATTTTGCGGCTTGGGCAATGAAAAATATTTTCTGCAATACATTGGTCGACCGAATCGTGCCTGGCTTTCCAAAGGAAACTATAGAGACTATTCAGCAGAATACAGGGTTCGAAGACAAACTTGCAGTTGCTGCAGAACCATTTTACTTCTGGGCAATTGAATCCAGGCAATCTATACAAGATCAGTTCCCTACGATACGTGCAGGCCTGGATAACGTAGTATTTGCGTATAACATTACCCCCTATCGAGTGCGAAAAGTGCGAATACTGAACGGAGCACACACAGCTCTTATGCCGGTAGCTTATCTTCGCGGACTTCGAACTGTGAGAGAAGCAATGGATGATCCATTCGTCAGTAAATTCATTAAGGATACCATTGAAAACGAAATTATTCCTACCCTCACTCTGCCTCATGACGAGCTCATTGATTTTGCATCAGCCGTAACTGACCGCTTTCGAAATCCTTTTATCAAACATCAGCTGATCAGTATTTCACTGAACTCAATCTCCAAATTCAAAGTGCGTATCCTTCCGACAATAATAGAATACATTCGATTGAAGGATACGTTGCCTCAAAATTTGATAAAATCATTCGCTGCATTACTCTGCTTCTACAAAGGAAACTGGAACGGAGAAGTAATTCCGCTGAACGACTCCCCCGTGGTGATTGCCATTATACAGCAGGCCTGGAAGGAAGACACCATTGAGAAAACAGTTTTCAACATTCTCTCGAACAAATCATTATGGGATGATGATCTTACAGCGGTCACTGGACTTTGCCCGGCTGTGATTTCAGGTATCAATTCTTTTCTTCCAGCCGGGCGAAACTAGCTGCGCCTGGCTGCTGCCTGCCACTTTTCTGGTCTATGTCATATATGATAAATCGGATTTGCCTTTTTAGCGATCGTTGAAATATTTTGAAAACCCGCGCAATGCAGACAAGAAATACAACCTGTCCTTCATCAGTAAATTCTGGCGCATTCGATAACGAAATTCACCGAGGCCTTTCATAAGCGGAAACTCCCCCGACACATGTAACCAGCTATTTTATATAGGATACAATAACGAACATCCTGAGCTCGCTGATCAGTCTATTTCTTTATCACGTGGTGTGTGATCGTTTTGTCTGCAGTTTTGACTTTGATGATGTAACTCCCCTGGGGCCAGCTGCTGCCGAGATCGTAACCTGTGTTTGATTTAACGTTTTGAAGATTCTCTACCGGCAACCCATAGATCGTGAAAATGCCGACTTCTATGTCGCCCGAAGTTTCGTCATCCATTTTAAATGTGAATGAGTTTGTGAACGGATTAGGATAAGCAAGCTCTCCACGTTTTTGTTGCTGAGATTCCATTGCACTCATTGAGGCTATTGACGTTTCTTCAACGCACGAAGGAGTTCCCGCAAGTTCGTTGATGTTGTGGTAGATGTACGGTTCGGTTCCTGTTTTAACTGTATATCCTCCGAACACGAGGTCGTTACCAAGCGCAGCCAATCCAAAGTTCTCGCGTGTGCCCGGGTAAACGGGATAAGTGCCACAAGGTGTTCCATTGGTACGCCAAAGGTAATCGGACTTGTTTTGAAGATCACTCACGTAAGCATAGTCACCGATCACCGCAATGTGCACCCATTCGTAGTACGGTGGTGTATTGAGTGTTGTCAGCAAATGAGTGCCTTCTGCTGTTCCATCCGAACCGTAAACTCCCGTTTGTTCACCTGCACTTCCGACCATCAGCAAATGATTGTTCACGACTCTTGATAATATGATCTCAGGCACGTCAGCGATCTTTTCAATCGAGGTGGTTCCGTTTGCATGAAACAAAGAAGTGCTGCCAGTGGAATTTTGTGACGAGAAATATACCTGGTCGTTCAGGACCATAAGATGCACGATCCTGCTCCTGTTCCACTCGCCTGCTGCTGTGCCGCCCATCGCAAAAGTGCCTGCTGCAGTTCCGTCAGTACGCCAGAGCTGATGGTCGTTTGAATACATGTCAGAGCCGTATCCGAAATAAAGAACATTGCCGGAGACAGCGCTCGGATATGCTACGCCAGCACCAAGATCTTTCACCAGTGCCTGCCCTGACGTTGTTTGTCTCCATATCTGCGTAGCGCTTCCGGATACTTTAAAGATCAATGTCTGAGTTCCCACTTTGTGAATAGCAGAGGCTGAAGAGAGACCATTTACGCGTACAGTGCCCTCTTGTGTGCCATCGGTTTTCCACACTTCACCAAGCTCGTTGCTGAAATAAAGCAGGTCACCGACTGCGTGAAGATTGGAGGGAACAGTAGGCCCCCAATAGTCTTCCCCACTGGCGAGCGTGATTCCATTGGCGCCATTGTAACGCACGAGTCTCCACGATTCAGATCCATCGTAGGGTCCATAGACAACATACAAATTGTCGCCTACTGCAGTCCAGGTGATCGGAGTGGTTTCTGAAATCAGTTCGATCGTTCCTTCCGGTGTGCCATCTGTAACATACAACGGTGGCGAATACGACAGTGGCGCATACGCATACATGTAAACATATTTGCCGGCACGGATCATTGTGATGGGTTTTGCGCCTTCGGTGGTAACGTACGCATCGACCACGCTTGTTGTTCCTTCATACGTTCCATCCGAACGCATCAGCGAATAGCCACCATAGTCAGGAATTTCATAGTCATTAAAACTGAAGCGGCCGAAGAAGTATAGATTATTATAGAAATGAAGCATCTCATTGTGGACGGGAATACTTTCCTCCCACGAGAATGGCTTTCCAATGATCCTGACAGTCTGTACCTGTGAAGCTGTTCCCTTGTAAGGCATGCGCAACAGGTTCTGGTCTTCGGAAGATCTAACTCCGTTGAAAAAATACAGCGAGCCATTCATGTAAGTGAACGCTGGCTGAAAAACTTCAAAGCTATAGTTAACGGCTTCCTGGATGATAAACGTTCCCTCGGTCGTGCCATCACTACGATAGATATATTCGGTGGCGCCTTTCGCAGCCACAAAGAAAAGTATGCCGTTGACATTGGTGAAATCACGCATCGGAGTTTTCAAAGCATTGGTAGCATTGCTGCCGACACCTCCAGGGTTCATGTCTTTCACAAGGACCGTTCCGGTAGCGGTTCCATCAGTTTTCCACAGCTCATCGCCATGCACGCCATCATGCGCTGTGAACATCAGCTTATCGTTTACGATCGTCAGGTTTCTGGGCGTTGCACTTTGCGTACCTGGTCTGATATCTTTGATGCGTGTAGTGCCTGCGTTGGTACCATCGGAAACCCAAAGCTCGCGCCCCGCGACAGGATCGTAGGCCGTAAAATAAACTTTGCCATTGAAGTATGTCAGAAGTTGAGGGTCTGAACTCTGCTTTCCTGTTGTGATCTCTTTCACGAGCGTAGTGTTAGCTGCCGTGCCATCACTTCGCCAAAGTTCATAACCACTTCCGGTAGTGGTGGCGGAAAAGTAGAGCGTGCCATTGGCGTTTACCATGTTCCGAGGATTGCTGCTTCCCTGCGCAATGTCTTTCACCATCACCGTGCCGCTATTCGTGCCATCGGATTTCCAAAGCTCCACCCCCCCGACATGGAAATAGGCAGCGAAATAGAGTACTCCGTTTACGTTCGTTAAATTGTTCGGTGACGAGCTAATGGACCCCGGCATAATATCTTTTACGCGAACCGTGTTGCCAATCGTGCCATTGCTTTTCCACAATTCAACTCCGGTGCTTCCGTCATCAGCAGCGAAGTAAAGGGTTGTCCCCACCATGGTGAGGTTGCCGATGGATTGGAAAGCTCTTAACAGAATGCTGGAGGTAGCAGTGCCGTTGCTCTTCCACAGTTCTTTTCCGTTAACTACAAAATACATTCTACCCTGGCCATGGGTCAGCATCGAATATTCATTGTAAGACTGCTCTTCATACGTATTGATATCTTTCAGCAACTGCAGTTGAGCGAAAGCAAAATGTGAAACAGCAGTAAGGCTCAGATAAAAAACAAGTACGCGCGCGATGAATACCGGTGATGTCAAACCACCGGGTTTGTTTGAGGGTAATTTTTTGTTCATATAAAAGAAAAAAAACGTTGCTGACTTCCACACATACCAATCACTCGGCACTGTTGCTGATCCGGTTATCTATTCTATGATGTGAGCAAGGCGCTTTTGGATCAGCAGCATTTCAATCGAGTCAGCTTACATTGAAATCTGGATGCAATTGGATAAAACTTATGCCGGATTTTCTCAACGGGTGAACATATGCGCGAATGAATGTGCGCTGTTTGCGATGAAATGCTGAAGCAGGTGATGACGGATTCTACGGATTGTAATCCTTCAATTCAACTCCAGTTTTTTTGATCACCGCTTTCAAACTCCAGAGCGAAGCAAGCGACCAATTCTGATTTTAACCAGGGTCGCGGTCTAAGGCTTTATCTGACTTTTTATTTGGTTGTGCCCAGGCTGGGCTGGCACTTGAGAATGACGAAGCTAAGGCGGAGGGTCTATGACCGATTAGAGGTCCTCATACATTATTTATTAGAAAATGCATGGTTGCTTCTCCTATCACTTCCTGAGCCGTCATGTTTGTATTCAATTTTCGTAACGCGCCAGACAAACTCACCGGCACCGGTTTTTACAACTGCAGTATCCCCTACTTCTTTCTTCATCAGCGCGTGTGCCATGGGCGAATCTACCGAAATGTAGTCTTTGGTATTGATGATCTCTTCAGCGCCAACGATGCGGAAACGTAGCTTGTTGCCTTTGTTGTTTTCAATTTCTACCCATGCGCCAAACATTACTTTGCCTTCCTGGAAAGATGAATAATGCACCACTTTCAAATTATCGATGCATTTGCGCAAGTAGAGCACCCTCCTGTCGATCTCGCGCAGGCGTTTTTTGTTGTAATGATAGTCTGCGTTCTCTGAACGATCTCCGAGACTGGCTGCCCACGATACCTTCTGCGTGGTTTCAGGCCGTTCAACACGCCACAAGTGATCGAGCTCTGCTTTCAACTTTTCTAAACCTTCCGGGGTGATTAAAGGCGACTTCATAAAATGCAAAAATGCATTAAACCATTGAGAGCGCAGAGAGCCGGAGCGGAAATGCAAAATATTTTAGAGCCATCATGCAGCCCGAAGTTTTCATCGGCCGACAGAAATGTAACATAGCACTAGCGCGAAATTCGCTCCGCTCTCTTCATGATCGCGGGATTTCCAGAATTATTTATCTGTAATCGACTGTTAATCAATGCAATATCTTATTTATTCTGAAAGATAGAAACATATTAGCGTTTCAGACGTCTAGTTATTAAATCAGCACAAAAATGCTCATTCAATGAGTCACGTCCCCAAGCCACCGAGACTTGCCGAATACCTCCTTCGTTGGTACAGCGAGCGGGCACAGATCGATGACCTGCATGGCGATCTCGAAGAACTCTTTTACCATGATGTGAAGCGCTTCAAGGTCATCAAAGCAAATTTCAATTATTGGCGCAGAGTTATCTCGCTGATCTTTTCATACGCTATCGTGAAACGCAAAAGAGACGCATCCCATCATCATTTTTCATACAGTCAATTCACTCCTGCTATGTTCAAAAACTATTTCAAAACCGCCACGCGCAATCTGGCGAAAAACAAATTCTTCACCTCGCTAAATATTTTCGGTCTGGCCGTGGGCATGTCGCTCAGCCTGCTCTACGTTGCCATGGTTGTGTTCGCTTATCGCTCCGACAACTTTCACCCGGATCGTCAGCGCATCTACCGCGTGATCACACATGTGCAGGATCGGAACAACAATCCATCGTTCGCCTCTGCTCCCATCGGAACCGCTCAACTGCTGAAGAATAATTTTAGTGGAGTAGAAAAAGTAGTTCGGATCCATGGATCACTCGATCACCAGATCGGTCCCGATAGCCATCGGGATGGCGATACTAAAATTCGCATCACGGGATACTTTACCGATCCTGAGTTTCTTTCCATGTTCAATTTTCCGCTGCTGCAAGGTAACGCAGTCACCGCGCTCACCAAACCCAACACGATGGTAGTTACCGAGGCGGCAGCTAAAAAGATCTTTGGCTCAAAAAACCCGATGGGTGAGCTCGTATTCATTGAGCCTTTTGGTGAAGTGATGATCACGGGTGTGGCCAGGACATTACCGAAGAATTCGCATATGCAGTTCGAGGCTTTGATGTCATTTGCTACGCTTACATCTCATCATGGACCTTCATTCACAGACAAGGAGGAAAACTGGAAGAACTTTTTCAATTCATATACCTATCTGCTACTCTCCGATCAGTCAATCGTTGCTGGCGTTGAACAATCGCTCAACAGAATGGCGAAAGAAAAATACAAGACGGATGATTTCAAGGCTTCGTTTAAGCTTCAGCGACTCGACAAAATTGTGCCCGGGCTCGACCTTGCCAATCCAATTGGCGCTGGATGGAGCTTCGAATCGATGGTGTTGAATGGTATGCTCCCCATGATCATTCTCCTAGCAGCCTGCAGCAATTATGTGAGCCTTGCCATCTCACAATCGCTCAAGCGGATGAAAGAGATCGGTGTGCGTAAAGTAATGGGTGGGCAGAAGCGACAGATATTCATGCAGTTTGTGCTCGAAAGTACGATCATTATGTTGCTGGCTTTAGCGCTTTCTTATTTCTTCTTTGAGGTCATCCGCGATGAATTTGTGTCTGTCGCAGGAGAAACCGAGCTGGTTGATCTCGATCCAACCCCGGGAACGTATGCCGGCTTCATCTTCTTTGCTCTCCTTATCGGACTTCTATCGGGGATTGTTCCCGCATTGCATTTCGCAAAGATCGCGCCCATTTACGCATTGAAGGGAAAAGAGATGCAAACAAAAAAAGGATCTCGATTTTCTATGCGTAAGATCGTGATCACAACGCAATTCGTCCTCTCCCTTGGTTTCATTATGTCGGTAGTGGTTCTCGTTCAACAGTATCGCTACTCCGTAAATTATGATTTAGGGTTTGACCAGCAGAATATCCTCAACATCGATCTGAAGCAAGCCGATGCGCAACTCGTGAAAAACGAATTTGGAAAGCTTTCCTTTGTTCAATCAGTCTCGATGTCGTCACATGCGCTTGGAGCAGGAACTGTTCCTGAGCTACAGGTGAGGAAAGCGCAAGAATCGGATTCAATAACAGCGAGCACGATGTCGGTGGATGAAAACTTTTTATCGAACATGGGCTTGCATCTTCTGTATGGACGGAACTTTTCGAGCGACTCCACCGGGAACTCACGCATGATCATTATCAATGAAGTCTTCGCAAAGAAGCTTCATCCGGATGACCCTTCGGCAGCGCTCGATCAAGTGATCATTCTTCCTGATCAAAGAGAAGTCACCGTTGCCGGTATCGTAAGGGATTTCAATTACGCAAGCCTGACCTCCCCCATTGGAAACTTCTTTTTCCAATATACGCCAGGGCATTTTGCTTATGCGAACATCAAAATGGAGTCGACCTATGTAAGTAAGGCCTTTTCGGAAATGGAAGCAGCGTGGAAAAATGTTGGCAAAGATTCCAAGTTCAAAGCGGAGTTTCTTTCGGATCAGATCCGGGATGCGTATGGATTTTATTTTATGGTTGTGAAGATCTGGGGATTCCTTGGGTTGCTTGCCGTCACGGTAGCATGTCTTGGGCTGTTAGGAACCGTTGTCTTCACGATCAGGAATCGCGTTAAAGAAGTGAGCATTCGAAAGGTAATGGGCGCATCATCTGAAGGCCTGGTCTATCTACTCTCAAAAGAATTCATCGTACTGATGGTCATCGCGAGTATTATCGCTGTCCCGTCAGTGTACTTCATGATGGATGAGATATTGAGCAGTGAGCAGTACTACAACGTCTCCATCGGAGCCGTGGAGATCGTCATTAGTTTGTCGATCATGCTGGTGTTAGGCCTGACAACGATCCTTTCTCAAACACTAAAAGCTGCAAATACCAATCCGGTGGATAACTTACGGGTTGAGTGAACAGAAACAGGTCTTGGCCGTTATCCGTTTTTATCATGGGCGGTGTTTGCATTTGAATGGTTTGAGTTAGAATGGGCAGAAGCCGATATTAAATAAATGCGATTCAATTGCAAATGGTTTTCTATTTCCGAAGTCACGTACTAAACGTTAAAAGCCAACACCCAAAGACCTGACGCTGAGACCACACTTAGACGTCAAATCTTATTTTTCGGTCGCATGGAGAGGCATTTGGTCTGCATTTTCCGGATCTGAATCACTAATCGTACGGAGTTGGGTTCCTCATAACTCTGCATTTTTCAGGTCAACCTTTTACTGTAAATTAGGCGTTTTGCAGTTTCCCTTATGCCCCCATCCATAAGCCCGCGCTTGATCGATCATCCATTTTTCAAGAATACGTTCTATGCCGTTCTATTCGGTATCCTTTCGTGGGTGCTCAGTTTAGTGCGTGTTGACGCCATGAATTTGCGGGAGATACCGCTGCTCATCTGTCTGATCCATCTCCGGACGCCTGGCTACGTTTTTGTGCTTGCCCTCTTCACGCTTCTCAATCGCCCGGATGGATTTCCTGTTTGGGCTATATATGGCGTACACCTGGTGCCTATGATAATTGCGTGGGCGTTCTTCAGGTTGCTGGAGAAGATAAAATTGCCCAACATCTTACTGGGCCTTTCTTCTATCGCCATCACGCTGAGCTACTATCTTCTGTTTTTGCTTCCGTTGGTGGTTTTTACGGTGACCATATTTGCCGGGGACGAACGAGGTTTCCTGGCATCATACCTTGCTATTCTGCCACTCAGTTCATTCGAAATTATTTCATCATCATTGGTTGTCAGTTTCTATTTGATGCAGTTCGAGATCAGGAAAACACTGGAGCGGAGCAATGAGAACTTGTCGCACGAAGTTGAAAAAAGAACTGGCGAATTGATGTATGCCAACAATGAGCTGGCAGCACTGAATGAAGAATTGAAGTCGTCCAATGAAAGTATCAAAGAACTGAACGAAACGCTTGAGCAGATGGTGAAGGAACGCACCAATAAGATCAACGATCAGCTCAATCAACTGACAAAATATGCCCACATGAATTCGCATGAGGTTAGAGCGCCTTTAGCTCGCATGCTTGGGCTCATGCAATTGATCAAACATAATGATACAGCGCCTGATCAGAAAAATGAGCTCATCAACATGCTGTACGATGCTTCCAATGAACTTGACACGATAGTGAAGGAAATGAATCGATTACTGGAAAGGGAGATGAATTTCTAATCTGCGGTCTCGTTTGGAGACCCGGTGTCATCGGTGTTGGAGAATAATGAGAAAATCGGATTTGATGTAGAGTCTTTCTTTACGCAAACGTGAAGGACCATTCACGCATATTTTTGCATTCGATCTTGCCGGTACGCTTCAGAAGATTCGCGGAGGTTGTTGAGGCGAGCTTGCTATGGCTTGGCGATCTTGTAAGCGGCTGGATCGATGAAGTATAACAGAAGCACGTCATCGCAGCAAATGCACCCACCCTTTTACGCTTTGGTTCTGCCTGGCTGGATCTACGGAATCGAACGTGACATCCGCTACGTAATAGTAAACGCCAGCTGAGAGCTCACGGCCCTTAGAATCCCGCCCATCCCAGTCGATGTAGATTGAACGCTCACCGCCCGATTGATAAGTATAGACTTCACCGCCCCATCTGTTGTAAACGCGCAACCGGACTGACTTTACAAATCGCGCGCATTTTGTGGCATCTACTTCACCACACACCCAGGTGACAACTTCATCAACTGTTTCAATGTAGTTATCCCGGCTGCGCCATGCACTAAACCTGTCGTTGCACGGATTGCCATCGTTCGGAGAGAATACATTGGGCAGCTCGTAGTATGGACAATTGTCATTGCAAGCCGGGTCGCTATCTTCGCTTTCATTGCCTGAAGTATCCACCGACTTGATCTTATAACAATATGCAA
>CBHROW010000016.1:0-28059 GCA_966080355.1 uncultured Chryseosolibacter sp.
TCTGCTGGTAGCCATCACCCTGGTTTCGCTCATCATTATTTTTATCATGTATCGGAAGCGAAATCAGCAGAAGGAAAAGATAGAGGCACAGCGTAAATCCATCGCCCTGAAAAACGAACAGCTTGAAAAACGAAATCACCACCTGGTTACGCTTGATGAAGAAAAAAATAATCTGATCAAGATCCTCGCGCACGATCTGAGAACACCCATCAATCACGTTCAGGGTCTGGCGCAACTTTTCCTGCTCAGCAACAACTCCTTGGGTGAAGACGACAAACAGATCATTCAGAAGATCAGTGACGCAGCGGTTCGACTCAACAAAATGATCAGCAACATTCTCGACATCGACTCCATTGAAAATAACCGCGTGAAGATATTCATGGATGATGTTTCGATGCCGGCCCTGGTGACGCAAGTCGTGAAAAGTTTTGAAAAGCAGGCCCTGCGAAAAGACATTCGTCTCTCCATGGAAATTGCCGATAGTGCCGTGATCAAAGGCGATGCGCTGTTCCTGATCCAGATCCTCGAAAATCTGATCTCCAACGCCATCAAATTCTCAGCGAAAGGAAAAGAGATCAACGTGACTTTGTCAGAGATGCCGAATGTCATTGAAGTTCGTGTTCACGACCAAGGCCCCGGTCTGACAGAAGAAGACAAAGCAAATCTTTTCAAAAAATTTCAGCGATTGAGCGCCAAGCCTACAGATGGCGAGAACTCGACCGGCCTTGGTCTGTCGATCGTCAAGAAGTACGTGGAGCTTATGAATGGGAAAGTATGGTGTGAGTCTGAATTCGGACAAGGGGCCGCATTCATCATTCACTTTGAAAAAGTGCGAATAGGCCAGCTGGTATGATTTTTTGAAGCGGTATGGCGAACCTTTCATCCATCCGCTTATGAACTTCATAGAACAAGGAAGCAAAGTCTTCACATCGGAACAGCAGGAAATTGTCGAGATCAAATTGTGGGGGTTATACCTCCTGATCAATCGCACTGCGCTTTACAATGAAATGATCGAAGCCTCACTCGATCACGGTCCTGTGGAGAAAAATCCGCAAAATCCGGGAAGGATCACTTTCCGTTTCAGCGCCAAAGCGTGGGAAGCGAAAATCAAAAAGCTCCTGTATGAGAATCGCGTGCCGGTAATAGCCCGCAACGCCTTTGCTCATAAGTTGAATTTTCAGCGTCAGCGGCAACTTGCGGCCTGATTACTTTCCAGTTTCCTTAGCCCACATATCGCGCAGGGTAACCGTGCGATTGAACACTAACTTTTCGGCAGTCGAATCTTTATCGAGGCAAAAATATCCTTTGCGCAAGAACTGGAACCGGTCTGCCAGGCTTGCCTTGCCCAGGGCAGGTTCGGCATAAGCAGTTTCTACGGTGAGCGAATTCGGATTCAGATAATCCTTAAAGTCACCTTCGGCATTGCTGAGATCTTCTACTTTGAAAAGTCTGTCGTACAACCGTGTTTCGATGGCAACGGCATGGCGTGCACTTACCCAATGGAGGGTGCCTTTGACATGTATACCTGAAGTGTCTGATCCGCTTCGGCTCTCCGGGATGTAGGTGCAACGCAGTTCCTTGACTTTCCCATCATTGCCTTTCACCACTTCCTCACAACGAATGATGTAAGCGCTTTTCAGGCGAACCATTTGCCCGGGTGCAAGCCGGAAAAATTTCTTGGGAGGATTTTCCATAAAGTCTTCAGACTCGATGAGCAGTTCCGCGCAGAATGGAATTTCACGGATGCCAGACGAGAGGTCTTCCGGATTGTTCTCTTGGGTGAGCATTTCCGTTTTGTCGCCCGGGTAATTTGTGATCGTTACCTTGATCGGATCGAAAACCACCATTCTCCGGAGCGAGATCTTATTGAGGTGCTCGCGAACGCAGAACTCGAGGAGGCCTACATCGATGAGATTCTCACGCTTCGCCACGCCTATTTTGTCGCAGAATTCACGAATGCTCTCCGGTGTGTAGCCGCGCCTGCGCACTCCGCTGAGCGTTGGCATCCTCGGATCGTCCCAACCACTTACATGTTTTTCATTCACCAGCTGCAGAAGTTTACGTTTGCTCATCACCGTGTAGGTCATGTTGAGCCTCGCAAATTCGTATTGATGTGAAGGATATATTTCGAGCTGCCGGATCAGCCAATCGTAAAGTTCGCGGTGTGGAATGAATTCGAGCGTGCAAATGCTGTGCGTAACATGTTCGATCGCATCGCTTTGCCCATGTGCAAAATCGTACATCGGGTATATACACCATGTATCACCGGTGCGATGATGATGCGCGTGTTTGATCCGATAGATGATGGGATCACGCATGTGCATATTCGGGTGAGCCATATCGATCTTCGCCCGCAATACTTTTTCACCGTCTTTGAATTTGCCATCCTTCATGGCCCTGAACAACGATAAATTTTCTTCTACGCTGCGGTCTCGGTACGGACTATTTGTGCCCGGATGAGTCGGTGTTCCCTTTTGTGATGCGATTTCTTCGCTGGTGCTATCATCAACATACGCCAATCCGTTCTGAATAAGCCTGACCGCAAACTCATACAATTGCGGAAAGTAGTCTGACGCGTAAAGCTCGTGTTTCCATTTGAAGCCAAGCCATGCTACATCGGCCTTGATGCTGTCAACATATTCCGTCTCTTCCGTAACCGGATTGGTATCATCAAAGCGCAGATTCGTGTACCCGCCATACTTTTGCGCCAGGCCAAAGTTCAAACAAATACTCTTGGCGTGGCCCATGTGCAGGTAGCCATTCGGCTCAGGTGGAAACCGCGTAATGATCTCTTTGTAATTTCCTTTACCCAGATCCGACTCAACAATCTCTTCCAGGAAATTCAGGCTTTTTTCGTCCGTCATGTTTTATCTAAAAGATGTAAAGTTATGAAGGCTTTTTGTATTCGCACAGCGATTTTTTTCAAATGCGAGCTGTGCTTTTCAGCTGTCAGCAACAGTCACGCTAACGTTTGTGGACCCTGTCGAAGCGTTTGTCGACCTTGATCGAAAGCTTGAAACGGTAGTTTTTATTTTTCCTTAGTCGACCACCCACGGATCGTTGATCGGTTTATGAGCGCATCACCCAAAAATGTCGACCAAAAAAAACATTTTTGACGGCAGATTAATCGTAGGTTCTTTTACCACGGTGTGACCACACGCACGGTGCTCCAGTGAAGCAATTTCTTCACATTGGTACAGAAATTTACCGGGGGAAATTTAAGCAACATTGCTCCAATGCAGCCGTTTCCTACTGGTGGAACATGTTTCCCCGGCATGATTATTTATCTTTTACGATGTGCTATTATACGGGGTAACAAATCGGTTTAAATGTGGACAATTTGGCTTGCCTTAAATTTTTAACAACCCGTTGTTGTGAAAGAAGACGCATTAAAAATTACTCTTGAAAAAATCGGTGCAAAACTAACAGAGCTTCGAAAGCAAAAAGGCTACAGCAGCCACGAAGATTTTGCATACGATTATGACATTCCTCGAGTACAATATTGGCGAATAGAAAAAGGCAAAACCAACGTAACGATCAAAAGCCTTTGCAGACTTCTCGCCATTCACAAGCTGACGATCGAGGACTTTTTTTGCACGCTTCCCAAAGAGGTCAAGAAATAAATTGACGCGTGTCTTAACCGAACTGATTTGTGCTTGTCCGCCATGATCGTTTTTTTCTGATACGATCTCTGTGGTATACTTTTTTCAAGTCGATTTTGAAAAAAAATTGCCATGACCGAGCGAATTCTCGACCGTGTTGATCAGCGCTTGAATGCTTATGCAGATGAACATCGCGGGCAGCGGCCCTTGTATATAATTATTTCGCCAGATGATGCGGACGAGCTGCTGAAGGCCGTTAAAATAAAAAAAGGCTACGAACAGCAGATTGTCGACACAGCATATCGGGGAAGTAAGATCGTGCCATATGACGGCCTAAAGCGGGGCGAATTGGAGTTATCGGACGAACTTCCATCGGTCGGATCATAAATATTCCCTGATCCGAAGGTATCTACTTCCCTCAACCGGCCTTATCAGCATCGTCTTCCGGCAAATCGCATTGATGTAATGAATTGCGGCCATATCCACTTTACCGCGCGATTGACCAGCCTACCTTTGTATTGAACCTCACTAGAAGCGCGATGAATAACCTCGAAGGACTGACACCTGAGCAAAAGAAAGCGATTATCGACCTGAACAGCCGCCTTCGCGCCCTCGAATCGAAGCTGGTTGTCCTTCAAGCCAAAATGGTGAAAATCGACCCTCAATTGATGATCAACCTTGCTCAAAATTTCAAGGAACTCAACTTGAATTAAGGCACCAGTTGCCGGTGTTTGTTGCCCTTGCTTTTTAGTTTCAACTTTGAATCACCCTTTGCCTACTGGCCTGCCTCGGGCATTATCACTGCGAACTGTTCATCGATGTGCGATCGGATCGGGCGTTCCATCGGGATCATCCAGTGCCACACCTTCGGAGTGTATATCGCCATTGGTAATAAGCAAAAGCGCGGTGACGTGTGGCGCGGCCATTGAGGTGCCACTCATGATGGCATACTTATTCCCTTTGTACGTTGACAAGATCCTCACACCTGGCGCAGCAAAATCGACAACATCGTTGCCATAATTTGAAAATGATGCGAAATGACGTGTACTGTCAACCGCGGTTACTGTGTAAATATTTTTTCCGGAAGTGCGTGCAGGCGAAAAGTTATTAGCAGGTCGGCTTTCATTTCCAGCAGCGATGACTACAAATATTCCTTTCGATGCAATTGCTTGTATTTCGCGATCGAGAATATCAGACACTTCTTCAAGCCCCATGCTGATATTTACGGCATCACCAGCGCGCGCGTTGCTCTTCGCATAAGCAAGTGCCTTCAAAGCGATCGACAAAAGTCCTTCTCCATTCTGATCAAGGATCTTGAGCGCAACGATGTTCGCACCCGATGCGATCCCGAGTGTTCCGAATCGATTGTTCTTTGCTCCAATAATGCCCGCGATGTGGGTACCATGACCGTTGTCATCGTCAGCTGATGTCTCGCCTTCGTTGAACGATCTGCTGCGTGCATCGACATTCAGATCGGAATGATCCAGGTCAGCGCCCGTGTCGAGTATCCATGCAGTTTTTCCGGTTCCGTCAGAATACCCAACCTGATCGACATTCCACGTCACGGTAGATTCATCGACAACAGAGAAGCATGCGTTGATGGAAAGAACGCGGTCTGGCTCAACGCGCCAAACCCCCGGCTGTGCTGCTATTTCATCCGCTTCTGTTTTTTCAATCGCCATTACATAATACAGATTTTCTCCGTCAATCGTGTCGAGTATGGTTAAAGGAGAAATGCCGAGCGATTCAATGACTCTTTGTGCTGAAGCAATTCGCCCGTTGTGCGTGTCGGATTCAAACGAAACGATATAGCGTCCATCGATTGCCTTTCCGTGACTGGCCGACATCGATGTAACACAATCGGGTAGCGGTGACGGCCCAACATCATCCTGTCCGCAGCCGATCAGGGCGGACAATATGAACAACAGCGCATGTCTTACTCGTGTCATCTTGAATTTTAAACCCTCGAACTTCTTTAAAATTTTCACTGTCGCTCGCTGAAAAATGAACAGCGCAATGTTCAGTTGTGCACAGTGCGAATAAAAACGAATGCCTAAACGTTGCTTATGCTGATCCTTTCGTGTTGGCATGATATTGCCGGAATAACAAGCAATAATTGGGAATTACTGTCCGTTCTACCTCCATGAAAAACCTTGCCTCCTTCTTTATCCTGTGCTCCGGTGCAGACTCTACCTTGCTTAAAAAATGTCCGACCGAAACCAGTAAATACGCGGGCATGGGTGCCACAATCTTCTTCACCGGTGTGTTCGCTGCGCTGGCGGCAGGTTATGCGCTTTATACCGTGTTCGATAATATCTGGGCCGCTATCTTTTTCGGATTGTTATGGGGATTGATGATTTTCAATCTCGACCGATACATCGTTTCGAGTATGCGCAAAGAGGGTAAGCTCAAGCGCGAACTCTGGACAGCAGCACCTCGGGTTGTTCTCGCCATTATCATCTCGATCGTCATCGCAAAGCCGCTCGAGCTCAAAATCTTTGAAAAGGAGATCGATCCGGAGTTGATCGTCATGGAGCAGGAGACATATGCGCGCCAGGAAAGCCAGGTGAGGTTGAGGTATCAGCAGACCATCGATAGTCTGAAAGCCGAACGTGAAATTCTTCGAGGCGAAATTGCGAGGAAAGCGGCTGTGCGCGATCAGCTCGTTCGGATTGCGCAAGAAGAAGCCGATGGAACAGGCGGAAGTCGCAGAAGAAATCTCGGCCCGATCTACAAAGCTAAAAAAGCCGATGCCGATAAAGCGGAACTCGAATTCCAACAACTTGCAAATTCAAATACAACAAAGGTCGATGCAATCGATCAATCTATCCGTTCAATTGAAAATACGCTCTCGAAAGACATTGGCTCTCTCGAGCGCGGAAGGCTCAACGGTCCGGCTGCACGCATGGAGGCATTGAGTCGCCTGACGCGCAGCAGCAGTGCGATCTGGTGGGCAAACCTCTTTGTGATCACGCTCTTTATTGCCATAGAAACCGCGCCTATTTTTGTAAAACTGATTTCCGCCCGTGGACCGTACGACAATTTACTGCGAATAGAAGAACATGCCTTCTTCGCACAGGAAGTGGAATCGCTTGCACGAACAAATTCTGGCGTCAAAGAACGCACGGGCACATTCGCACAGCACGAACGGGGCTTTATCAACGACCGGCTGGATTCTGCGCTCGGAGGTGGTAAATAATTGGCGGTTGGCGAAAAGGTCGTTCCGGATTGAATTAAGAATGAAGACCGTTTGCGTAAAGCGTTGCTGGTTGCTGGATCGCCAGTTGCATGGCTCACTGATAACTCATTTTCCAGCACTTTGGCAACTGGCCCCGTTAGAATTTTTTTTGCCTACTGGCCGAGCTTCAGCGAGGCTTGCCTACTGCCTACTATTCTTATTACGCTCGTTCTTTTTCCATCCTTCGCATATTCTCCTGGGTTGCCTGCATCTCTTCCATATTCTGGCGGAGTTCTTCTTCCTGAGCCCGCAACATTTGAGATTGCTGCTGCGAAGCCGACAACAGTTTCGAAGTTCGCTCGTTCGTGCGCGTGGAATGAATGGATGATGCGATCACCTCGCCAGCCTTTTCAAGAAATTCAATTTCGTGTGGCTGGAATTTGGTGAAGCTCGCCAGCTCGAGTACCGCCTCCACGCGGTCGTTGTACTTCATCGGAACAATGATAAGGCAAGTCGGTGTTGCATCGCCAAGGCCGGAAGTGATGGTGATGTACCCATTTGGTATCTCGGTCAAAACAATAGTACTGCCCTCGAGGTATGCCTGTCCGATCAACCCTGACCCGAGATCAATACGTTTATTGATAAACTTCTTTTTGTCGAACGCATAGCAAGCAGCAAGATTAAGGTAGGGTTCATCGTTGTCATCGTCTTGCAATAAGAACAAGCTGCCTTGTTGTGCTTGTAAATGCTTTGTCAGAAACCGTATTACTTCGTTGGAAAGCTTTTCAATGTTATTTTGATTGTTGCGCGCTACATCAGAAAATTTTGCAAGGCCTTCTGTGCTCCAGATGCGTTTTTCGTCCGTCTCTTTTACTTTTTTCATTTGGTCGCGGAGCTTGATCAGGTCGCCCGTGAGATTTTCGGAGTTGAGCTCGCGGTTAGCATCGGAAATGCCATCCCATTGCACACCATAATCGCCTGAGGCCATTGCCTTGATGAATGTGGAAGCCTTCTTCAGATTGGCGATGGAGTTCTGAATGATGACCTGCGGGTTGTCATCCGGAAGATCGGTGCCCGGGTTGAACATGTACTTTCTGTTGTTTTCTTCAAAATCAAGGAGGAGTCTTTTGCGTGCTTTGGCATCTCTTCGAATGCGATATAAAACGGTGATCAAAGCCGGAATTGCAAGCACAATTAATATGATCTGGAAGAGAACGTTGCGATCAAGGGCGCGTTGATAACGCAATCGGGCTTCCTGCATGACACGATCTTGATGCGCCAGCATGTAGTTGAACATCGGTGCATATGCCTTCCAGAGATCGAAGCCTTTGTCGAGGTTAAGCAATTTCACAAATTCTTCAAGGTTTCCCTCCTCTGCCAATTTGCGCATCTTCTCGTTGTGGGCAAGAAATTCATTGAGCTTGAGCTTGAATGGTTCAAAAAGCTGTGCAATCGAATCTTGATTCTGCACAGCCAACAGACTATCGATATTCCGAACCGTTCCCGCCATGTCGCGCAAGCCTGAATGATAAGGGTCGAGCATCTGCGGATTTCGGGTGAGCGCATAGCCGCGCAGACCCATGTCCATTCGCCTTAGGTTGCCATCGAAGATAGCGATCCATAATTTCTTTACTTCCTCAGTTTGACGTTGCAACGTGTTGTTCGTTACCATCACCGAGCGATTGTAAAAAATCAGTGCGGTATTGAAAACGAGAAGCACCATCAGCACAGTGAGGGAGATGGTAATGAAATTGTCTTTGATCTTTCGCAGCATGACGGTAGAGGTTAGGCAAGGTGAACTACGAGAGGGCTCTACTAATATAACGTTATTTCGCCTGCAAAGAAAGAGAGCTGTGATCAAGTGATTTCCGGGAGAGGTGTTGTCTGGTTCGTAAATGATGTTACAAAAAAAAGCCTCCACGTCCTGGAGGCTAAACTCTACGGTTATCCTGATTATCAACCTAAACCTATGCAACTTGTCCACAGAACGGGCAAGCCTAGAGTTGTGTCGTGCGGGTAGGCTATCCGTTAGATAAAAAGAAGGATGCCTCCCTGTAGGCACCCTTCCGCTCTATGAACAAACCACCCTAAAGTGCTAGATCAGACGCTCCCGGTTTGCCTTCGCCACAGCTTCCGCCTTGCTATTTACCTGGAGCTTCGAATAAATATTCTTGATGAACGTTTTTGCCGTCTGCTTGGAGATCAGCAATTCTTCCGATATCTGTGTATAGGTTTTGCATTGGGCGATCAACATCAACACCTGCGTTTCGCGTTTCGACAACGGTGAAACCGGATTGACGTGAAAATCTTCAACGATCTTTCGCGCGATGTGGCTGCTGATCGGTGCGCCTCCTTTTACAATTTCGTTGAGCGCAGTGATCAACTCATGGTAGTTGGAGCTTTTCGTGATGTAACCCGAGGCACCGGCTTTCAACGCCTGGTATACCCAATCGTTATCTTCGTGAACGGTTACCATGATGATCTCCACTTTGGGAAATCTTTCTTTGAGTACGCGTGTTCCCTGGATCCCATTCATTCCGGGAAGCTCGATGTCCATCAGCACAATGTCCGGATGATCATGCGAGAAATTTTTAATGGCGTCATGACAGGTGCCGTACGAATTGACAACTTGAAATTTTTCGGAACCATTGATGATGACGGAATACGTGTGACGTATCTCCTGGTCATCCTCTACAATGAGAATTTTTGTTTTTGGTGTGGCGACCATAGGTTTAAAACGTTGAACAGACAGTTCAATAGTCTGGGCTACCGACCCACTCACGGTTTGCAATTCCCTTGTGAGCGATTGGTGAAGTGAAGTAAGACGTAAATTTCGCCAAAATGATCACCCAGACTACCGTATTTTTCATTGATACTTTTTCCCCCGGCTTGTCTTTTCATGGATAATCGCTGAAAAAATCACGATATTGAAATCACACGTACACAACCATTCATGAAAAATGATATTGTTCCCTTCCGCGATGTGATCAAATGGACTTTGGTCGCAGGTCTCATAACGGGCACGCTAGACGCCACGGGTGCCATCGTTGTTCACAGCGCAGATCCTGTGCGTATGTTTCAGTTTATTTCAAGCGGTGCCTTCGGGAGCGATGTCGCATACAGTGGTGGTTGGCAAACAGCAACTGCAGGCGTACTCTTTCATTATTTTATTGCCACCACATGGTGTTTTCTTTTCTTTATGTTGTCTACCCGTGCACGATGGATCGCAGAGCACCGCCTCCTGTCAGGGATACTTTACGGCATCGTCATCTGGTTGGTGATGAATCTTATTGTGCTCAAACTTTCACGCATCAATACCCGGCCAATTCAGTTGCGCGGTATGGCAATCGGCATGTCGGTGCTGATCGTGGCCATCGGCATTCCCGTTTCTTACATGGCGGCCTGGCGAATGAATAAATTCCGGCTGAGAGAAGCTGGTTCTTAAAAGACCGTTACTGTCGTTGTTCCGTCATCGTGTATGATGATTTGTTTCAGGGAAATATTCTATACTTTTAGGCGCTCCGGAATCACTAGCTAATTTTTCCGGGCCTGGTTTTCTCACGAAGATCAGTAAAGGAACAGGTTGCCGGACGGGTAGTCTGTTCCTTTTCATTTTAGATGCTACCTTTAGCACATGGAGGCTTTGACTTATGTTGCATCGGGGATTGTGATGTTATATATCGCGACAGCTTGTCTCCTGTACTTCTTTCAGACCCGCTTATTGTTCTTTCCGGGTAAACTCGATTCCGATCACCGTTACAAAGAAAACCCACCGCGCGAGGAAGTTTGGCTGAAAACCGATGATGGCGAGACACTCAATGCGCTGTTCTTTCCAGGAATGTCAAACTACGTGGTTCTATATTTCCATGGCAACGCTGGGGATCTTAGCGGATGGCAATTTATCGCTGAAGACCTTGCTGAAACGGGATTGAACCTTCTGATACTTGACTATCGAGGCTATGGAAAAAGCACCGGAATGATCTCGGAAAAAGGATTCGCCCTTGACGCAGACGCTTCGCTCCGGTATTTGATTGACGAGAAGAGATTTCGTGAAGCCGAGATCATTATTTATGGACGCTCGATTGGAACAGGCGTTGCTGTCGATCTGGCGCAGAACCGATCGATTCGCGGCCTGATACTAGAGGCACCATTCTCTTCGCTGGGAAAACTCGCCAACGAGAAATTGCCATTCTTTTTTCCTTCATTGTATCTGAGATCGAAGTTTGACAATCTGAAAAAGATGGAGAAGATCAGGTGCCCGGTGGCATTCGTTCATGGAACAGCCGACACGCTTATCCCAGCTGCGCATTCGAGGATCCTTCATGAAGCATATTCTGGAAAAAAAACGCTTGTGCTTGTGCCGAACGGAGACCACAACGGTCTGTCAGAACATCGCGCCTATAAGGAATTCGTTCGAGACGGGCTTTCAGGATTTTTTCAACTTGAGCGGTAATCGTCTAGAGTGGCGCTGCCGTCACCTTGAATTTCACATCTACATTCATGTCGACACTTTGCGTGAGCGTTTCGCGCATCACAGCTGAAGTACGAAGCTGGTAAGTGTCAGCTTTCGCGTAGACATCGAGTTTCTCATTGGTGGGGTTGAGGTTGATGGCAGACACACCTGTCGGGATATTGTCGAGACTTGCGAGCAAGATCTCGTTGTTCGAATTGGTCGAGATATAAATGGAGATCGACTTGAGAAAGCTGAATGTTTTACCTGACGGTGCCGTGATGGTGAGTTTCACTTCCTGCAATTTGACGTCTTTGACCAGCGAAGCTTGCGTATTGTTATTGGCAAATTTCTGATTCGAATTGGTGGTGACGTCCGGAGTGGCGATCTCGAACGGAAGGTTTAAGGGGCTGCTGGGCGGGATCGTAATGGCGACCTGATCGGAAATGGTGAATGTAAGCAGATCATCCACTTTCTTACAGTTGACAAGCACCATCGCAACGACCACGACAGCAATTTTGATAACGAATTTCATAGAAGATTATATTTTCAATAATGACGGTTCATTCGAAAAGGTGACCAGGTCAGTTGTTAAAAATTGACCGCGCGGAGGTTGCTGGTAGTTGAATGAGCCAATTAACAAAATGAATGTGGAACAAGGAATATGGAATTTCGAAAAGTTTGTATGTGTTCGTTATTCATGTCTGTCTTGTCCTTGTTCATCATTCGATATGTGCAAGGTGAAATAACGCAAAAAAGGGTAAGCTTACGGGCATACCCTGATTCGTCAATAGCTTAGAAATAAAATTCAGAGCTATTGGTGATTTCAATGATAAAAAAAGCGTGCCAACCGCTTTGGCGTGAATCGTTAATCTAACAGGCTGAGAACGGAGAAGAAATGGAATGCACTTCCCGTCAGCACGAAAATGTGCCACACGCTGTGGAAATATTTTTTGTGATCCTTCAGGAAGAAGATCGTTCCGGTTGTGTAGAAAACGCCTCCACCCATAAGAAGAACAAAAGTCTCTATTCCAACACCGCTATAGAGTGGCTGAATTGCCGGAAGTATGAGCCAGCCCATAAGGATATAGAGAAACGTTGAAAGACCTTCATGAATTTTTGAGAAATACATTTTCGCGATGATCCCGGTGATCGCACAGAACCATACAATGAGCAAAATGGTCCAGCCGATCCATCCCGGCAGCGCGATCAAACAGAAAGGTGTGTAGGTGCCCGCAATGAGAAGGTAGATTGCCATATGGTCGAATTTCCTTAACAACTCCTTCAATTGCCGATGTGAAGTGGCGTGGTATAGTGTAGAGGCGAGATAGAGTACAACCATCGACAAACCAAAAATCGAGAAGCCGATCACGTGTTGAAATGTTCCCTGCATCACCGCCATTGTAATGAGCATGAACAGCCCCGTTATGGCCATGATCGCACCTACTCCATGAGTTATGGTGTTCATCAATTCTTCTTTGCTTCGGATGATCATTGTTTTTTTTCTCGCAGACATAACGCTCTTAAAAGTCGATTTATTATGCCTTTGGATGAGGTTCTTAGGGCGTTCAAATATTTTTAACTTTGACCTGTGAACAAATGGATTGTCGGTTTGCTGATTCTGGCGGCAGTGCCTTTTTCTGCGCGAACGCAGACTGTGATTCATGGAGCTGCCGACCTTTCCGACTATGATACCCAGCGTGACGGGCTTGTCTATCTGTATGGCGGATGGGAATTTTATTGGAATGCGTTGCTCACACCCGATCAAATTACCCCAAGCACACCTTTTCACTATGTCGATGTTCCCGGCTCGTGGCATCGCCAGGGCGACTATTCGTTACTTGGCTATGCTACTTACCGGTGCAAATTCAAATTGCCAAAAGAATTTAATGGGCTCTCAATTTATTGCCCCGTGATCAATTCTGCTTCGAAGATATGGCTCAACGGCAAGCTTGTCGGATCGGGTGGACTCGTGGGAACTGATGGCGAGCATTACCGCGGAGCCTTGAAGGGAATTCTGTTTTCCATTCCCGACAACAGTGCAGACAACGAGCTCGTTATCCAGGTCGCCAACTACTCTTATTTCAGCTCGGGATTTCCACGCACGCCAATCATTGATCAGACGTCAGAGATCCTGGCCAACATCAACCGGACGAATGGCGTTGAAAATTTTTTTGCGGGATGCCTGATCGCCATGTGCATCTATCAGCTCATTCTCTATTTCTTATATGCACGAGGCAAGCCTTACCTGTGGCTGGCATTGATCTGCCTTGGGGTTGCGTTGCGGGCGTTGATCGTACATGGCGGCTCGTTCCTGCTGCCCAATCTTTATCCGGATGTGCCGTGGGAAGTCTGGAAAAAACTGGAGTTTGGAAGTGTCTATGGGATCACCGCGTTGTTCCCGCTGTACGTTTACCATCTTTTTATCGATCATTCACCGAAACGACCGCTTTATTTTTTTGTGGTGATCGGGTGCATGCTGTTGATCTCGGTAATTGTAACGCCTCAATATTTCTACGGAAAACTTCTCGATGTGGCCCACCTGATGTTGCTGCTGGGTTTCATTTACGCATTCTATTCGATCGCCAAAGCTTGGCGGGCGGGTAATCACGATGCAAGGATCATTCTCGTAGGAGTTTTTGCGTCATTTCCATTTATACTCCTCGAGATCTTTCAAAATTCAATATTGATCCAGGCAAATATTCAACTCGATTATCTGGTTGAAATTGGCGTGCTTGTGTTCCTCGTTTTTCAAATTTATTTGCTCGCCAATCACTATGCGGAATCCTATCAAAACCTGGAACGCATCGTTGACGAACGTACTGGCCAATTGGTTACAGCAAATACGGTGAAAGATCGCCTGCTTTCCGTTGTTTCTCACGACATAAAGAGTCCGCTGAATTCGCTGCGGGGTATTCTTCAGATCTATAACAGCGGTGCAATTCAAAAGGAAGAATTCGATCACTTTGCGAGAAGCCTCGAAGATGACCTGAACAAAACGAGTATGCTGGTCGAAAATATTCTGTATTGGACAGCAGGTCAGCTCAAGGGCGTTCAAATGAAAGCAGAACGGTTCGATCTGTTTTTTTTGGTGGAAGACAATATTCGCCTTTTTCAGACCATCGCCAACCATAAGAAGATATCACTCCGTCACAACGTTGAAAAGCATTTTTACATCCACACCGACAGAAATATCCTTAACCTCGTTTTACGAAACCTGTTGTCGAACGCTATTAAATTTTCTTTTGAAGGGAGTGCGGTTGAAATAAGCGTCTTGCGGGATGAACGTCAAGTGACCATTGGCGTAAAGGACGAGGGAACCGGGATGGACCCGGAAACGCTACGCACTTTGGTTGATACAGAAAAAACTGTAACTGAAACCGGAACCGGGGACGAAAAAGGCACGGGTCTCGGTATCTCGCTTTGCAAAGAATATCTTCGTCAGGCAGGCGGAAAATTAGCTATCGAGAGTGAACCTGGTAAAGGGAGCAAGTTCATCATTATACTGCCCGCCTAGGCGACTACGCCTTGAAGATCTTGGACAGGAACGATTTCTTTTTTGAATGAATGTTATCGAGCGCAGTTCTGAGCCTGACAAGCGATGCGGAATTTTTGATGATGTATTCGTCCGCGCCATTTTCCAACACCTCAGTTTTGATCTTATCGTCATCCAGTGACGTATAGTAAATGACGGGAATCGATTTGTATTTTTTCCGGATGGCTTTCAGGTAGTCAAGGCCGTTCTTGTCTTTCTTATCGTTGAAGAAGTGATCCAGCACCACCGCAAAAGGTTTTTCTTTGAGATGTTCGAACATGTCGTCAGGATCGAGGAACGTGCGCACTTCATAGTTCCCGAGCATCTCCTCAAAATGTACTTGCAGAATTTTTTGCTGAATGGGATTATCTTCAACAACAAAAACGAGATTCTTCATGGGAGGTGGGCTTGTTTGCCTGAATTTACTCAATTAATCAAAGTCATAGTACGGCAGTGCTCGATTTAAGTTTGCCGGTTTGCTGTATTTTTATCTTTACCAATCGCTGGTTACCTCGGGAGACACCTTCCAAATGGAAATAGTTTTGTTGATGAATTGCTTAAGCGTGCATTTGAGTACCTTGCGCGAGAAACAGGATTCATCATGAAATTCATTGAACTCAAGATCGCTAACGAAGAAGGGGTCACCCAACAACTTGTGAATGTGGCCAGCATCGGCAGAATTTATCCCAATCCGCAAAGCAGCCGCAAATCCATTGTTGAACTGAATTATCAAAGCGTCAATGACGCACCGGTTTTTCTGGAAGTGGAAATGCCTTACGAAACGCTGCGTTCGTATTTCGCGAATTAAGTTTCTGATTTCTGATTACAGTATGCCGACAATGCACACCAATCAGAAATCAGAAATTGTAAAATCAGAAATTGAGCTAGTACTTGTATTTTTTTCTGTGGGCCTTTGCCTCTTTCGTGATCTTGCCGAATTGCTTTCCCATCCGCTTCTTCTCATCGGCTGTGACCTGGAACCTTCGCTGCTCTTTTAACAGTTTGATGTAACTGTAGTACACCACCGAGTCGAGCTCACCGGCAGACATAGCGTCAAGCACAGCACAACCGTTTTCACTGATGTGCTGGCAATCGCTGTATCGACATTTGCCCGCGAGCGCATAGATTGCTGGAAAAAGTTGATCGTCAGTCGATCCGATTTCGAAGGTAACTCCGAATTCACGCATACCCGGTGTATCGATGATCAATGCCCCGTTCGGTAATTTAAAAAGTTCGCGCGCAGTTGTCGTGTGCCTGCCTTTCTGATTGAATAAACTTACGACCCCGGTCTCTTGAACTTCGTTTCCCATCATCGCATTCAATAAAGTTGACTTGCCCACGCCCGATGATCCGATCATGATGTGCGTTTCTCCTGGCTTCATCGCCTGACAAATCTGATCGATCCCGCTTCGTTGTACAGTGCTGCAAGTCATGATCCTGATATCGCGCTGAAGCTTTTCGACTTCAGCAACGAACAGCGCAGCATCATCAACAAGATCAGCTTTGTTCAAGATAACGGTCGAGGGAATTTCGCAGGCCGACATTTGCACCAGGTAGCGTTCAAGGCGCATCATATTGAAATCGCGATCGAGTCCCTGTACGATGAACGCGTGATCGATATTGGTAGCGAGGATCTGCCGTTCATTTTTAGCACCGGGATTTTTACGACTCAGCATATTTTTTCGCGGCAGCAGATCGACAATGTAACCCATCGTTTCATAGTCGAGAAACTGCACCCAGTCGCCAACTTTCGGAAGGTCCTCCTGTGTGTTGCCAAATAAAAGTTTTCCCGACAGCTCGGTTTCTAGCTCACCCGTGTCGGTGACAAGTACATACTTAAACCCTTTGATGGAGATCACGCGGCCGGGTTTTGGCTCGGGTGAAAGTGAGATATTTAAATTCCGGTTGAAGTTTTCCCAACCGAATTGACGTAATAATGACATGTAATAAGAAATTGTGACTGTCAGTTTTTGACAGTCGATTGCACATAGAAAAATGAAAAAAGAAACATCGCTTGAAAGCGATGTGCTAGGCAATCATTATTCCGGCAACGGAAGGGCGATATGATGGGATCTGCGTTCTCATCGGAACAAAGGTAAGGAATATTTTTCAGCCACAAAGGCATGAAATAGCGAAGGGCTTTTCGGAATCTTAGCGAACTCCAGCGTACGGCACAAAAATGCTTGTGACAGCCGTATCGATTACTTGCCAGGCGCAGAGGGTGTGGTTACTGCGATGCCCAGCTTTTTCAATACGAGATCGGAGATATTGTATTTCTCATCGGCAAACAGCAGGATGTCGCCACCACCGATCATCTGTGGATTCACGATGTAGCTATATCCATTTTCAATGGCAACATCGTTGATCGCTTTTCCAACTCGTGCGAATACCGGATTGACAAGGTCGTTTTGTTTTTTCTGCATTGCCGTATTCGCATCTTGCTGAAACTTTTGAAGATTGTCTTGTAGATAATTGAGCTCCGATTCTTTGTCCTTGCGAATGGCTTCGGGTGCGCCAGACGGAAGCGCTTTATAAGCGTTGTACTTCGTTTCAAGTTCCTGGGTTTTTGCTTTCAGCTGATTTTGAAGTTGCGTTTCGTAAGTCTTCAGCTCACTTTCGATTTGTTTGTATTCGGGAAGTTTGCCGAAGATATATTCCCAATCGGCATGACCGATCTTTTGAACCGGTTGGGTTTGGGCCAACGCAGTGACTGCGGAACACACTACAATGAGGGCGGAAAAAAAGACTTTCATGAAATAACGTTTAGGTTAACTGCCTTTAAAGATGATCGAAGGCGCCTAAAAGTTTAATTGTTCTTAAAAATCCCCAATCTTTTCTGAAACACGCACATTAGCCACGAGTTCATCCGGCATCATCCGTCATGTCATCAACCTGGTTTTTTAATGCGTTCAATCGGCTGAGCCGAACGTTTAAACGCAGTAACCCGCAGCAGAAGCCGCGGGCTACTTAATAAGAACGTTGCGTTCTCGATTGTCGTATTTGAATTTGACCTTGTGCGAATTCGATTAAAGCTCTTTGATCTTGATGTTGCGATAGTACACAGGTGCACCATGATCTTGCAGCGAGATTGAACCCACTTTCGATTTATTCCAATCCGGATAGTCAACCCATTTACTTTGTTTGTAAGCCTTGTTGTACGCATCGCTTCCTTCATCGAACTCGACAACTTTCTGACCGTTGAGCCAGTGTTCAACATGACCATTGTTGTAAACGATCCGTGCCGTGTTCCATTCGCCAACAGGCATTATTTTCTTCGTTGTGTCTGCGGCAAACATGTCGTAGTTACTGCCCACGAGTTGCGCAGGTTTGAGTTTGCCACCTTTCCAGCCTGCGTCATCCATTACTTGCATCTCCGGACCGGTTTCATAGTCATGCTGGTACTTCGGATTTTCAATCACGTGGTAGATGATCCCGCTGTTTCCACCTGGACTGATCTTCCAATCGACCGTGAGCTCGAAATTGCCGTACTGTTTTTTAGTCATCAGCGAGCCACCGTTTTTTCCGCTGCCTTCACCCAGGCCAGTGCCATCGCAAACGATCATACCTTCTTTCACGGTCCACAAAGGACCGATCGTATCATGACCATAGCGTTTCCATCCATCGAGTGTTTTTCCATCGAAGAGCAGCTGCCAGCCACCCGCTTTTTCTTCTTCGGTCAGCGTATTGTTGTTGGCTTCCGGCTGAACAACTTCTGCCCCTTCCGAGGTATCGGAATCGGCTTTCTTATTGCAAGAACTGGTCACAAATGATGTGACGAACAACGCGAGTAGAAATACAGATATTTTTTTCACGTGATTTAGGTTTTGGTTGTCAGCGAATATACAAAAATCCAGGAACCACAGAGATACGGAGATGTACAGAGTCGCACGGAGAAATGAATATGAAGAGAACTTCTGGCTTAGGTACCTAAGCGAATGGCTTGCACATGGGCGAGGGTTTTGGAGGATAAAAGCAGTTTGTTAAAGGAAGTAGCATCAGTGACTTCCTAACCAACTGATCTGCATGCCGGCATACGGTTGCCTGATTAGATGCGGAAGGGCTCCCTCAGTTAAATATTTTCTCTGTGAAACTTCGTGCACTCCGTTACGTTGTGGTTCTTGCATTTCGGATTTAACAATTCCGTAATCCACGGCATGGTCTTCCTGTTTTGCAAATAGATTAACTTTGCATAACCATTGCGAAAAGCCCGAACACATGGGAAAAAAGAAGCGGGATGTTGAGCTTGTCGTGTTGTCCGATGTACACCTTGGCACTTATGGCTGCCATGCGGAGGAGCTTCTCCGCTACCTGAAATCCATCCGCCCGAAGCGACTGATCCTCAATGGCGACATCATTGACATGTGGCAATTCAGTAAGCGCTATTGGCCGAAGTCGCACATGCAGGTTGTCAAGCACATCACCGGCCTGCTTACGAAGAACACGAAGGTCACCTACCTCACCGGCAACCATGATGAAATGCTGCGCAAGTTTGCCGGCTTCAGGCTCGGGTCATTCCGCATCGACAACAAAGTTGTGGTTCGTGTCAACGGAAAACGTGCCTGGATATTTCATGGCGATGTATTTGACGTCACCATGCAACATTCGAAGTGGCTCGCCAAACTCGGAGCGATCGGATACGACACCCTCATCATCATCAACACTTTGGCCAATTGGTGTCTGACGAAGCTCGGTCGCGAAAAGATCTCACTTTCAAAAAAAGTCAAAGACAGTGTAAAGAGCGCGGTGAAGTTCATCAATAATTTCGAGAAGACCGCTGCCGACATCGCTATCGAGAATCAATACGACTATGTTGTGTGTGGACACATACATCAACCCGAATACCGCACCATTACTACGGAGAAGGGCTCGGTCATTTACCTCAACAGCGGAGACTGGGTCGAGAACCTCACGGCCCTTGAGTTCGATGGAACCGATTGGAAAATTTATCGCTATCTTGAAGACGAGCATGCACGGGCTATTAAACTACCCAGGCGCCTCAGAAATGAGTTCGATCAGGATTACATTTTCAAGGACCTCGTCAATCAATTCTTAAGTACAAAAAAGTGAAAATCCTTTATGCGATTCAGGGCACCGGTAACGGGCACATAGCGCGTGCTGAAGATGTTGTTCCGGTGCTGAGGAAATTTGGCGACCTCGATCTGTTTGTAAGCGGAGCACAGGCCGACATCCGGTTGCCATATCCGTTGAAGTACAAATCGAAAGGCTTAAGCTTTTATTTCGGAAAGGGCGGTGGTGTTGACTTGATCAAAACTTTCAATCGCAACAGTTCGAAAGATGTTTACAAAGAGGTAAAAAATTTCCCGGTGGAAAAGTACGATCTTGTCATCAACGACTTCGAGCCGATTTCAGCGTGGGCATGCAAGAGAAAGGGAACACCCTGTGTTGCACTCAGCCATCAGTCCGCGTTGCTTTCGCCATTGGTGCCTAAACCGAAAAGTTTCGATCCGATCGGAGAGTGGATCATCCACAACTACGCACCCGTTGAAGATCACGTTGGTTTCCATTTTGAAGCGTTCGACAATAATATTTTCACACCCGTGATCCGTTCACGCATTCGCCAGGCCAATGCAGCAGATCGAGGACATTATACCGTGTACCTGCCGGCTTATGATGACAAGAAACTTTTGCCACTGCTCACGAAATTCAAATCTGTACGGTGGCATGTTTTCTCCAAGCACGCGCGAAAACCTTATCACATCGGCCGACTTTCGGTGTATCCTGTGAACAACGAAGAATTTATCACGAGCATGACAACGGCAAAAGGTATTCTCTGCGGTGCCGGATTTGAAACTCCTGCTGAAGCATTGTATCTGCAGAAAAAACTTCTTGTCGTTCCGATGAAGCGGCAGTATGAACAACACTACAATGCAGCTGCGCTGAAGCAACTCGGTGTGCCGGTGATGAAAAAGCTCAGGAAAAAATCGCGCGAGAAAATCGAAGAATGGCTCGACAGCGATAAACGTGTAAAGGTGGAGTATCGCAACATCACAGACGAAGCAGTTGAATGCGCAATCTCAATGGGCAGATCGAAGCTAAAATCATAACACCTTCATAATTTTCGAGTAACGCCTGTGTAACCGGTCAATCGTACTTTGATCACGATATGGGCGAAGGCAGGAACCTGAGAATATTGGTTGTTGATGATGATCCTGACATTCTTGATCTGCTCGAATACAATCTTGAAAGAGAGGGGTTCAAGGTCAGGACCATCGCGAACAGTGCCAGGGCGGTACGTGTAGCCACAGAGTTTTCGCCCGATCTCATCATTCTCGACATCATGATGCCGACACCCAACGGCATAGAGTTGTGTCGCGAACTCAGAAGCATGAAGCGCTTTGAAAGCACAACTATTTTTTTTCTTACTGCGAAGTCAGAGTCATATTATCAACAAGCTGCGTTCAACATCGGAGGCGATGATTATGTGGAGAAAATGATGGGCCTTCGATCGCTCACCAATAAGATCAACTCCGTTCTTAAGAAACGTTTCGTTATCCGGAAGCGTAAAATGGAAGTATGGGCAGGAGAGATCTGTGTGAGCAGGCGATCAAGCTCCGTAAAAGTTTCAGATCGAGAAATTTCGCTCAATAAAACCGAGCTCGATCTGCTCTTCTTCTTTGTTCAAAATACAGGCCGTGTTATTTCGGGGGCCAACCTCATAGAATTACTCTGGAGTGAATTGAGGATCTCGGAAAACAAGATCGAGCAGCACGTAGACAACCTGAATGCGCGAATTGGTTTAACTGTAATCCAAAAGCTTGCAGGGCATCATTTCCGCTTCAAGGCGTAAATCCGGGAACCACAGAGGCAGGTAGAAACACAGAGTCACACAGAGACTTCTTTATCTTTTACGGACCAAAATGCAATTCGACTGAGAGAATCAAGCCTTTTATTTCGTGCGAAATTCAAGGCAGACTCGAATTGAGATGACGAAAGGTAAAACTCTCATAAGCCATTACTCGATAATTTGTCGCATGTGCAATGGTATATCGAATTGAATTCTAAATGATGATGTGTGACTCCCCAGCCATATAAGCGCTTGCCGTATATGGTTATCTCTGTGTTACTCTGTGACGCTCCGTTCCCCGCGGTTCTTGCATTATCCCCGGAGAACTCTCGTGCGTGCAACCTCGGCAAACAGATCTGCGCTGGGTTTCTTAAACCGATCTTTTGTTACCGGATCTACACCATACAATCCAAAGTGATAGGAGGGACCCAGACTCCATTCGAAATTGTCCCACGTGCTCCAGTGATAGAAGCCCTTCACCTCAACACCCCTCTCCATACACCTATGAACGACTGACAGTTAATCCCGTATTGCTTTCACGCGTTTTCCGTCATCGGACGTGCAGATGCCGTTTTCTGTAATGATGATCGGCTTTTTGAATTTTTTCCAAAATCGCTCCATGCACATACCAAGTCCTTCCGGATAATATTCCCACATGTCATCATGCTCACGCCCATGGCCGAATTTCTCAGGATTCAAAATGTACGTGACGGGAAAGGGATCGAATCCTATTCTTGCATAATAGCTCATGCCGAAAAAATCCAGCGACTTGAAGAGCGATGCCGGATATTCGAGATAGGATTGATCGGTGAACCATGCTGGTAATCGTCCGAGAAAATTTTCTGCTTCGAACAATGTGCAATTCAGCGAAATGCCAACATCCTGCTGCGGAAATTTCGATTTGATGTAGGGGAATATCTCTTCGTGCGCCTTCGCGAGATTGGCAATGACCTTGCGACCCAGGAACAGATTTTTTTTGAATGGAGGAAATTCGCCTTCAACCCAGCCCATACTGGCGTACAGGTTCGGCTCGTTGAAAGTATTCCAGCTTGAAGCATACGCACCGAATTCATCGACAATTTTTTTTGCAAAGTCCGTCCAAAGTTCAATGTTCGATACTTTTTCCCAGCCATCGAGCTTTGCAAACCACACCGGGTTCGCAAAGTGGTGAATGACGATCATGATGTTTACGTTCTTCGAACGAAGTGCTCGCAATAAACGATGATAGTGGGCTTTGCCAGCTTCATCGAGTTCAGCGAGAGGGGCGCGTTGAAGTTTGCTCCACATCAGGCTCATGCGATAATTCCCGGCAAGCGATGCAATGATCTCCACATCTTCCTCCAGCCGCTTTTCATGATCGGTGGTACGATCGAAGATGTATCCGTCACGCGCTTTTACGTTGAGCCAATCGTGTTCGAATGGTGTCTCGATCTGCGCGGCCGATGTGCTTGTTCCAAACTGGAAGTGTGAAGGAAATCGAAGCTCCATAGATAACGGCAAGTATAATGCATTGAAAGGGATTTTAAAGACGGTGGTTGGATCGTTAAACATTTCTTAATAGAGTTAGAGGGATTGAAGGCACGCGTATCCCTGCCGAATTCTTCCCCTTCAACTTGGCGATGACATTTTTTTTCATCAGTTTCCCGCACCCGTAATTTCTATTTGATGAATCAACGATCTTCCAGTCTCTTTCAGCTTGCCGTGATCGTAAGCGCCCTTGGATTTTTTGTCGATGTGTATGACCTGCTTTTGTTCGGCATCATTCGAAAGCCGAGCCTGGCCGCACTTGGATTGAACGCACAGGATGTTCTTGAGCAGGGCGAGCTGATCATCAGTGTACAGATGATCGGCCTGCTCGTTGGCGGAATCGTTTGGGGTATTATCGGTGACAAACGCGGGCGATTGAAAGTTTTGTTCGGATCGATCCTCCTTTACTCGATCGCGAACATTTTGAATGGCATGATCACTACAATACCACAATATATCGCGCTCAGGTTTATTGCCGGAGTTGGTCTTGCAGGCGAGTTGGGCGCAGGCATTACGTTGGTGAGTGAGTTGTTGCCGAAAGAAAAACGCGGTGTGGCTGCAGCGATGATCGCATCTTTCGGAATTCTCGGAGCAGTTACGGCATTCCTGCTCAACACCGTGTTCGATTGGCGTATGTGCTACTACATCGGTGGAATTCTCGGGCTTGCGCTCTTGGCCCTGCGGGTTTCCGTGAGCGAGAGTAACATGTTCACGCAGATCCTTTCTTCCAATGCCGAGCGCGGAAATTTTATGATGTTCTTCAACAATGCTTCAAGATTCAACCGGTATGTGCGTTGTATTCTTATCGGTTTGCCTGCGTGGTACATCATCGGTGTGCTTGTCACGTTCTCTGATCAATTTGCGAAGGAGTTTGGCATCGAAGGCATCGACCCAGGTATGGCCATCATGTGTCTCTATCTTGCCATTGCGTTTGGCGACCTGAGTGTGGGCCTGCTCAGCCAAAAATTGCAAAGCCGAAAGAAAGCGTTGTTCATTTTTTATGGTATCACGATAGCGTTCATGACCGTCTTTTTTCTTCAGCGTGGAGGACCCGTCATGTTCTATCTCATTTGTGCCGGACTCGGTTATGGAACGGGATTCACCGTGGTCTACATCACGATGAGTGCGGAACAATTCGGAACCAACCTTCGTGCATCAGCGGCTATCAGTATTCCCAACATGGTGCGTGGAGTGTTGCCATTGATCATCATTCTATTCAAAGGCCTGCGACAGGCATCCGGCAGTTATGTTACCGGTGCATGGGTTACCGGTGCCATACTCTTTACAATTGCCATTGTCTCCGCCTGGTCGCTCGAGGAAACCTTTGGAAAAGATCTCGATTTTTTGGAATAGCTACCTTGGATCAACGTCTTGCCTTAATTGAAGCGGTCGCTCGGGATTTCCGATTTCCAATTTCTGATTTAGGACAAGACTTGTGGGCTGATTATATAGTCGGCCGACCGCGGAAAAGGGCAGACGACAAAAAAGACAAAGCCCCAGCATTTGACATGCTAAGGCTTTGGTAAATCCCTTATCCTTTCGCTGGCATTGTCCAGATCAAGTTTTTAGGATATGTTCTCAGGTCTTTCGACCACTCCTAAAGAGAATTACACGAAGGTTTGTAAAAATGGTGTGCCTAGAACAGCTGTGAGTCTCGTGCTACGAGCAGCGAGCCGTTCATTGAGACTTCAAAATTCAGGACGGATAAGCCGAATCAATTCACGAGATTGGAAGCGATTCAATCGCTCCCAAACAGGTAACAAACGCCAAACTTCAATACGAGATTTCGCGTGATCATTTTATCATCGGTGGATGTCTTGGTGTGAATATTGGTGAACCCGATGTTGTGTGTCAGATCGAAGGCGAGCCGTGAAACCCGGTAGCCAACGCCTGCGATCAATCCTGAATCGAATCTTTTTACCACGAGCTCATCGCCAGGCGTGGTTACTCCCGACTGAAATCTTACACTGCGATTTTCTTCAACATGCGTGGCGTTGTCTATGTAAACACTTCTTCCGCTAAGCCCGCAAGCGAGATAGACACCGGTTGTGAGGAAGAAGCCTCTCTCGCGACTTTTACCAAGATCGAGTGAGAGCATCAAAGGCGATTCGAGGTAGTAGATCTGGTCGCGGAAGGAGTAACCTTTGGAATAGGGCGGACTTATTTTCTCGAGCTGACCTTTTTTTGAAAGAAGAACTTCTGGACGAAACATGATCGAGGGTGTGATATTGAATGAACCCGACCAGCCTGCGTGAAATCCTATGATCGCATCAGAATACGTATAGCTATTGGCAGGTTCACCAGACAATACCTGGGTCGCGTAATTTATTCCAACCTTGACGCCATAATTTTTCTGACCATGGCTCGTGAGCACTGTTATGAGAAACAGGCAAGCGCAAATAGAATATTTCATAAAGGAGTTTGGCTGCAAAATAGCAAATGTTTGTACGCCTGCAACGCTGGCGCATTTCGTTTAATAACTATCGGAATGTACTTCCGACTTTCATTCTAAAAAAGTTAGTGGTCTCCTCGAGGAGGGTGGTCAGGTGATTGTTTGTTACAGTAAAATGAAAGTAAAAATTATTAATACGGCAAAGTTGATTGAAATGTAAGACCAGTTCATTGTCATTCTTCAACGTGACCTGAAGAGCCACTGGCAGTTTCAATGCCGGGTCGATGGAGGTCGAATAGAGTTCTGCGCTAACTACAAATGGATGTATTTCTTCGACACCTTTCCTGTAAAAGAACGCGTCACCATTGTGGTTTGACGCAAATTGAATTTGTAGTGAATCTATTTCCGAGATATTCGGTTCGAGTGCGATCGTTCTCTTATGAAATCGCCTGATGACGTCTTCACCTCCAGATTCCAGTTTTGATGCGGGCCCCGCCATCAACTCCCTGACTGTTTGATTAAGTTTGTCATCAGCATGGACATCTTTTGGTAGTGGATAATCGGATTTGATAGCGCTAAAAATATATTTACCGATAGCTCCTGCATCAAATTCTCCGCCCAACATTGTCACAACTATATTTTTCGAAGGAATAACTGAGATGGTTTGACGGCCTCGTCCCGCAGCTTCGTAATATCCGGCCTTGTCGTTTGTCCACCAGCCATAACCATAGCCCTTGTCATCTCCCAGATTGCTGAGCGGTTTAAGAGATTTCTCGATCCATTGTGCCGATACGATCTGCGTGCCTTGCCATTTCCCTTTGTCTAAAACCATTTGCCCGACTTTCGTCATATCAGCAGGATGGAGAAACAAATCTCCCCACCCGTGATTTATGCCCTTTTGGTTGCTCAGCCAACGGGAGTCAGTTATTTGCAGTGGCCCGAATAAATATTTCTTAGCGAAGTCATGAGGGATCATTTTCGTTGCGCGATAAATGATTTCAGCCAGGAGGTATGTGTTACAGCTGCAGTAAGAGAATTTTTCACCCGGCTTTGAAGTGATGGGCAGATTCAGGACAAAGGTCGCCCAGTCAGCGCTTGCTCTCATGGTGGTCAATGCCCGCTCACCGTCATTCACATTGCAATCGAATCCCGACCTCATGGTGAGTAAGTCTTTAATGGTCATCGAGTCCAGCCGTTGGTTGTTTAACCGGAGCTCTGAAAAGAATTTAAGAACGTGCACATCCTCATTCTCGATAAATCCATTGTCGATGGCTATTCCGATGAGCAGGGATGTGAAACTTTTAGTTACCGAGGCCTGATCATGCAGGTATTGTGAAGTGTATGGGTATACGTCAACGTCCAACACCGTGCTGTGGTTCCGTATAATAGTCAGGTGATGGATATTTTGATTGGTGTCTCTGATGAATCGCAGCAAGCTATCCAGCACCGGTGCGCTCATGCCTTGTTGTTCCGGAGAAGAGGGCGGAAACTGCTTAAGCGTGCGGCTTGTTTGCGCGTGCAATTTCAGATTCAGTGAGATCAGGAGAATTAAAGTGGAAAAAGCGGTTTTTGAAAATTGCATAAGTCCGCGTTAAAGGATGCAGAAACAGTCGAAGAGCGACTGCCGACAATCAAAGTTAAACGATTTGTTTTGGAATTAAACCAGACCTTGGCCAAAGGCAAACCTTCCGGTAGTGACACTGGAGTAATGATGGCGACTTGTTCTTCTTATTCATCTTTTTACATCCTTGTCCCGACTACTCTGATTTGACAGCCTCACCGTGCGAAACGGGATGGAGCATATCGCGACTTTATTTTGGTTCAAAGGGCTTTATCGTAGAAGATAATAGTGGCATAATTTTTTTACAACGATTTTGCAGAACCAAATCCGATGCTTCAGAAGCTATTTAAACCTAAACGAAACCCCGAACCCATGGCTGATGTTGCTGTCAGTCCATTTGAGTTGGGGGAGACCGTCTACATTCTCCAGGAGTATTATGTAGACAATGGCGTGTCGCAAGTCGAGATCCCCCGGTTTGGCTGGAAGGTAACTCACTTTGATGGCGAGCTTGTTCAGATTGAATCACGAAGCAAGAAAGCCCCCATGTCAATGCATCTCAAAATCCAGACGAAATATCTTAAAAAGGAGTGATGAAACACCTCGCATCCCTTATCGTCATCTGCCTTCCACCGGCAATCTTCCTTCTTGGTTCGAATGAGCAGGTGATGCTGGAAAAAGCCTTGAGCGATGCGTTTGGCAGATCGTTGATATACATTTATCTCTTGATTACAGCAGTTATATGCTTTGAATTGATTCTTCGTTCGATCCGCTTGTGGCGTGCACGGATCAGAAACCGCCCCAACCCTTTCTGAATTTGTTGTCAAGTCGATGCTCAAATGGCTGCCGGATGACGTTCTTATTTATCGATGATGACCCCGAAGACACCGATCTCTTCTGTGAAGCAGTGGCTTTTATCAACGAGTCGGAATTTTTTCACAAAACCAAACAAGAGCTGAAATGTATCACCGCTAATAATGGATGTCATGCCATCGAACTGCTTCCGGAACTC
>CBHROW010000017.1:0-27475 GCA_966080355.1 uncultured Chryseosolibacter sp.
GCAAAAAGAAGACTTCGTTCAAAACGATTACAAACAAGCAGACAGCATCGGCAATCTCTACATCAACTTTCCGCTAAATGATTTGCGGGCGCTTGCCTATAAACTCACCACATCTCTTTCGACACCTCAGGAAAAGTTTCGCGCAATTTACGTGTGGGTGTGTAACAATATTGCCAATGACTATACGCTTTACAAAAGGAACCAGCACAATCGCGCTAAGTTTACAGACCCCGCGCAACGCAAAGTCTGGAATAAAAAATTCACCAAAGAAGTGATTGATAAACTCCTGCGGAATCACAGTACCATCTGCACCGGTTACGCTTATCTTATTCGTGAGCTTTGTCAGTTTGCCGGCATCGAAGCCATCATTGTGGATGGTTACGGGCGAAACATTCACAATAATATCGGAGGTGCTGGCGTGGTGAATCACTCGTGGAACGTTATAAAGCTCAACGGCAAATGGTATTTGTGTGATGCAACATGGTCGAGCGGAGCATTCAATTCGATCAATGGCCGTTTCGAAAAGCGCTATGATGATTCATACTTTCTTTCTGATCCGTCATTGTTTGTTCGAAATCACTATCCGGTTGTTGATGAATGGCTGCTACTCGATCAAAGGCCATCATTACGCGAGTTCCTGGACAGGCCTTTGGTGTACTCGGCTGTTTATGATTATGGTGTTTACGCGTTCGGGCCGGAAACATTCGAAGTCACGGCTACAAGAGGTAAGCCATTCAGATTTCAATTCACAGCATCTCAAAGCAAACCCATCTCAACCGTTTCGATCAGCATTCGGGACAATGAAGTTGTTCCGGCAGTTCAGCATCATGACCACCGCTATCAAGTTGAGCATACATTCACACGAAAGGGCGTATTCCCGGTACATTTCTTACTCGATGGAAAAGCCGCCTGGACATACACTGTTCATGTGAAATAAAAAAACGTTTTGACTGTCCAGCTTCCATAAAGCCAGCGCCAAGGCCTGACACCTACTCGCTGAATGTCACCGCATCGATGCTTTTCTGTTTGATCAGCTCATTGAATTTCGGAATTCGTTCATTGAAAATTGTGTTCAACACTCTTAACTGCGAATCGATCTGTGCCGATATTTCTTGATACACCGCTTTTACCTGAGCGGTGGGTTTGTAATCACCGCCATCTGCCTCAGAACCCAGCGCTGCGAGTTTGTTATTTAGGCGAATCGGAAAATTAAGCGGATCCTGGTTGCTTTTATTTTTTGTCTGATACAGCGCTTCTTCGATCTTCTTCATGTCATCGTTGATAGCCTTGGCCATTGAAGTCACCTCTTTCAAATCGTCCATGCCTTTCATGGGATCAGTTACGCGATTGATCTGCTCCCGGGCAGTGCGGATCTTTTTCACGGCCTTGTTCGTTTCTGAAAGCTTGTCTCGTACCTGAATTAAGAATGCAAACTGCTCCTGGATGTCTGCATCGGTGCTGGAAGTTCTCGGGTCTTTCACAATTTGAAAATCCGACTCTGTCGACTTATCATTGATCGTCAATTTCACCTTGTAGTTCCCCGGAGGAGCGATCGGACCGGTGAGCCGCGCAGCCCAAAGTATCAATCCATCAAATCCCTCCGCATCAGCATAACGCATATCCCAGACAAAGCGGTTAAAGCCGGGCTTGACCTTCATCTCTCCTTCTTTATTTTTCTTGTCAGGTTTGGTTGAGAATTTTTTGATCAGCTTTCCATCCGATCCGAAGATCTCAAGGCTCGCCTTCGTATTCACGGTATCCTTTAACATGAAATGGATCATGACGCCACCGGGATGATTTTGTCCTTCGGTCTTTGAAGGCGTCCGTCTTTGTGACCCCGGCATGCGATAAGATGGCATGGGCTTGAAAAGATGAAATGAAGCGGACGCGACACTTTCGTTCAACTCATATAAGGGAGTGAGGTCATCGATGATCCAGAAACTTCTTCCTTGCGTTGCCGCGATGAGGTTGTCGTTTTTGATCGTCAGGTCTGTAATCGGGACGATGGGAAGGTTGAGCTGAAATGTTTTCCAGCTCGCGCCATCGTCAAATGAAATATACATTCCGGATTCCGTTCCAGCATAGAGTAAGCCCGGTCGCTTTGGGTCGACACGCACCACGCGTGTAAAGTGAGTTGGATCAATTCCATTGGTTATCTGTGTCCATGTTTTGCCGTAGTCCTTCGTCTTGAACAGATACGGCCTGTAGTCTCCTGTTTTATATTTTGTAGCCGCGATGTAAACAGCGCCTTTTGTCGATGGATCGAACTCTACACTGTTCACCATGCTCCACTCGGGCATCGATGGTGGCGTGATCTTGCTCCATGTTTTACCACCATCACGCGTCATGCTTACAACACCATCGTCAGAACCCGTAACGATAAAATCTTTTTCGTAAGGCGATTCTCCAGCCGCGAAGATGGTGCAGTAGTACTCTACTCCCGTGTTGTCTTTTGTGATCGGTCCACCGGATGGTTTGAGCTTAGCCGTATCGTTACGCGTCAGATCGGGGCTGATCACTTCCCAGCTTTCGCCACCATTGTGCGACACGTGAAGGTTCTGCGATGCTGCGAAGAGTTTTGTTTTGTCGTGAGGGGAAAAGAAGATCGGGTAATTCCATTGGAATCGATATTTCGCTCCTTCAGCACCGTGGCCCATCGGATTGTCTGGCCAGGGATTGATGCTTCGCTCTTCTCCAGTCTTATGGTCTTTTCGTGTCAAAAAGCCATCATAACTCCCACCGTACACAACGTCTTCGTTGGTCGGATCTACCGCAAGGTGACCACTCTCGCCACCAGCCGTGTCTTCCCAGTCTTGCTCGGTGATCGCTGAACCGTTAGTGCGATGAAGTATTCGAACTGTGGAGTTGTCTTGCTGAGCGCCATATATGCGATACGGAAAATGATTGTCGGTGATCACGCGATAAAATTGCGCTGTAGGTTGATTGTGGTAAGTCGACCAGTTCACGCCAGCATCGAACGACACCTGGCCTCCGCCATCATCGCCAATGATCATCCGCTGATTGTCTTCGGGTGCGATCCAGAGATCGTGGTGATCGCCATGGTTCGCGTTCATGGCCTGAAATGTTTTTCCGCCATCTTTTGATTTGTGATATGACACGTTCATCACATACACGATGTCTTCTTCCTTGGTGTCGGCATAAATTCTTGAATAGTACCACGCGCGTTGACGAAGGGCGCGGTCATCATTCATTTTCTTCCAGGTTTTTCCTGCATCGTCTGTTCTGTAGACGCCACCATTCTCATTCTCGATGATAGCATAAACGCGATTTGAATTTACAGGCGAAACAGAAACGCCAACTATGCCCCACGCGCCTTTCGGCATACCTTCATTCTTTGAAACGTTTTCCCAGGTATCTCCACCGTCTGTCGTTTTATAAAGGGCCGAACCTTCGCCACCACTCTCCAGGCTATACGGAGTTCTCCTCACGCGCCAGGTTGATGCATAAAGAATTCTCGGATTATTGGGATCCATGCAAAGGTCAACTGCGCCAGCATCCGCGTTAGCGAAAAGAATTTTTTTCCAGGAAAGCCCACCATCGGTTGAGCGATAGACACCGCGTTCGTCTGATGATTTAAAAAGATCACCGAGTACTGCAGCATAGACGATGTCGGGATTTTTCGGATGAATGCAAATGCGAACGATGTGTCGGGAATCTTTCAGTCCGACCGACTTCCAGGTTTTTCCTGCATCCAGTGATTTCCACATGCCATAACCATATGATACGTTGCCGCGAACGGTTACCTCGCCACCACCAACATAGATCACATTGTTATCCCATTCGCTTACACGGATCGATCCGATCGAACCTCCAAAGAAGCCGTCCGAAATGTTTTCCCAGGTATTGCCGGCATCGGTGGTCCGCCAAACGCCACCACCGGTTGATCCGAAATAAAACAAATTCGCCTTTCCGGGCACACCGGTAACTGCGGCTGATCTTCCTCCGCGAAACGGTCCGATATTTCGCCACTCCATGCCCTTGAAATTTGCTTCATCGAACAGGGTGGTGATTTTCTGGGAAACTTGATTTTGTTTTTTCTGTGCGAGTGTTGTTACGCAAAGAAGAATGGAGAGAATGAACGTGAGGGTTCTCATGGCGTTTAGATTTAGGAGGGTGAATATAAGGAAAGTTGACGAGGTCGATAGAGGTGGCACATTTGTTTACGCGGGATGGGCTTCAATTTTCAAGCTTCAAGTTGGACGTGCGAGAACAGAATTATCCAAGATTGTGCTCAATCGAATACTGATGAAAATCTCCTTGCAGCTAGTAGCCTGGCGCTTGAGGCCATGCCTTGACAAATCTGAATTCTCGGGATCGTACTACTACTGGCGGCCGACTTTTTCCTATCTTCACCCCGTATGGAAAAACACGACCTGCGTAAACTTTTCAGTCTTCCTGTTATCGTTGCTGCCCTGGGATATTTTGTCGACATCTACGACCTCTTACTTTTTAGCATTGTAAGGCGTCCAAGTCTTTTGTCGATGGGTGTAACAGCAGACGAGCTTTTCAACAACGGAGAATACCTGCTCCGTGTTCAGATGTTCGGTTTGCTTGTGGGAGGTTTGATCTGGGGAATTCTCGGTGACAAGCGCGGTAGACTTTCCGTGCTCTTCGGATCGATCTTGCTCTATTCGCTCGCCAACATTGCCAATGGTTTTGTGGTCACGGTAGATCAATATGCTGTCTTGAGGTTTGTCGCTGGTATTGGTCTGGCAGGCGAACTTGGCGCTGGTGTCACGTTGGTTTCCGAAACGCTTCCCCCTCATCTGAGAGGATATGGCACTACCATCATCGCAACGGTTGGGTTGATGGGTGCGGTGGTCGCCAACTTTGTGTCGAAAGCTTTCGATTGGCAGGTCGCGTATTTTATCGGAGGGGGACTTGGCTTGTTGCTGCTCATCGCACGTGTAAGTGTGTTTGAATCAGGCATGTTTCTTCAAACGAAAGCAAAAGATATTTCGCGTGGCAATTTCTTTCAGCTGTTCACCCGTGGAACGCGCTTTGTGAAATTCATTGGGTGCATTTTAATCGGTCTACCGATCTGGTATGCCATCGGAATTCTCATCACATTCTCACCTGAATTTGCCGGAGCGCTGGCCATCGATGGAACGATCTCTGCAGGTGATGCGGTGATGTTCAGTTACCTGGGTTTGGCTGCGGGCGATTTGTCGAGTGGCTTTGCGAGTCAGGCAGTACATTCGCGCAAGAGGATCGTTCGTGCATTCATTCTGCTTACGTTCGCGTTTGTAATTCTGTATTTGTTCAGCTATGGGGTGTCGGTTTCGCTTTTCTACGTCAATTGTTTCGCTGTTGGATTCGGCATCGGTTATTGGGCGTTGTTTGTCACGATTGCTGCAGAACAGTTTGGTACGAATCTCCGATCGACTGTCGCAACAACGGTTCCAAATTTCATCCGCGGAACTGTTATTCCTTTGACAGTTTTTTTTAAATATTTGCGCGATTCGCTCACCGTGCATTATACGCCATTGGTTGGTGCTGACCAGGCAAAAAGTAATGGCATAATATACGGTGCGCTCATCGTAGGAGCGTGTACCATTGTGATCGCTTTTATCGCTTTGCGACTCATAGATGAAACTTACGGCCGCGATCTTAACTTCGAAGAGGCAGACCACTGAACTTTTGCGGCTCTTGTCCGTTAACGGGTGTGATCTATGACCCGGATTGTCTAAATTTGCAATAACTCCCTAACCCAAAGAGGCCGCTGTCGTGACCAGGAACCGTATTTTTTTCATTTGCTGGATTTTTCTTCTTCCGGTAGCCTCTTCTGCCCAAAACCTCGAATTGATCAGGAATTTGAGGAAATCCATGCCGCAGGCCGAATCAGCAGAACGCGTTGATCGATTGAACGATCTCGCGTGGGAATATCGCTTCGCCTACCCTGACAGTACTATATTTTACGCTCAGAAAGCATTGGAGCTGGGCCACAAGCTTAACCTCAAAAAAGGCCTTGCCCGGTCGATCAATTTTATCGGTGTTGCCGAGAATTACAAAGGTGAGCGCCTGAAAGCATTTGAATACTATTCGACTGCCCTCGATGTTGCCGAGCAGCAGAACGACAGTTTGCAGATTGCGCACGCAAACAATAACATTGGGCGGTTGTTTTACGAACAGGGTATTCTCTCACGTTCATACGATTATTTCGTAAGGGCAAGAGGTATTTTTACCGCGCTCAATGATTCTTCCGGCCTGGCTTACACCTATCAGAGTCTTGGCAATCTGTACAAGAGTCAGCATGACTACGTTAAGGCTGGCGATAATTATATAAAAGCATATCAAATCCGACTCGGGTCAGGAAATACGCGGGATATTATGGCTGCCTTGTTATATCTCGGCCGCTTGTATCAGGATGCTTCGCAAATCGATGACGCGATCAGGATCCTTGAGAAAGCCGACTCAACCGGGCACGTGATCAACGATGAGATCAATCTGGCAGAAATTAAAACATATCTGGCTGAAAGTTATCTGGCGAAGGGCAGGTTGAAAGATGCAGAGTCGATGTGCCGTGATGGATTGGTTGTGATCCTGCGCAAGAACAATCATCGTATGATGCCGCAAGGTTATCAAACCATGGGCTCCATTCTGCTGGAGAAGAATGATCTGGCAGGAGCCAAGAAATATTTCACGCTTTCGCTGGATATCGCTACCGAGATGCGGGATCTCAATGCGAAGATGGAAGCTTATTTCCATCTTTGGAAAGTTGCCGAGAGGCTCAATCAAACTGCGGAGAGTATCAACCATCAGAATCAATACCTGATCCTGAAAGATTCGATCAAAGACCTCGACCTTACACGCCAGGTAGAACGCCTCCAATTCGAGATCGAGATCCAGCGCAAAGAACAGGAAAATGCTTCGTTGAAAGCCAGTCAGGATAAGAACACGGCACAGATCCAGCAACAAAAACTTCAAAACGTCATTCTTATTGCGATCATTGCCTTTGTGAGCATCCTTGGATTGCTGCAGTGGATCAATGCGAAGAAACGCAGATCGATCAATGAAAAATTATTGAAGCAAAACCACGAGATCCAGGCGCAGCGCGAGGAGATCGTAAGTCAAAATGAAAAATTGTCGAGGCGCAACCAACAGCTGTCAGACCTCAATCATGAGAAAGACACGTTGATGAGCATTGTGGCGCATGACCTGAAGTCACCGCTGAACCGCATCGAAGGCATCACTTATCTCATGGAAATGGACAACAAACTTCCTCACGATATCAGGAATTTCGTTGGCATGGTCAAAGATGCAACGCGGTCCGGACTCGATCTTATTACCGACCTGCTCGATGTTCACATGCTCGAAGAAAATGTCGAGCCTACTTACTCCACGTTCGACATCAGCGCGTTCTTGCTCGAGAAAACTCAAGGTTTTCAGCAGCGTGCGGAAAGTAAAAATATCATGCTGAGTATCACTCGCGTGGAGAACGAAGAGATTTTTTCTGATCGCGATTACCTCGATCGCATTTTTGATAACCTTCTTTCCAACGCCATCAAGTTCTCACCCAAGAATTCGATCGTTGAAATTTCTGCCGACCGTACCCAATATGAATTCTGGATCTCAATTAAAGACCGCGGCCCCGGATTCTCCACCCGCGACCAGGAATTCCTTTTTCAGAAATTTAAAAAACTCAGTGCGCGTCCAACGGGAGGAGAGACTTCCAACGGCCTTGGCCTGGCGATTGTAAAAATCCTTGTCGATCGGTTAAAAGGAAAAATCGAGCTTACAACCGAGCAGGGCAAGGGAAGTCAGTTTATCGTCCGTTTTCCACAGCAAAAACAGTACGCGAATATTTCCCCCGCTATGCATTAAACTTTCTGATCCCTTTTTAGTCAAAGCACTAAACAAACTAAAAAGGATATGAAAAAGGCAATCTTGATATCTGCATTCTTCCTGCTTCTTATTTCAGGTAAGGCTTATTCTCAAAATACGCCTGCGATCAACGAAAGGCAGGCCGAACAGCGCGCGCGCATTCATCAGGGCGTTCGCTCCGGTGAGCTCAATAGAACAGAAACCGCTCGCCTTCGCGCAGAGCAACGCCATATCAGGCGTTCTGAACGCAGAGCGAAAGCCGATGGTACTGTCACCACCCGTGAACGCGCTAATATCCATCGCCAGCAAAATCGCGCCAGCCGTGACATCCGCAGGCAGAAGCATGATGCACAATAAGTGCGCGAAATAAACTTTGATGTATTTAAGGGTAAGGTTGATCTTATAGTCGTCAGATCACTTGGAGTGATCAGACGACTATTGTTATCTTCCTGTGGTCTAAAAACACCCTTATGAAAAAAACATTATTTCTCATGGCCGTTGCGGGTTTGGCCATCACGCTGTCGTCACGGGCGCAAACATCCGCGTTGGTAAATCCGGCCAACGTTAACATTCCTTACAAAAAGATCGTGCTTGATAATGGTCTTCGATTGATCGTTCACGAAGATCACAAGGCTCCGATCGCTGCCGTCAATGTGTGGTATCATGTTGGATCTAAGAACGAAAAGACTGGAAAGTCAGGATTTGCTCACTTGTTCGAGCACCTCATGTTCAACGGAAGTGAACATTACAACTACGATTATTTCAAAGCACTCGAGTCGATTGGGGCCACAGATCTGAATGGAACAACCAATAGCGACCGCACCAATTATTTTCAAAATATTCCTGTTGCTGCACTCGATCAGGTGTTGTGGCTGGAGTCTGATCGCATGGGACACTTGCTCAATGTGATCGATCAGGCCCGTCTCGATGAACAGCGCGGGGTTGTGCAGAACGAAAAACGCCAGGGCGAAAACAATCCATATGGACGTGAGTGGGAGATGGCAACCAAAGCATCGTATCCGGCTGGGCATCCATACTCGTGGACGGTCATTGGATCCATGGACGATCTCAACGCTGCATCGCTCGAAGATGTTAAGGATTGGTTTAGAACTTACTATGGTGCAGCAAATGCTGTGATCGTAGTCGCAGGTGATGTGAATACCGAAGATGTGGTTGCGCGTGTAAAAAAATACTTCGGCAATATTGCTGCGGGCCCATCGTTGACCAAACCTGAGATCAATATCGCAAAACGCACACAAGATACACGTCAATCGTATCAAGACCTGGTAACAGAAGCCCGCATCAGTCTCTATTGGAATACACCACAATGGGGATCGAAGGAAGCCGTGTTACTCGATCTTGCCGGCATGATCCTTTCGAGCGGAAAAAGCTCTCGCTTGTATAAGAAATTGGTCTATGAAGATCAGACTGCAACGATCGTCAATGCTTACAACTATGCGCAGGAATTGAGCGGACAGTTCTCAGCATCAGCTCGTGTGAAACCCGGAAACGATCCGGTAAAGATTGAAGCAACATTGAATGCGATCATTGATGAGTTCATTCTAAAAGGGCCAACGCAGGCTGAGCTTGATCGTGTGAAAGCGCAATACTATGCGAATATCATCAAAGGGCTCGAGCGCATCGGTGGATTTGGCGGCAAGTCGGATGTGCTGGCAGAGTATGAAGTGTATGGCGGAAACCCTGACGCATACAAGGAAGACCTCAAGATCATAGCTGAAGCTACGGTCGCGGATGTTCACAAAGTTATCAAAGACTGGTTGAGCAGCGGAAAACATACCATCGTCTGCACACCGTTCCCGACTTATCAGGTGACTGGCACCGAAGCCGATCGCTCAAAAGTACCTGCGCTCACAACGCAGCCTGCTTCTGCTTTTCCTGATCTTCAGACATCGACATTGAAAAACGGATTGAAGGTTGTGCTCGCGCAGCGCAAGAACACGCCAAACGTGTCGATGAATCTTGTGCTTGATGCCGGATATGCTGCAGATCAGTTTGCCAAACCGGGAACTGCAAGCCTGGCGCTCAACCTGCTCGATGAGGGAACGAAAAACCTGTCGGCACTTCAGATCAGTGACAATCTGCAAACGCTTGGTGGAAGTATCTCTTCGTACTCCGATCTCGATGCGTCTTATGTATATATGAGCACATTGAAACTCACGCTCGAGCCGTCTCTCGATCTGTATGCCGATGTGCTGCTAAACCCGGCTTTTGCAGACAATGAGTTTAAACGGTTGAAAGATCTTCAGCTCAACACCATCAAGCGTGAAGGAACACAACCTTTTCAAATGGCGATGCGCGCTTTGCCACGATATCTATACGGAACAGGACATGCATACAGCAATCCGCTGACAGGATCGGGCTACGTGGAAACCGTAAACTCGATCACGCGCGAAGATATCCTCAAGTTTTACGACACCTGGTTCAAGCCGAATAACGGAACATTGGTTGTTGTTGGTGACGTGGAAATGAAAGATCTCGTGAACGGTCTCGAGAAACGTTTCTCGCAATGGAAGCGCGGAGAAGTACCTAAGAAGAATCTTGCAGCCGCATCAAAAGCAAAAGCGAATACGCTTTATGTGATTGATAAGCCGGAGTCACAGCAGTCTGTGATCATGGTGGGATACCTGGTAGATCCATACGGCAAAGTCCCGGAAATTGCGCGTGAGTCGATGATGAGCGCATTCGGTGGCGACTTTACTTCGCGATTGAACATGAATCTGCGTGAAGACAAACATTGGTCGTATGGAGCCGGAAGTTTTGTTTGGGATGCGAAAGGTCAACGCCCGCTTTTGGCATACGCACCCGTTCAAACCGATAAGACGAAGGAGTCAGTTCAGGAGATTATCAAAGAGTTCAAGGCATTCGTGGGCGACAAGCCGATGACACAGGAAGAGTTCGATCGCACAAAAAATAACACGGTGCTTCAATTGCCTGGACGTTGGGAAACAAATGGCGCGGTGAGCGGATCGATCGAGGAGATTGTGAAGTACGGTTTGCCCGATGACTATTTCAAAACCTACGACAAGAATGTTCGTTCCCTCACGCTGGATGACGTTCGCAAAGTCAGCAAGCAAGTGATCGATCCGGGCAGGCTAACATGGTTTGTAGTTGGCGACAAGGAGAAAATCATGAACGGGCTTAAGGAGGTTGGATTCAGCGAGATCGTTGCGATCGACCCGGATGGAAATCCAGTTCAGCCAAGTGCGGAGAAAATCAAAGCCAACAATTAACCGATTAGCCGATATGCCGATTAGTCGATGAATCCATCATCACTAATCGGCATATTGACCAATTGGCATATTGGCTAATTCAAAGCAGTTTCAATGCCTGATCAAGGTCGGCAATCAGATCTTCATGGTCTTCAACTCCGATACTGAGGCGGATCAACGAATCCACAAGTCCGTTTTTAATGCGCTCCTCTTTTGGAATGCTGGCGTGCGTCATTGATGCCGGATGATTGATCAGCGATTCAACTCCGCCCAATGATTCAGCTAGCGAAAACAGCTCCAGGCTGGTCATGAGTTTTGAAGCTTTCTCCATGCTGTCGTCTTTCAATGTGAACGATAACATTCCTCCGAAATCTCTCATCTGTTTTTTTGCTACCGCGTGATTCGGATGATCGGTGAACCCGGGCCAGTACACTTTCCCGATCTTTGGGTGGGTCTTCAAAAATTCGGCAATTTTTTTTCCGTTGATGCAGTGGCGCTCCATGCGAAGGTGAAGTGTTTTGATACCACGCAGAACGAGGAATGAATCCTGTGGTCCCGGCACAGCGCCACACGAATTCTGAATGAATGCAAGGTCCTGGTAAAGCTTCTCATCGTTCATGACCAGCGCACCCATGATCACATCGGAGTGTCCACCGAGGTATTTCGTTACGGAATGCATGACGATGTCTGCGCCAAGATCGAGAGGATTCTGCAGGTACGGAGATGCAAATGTATTATCAACTGCAACAAGTACTTTTCTTTTTTTCGCGATGTCAACGCATGCCTGGATATCAATGATGTTCATCAGTGGATTGGTCGGGGTCTCCAGCCACATGAGTTTTGTCTTTTCATTGATCACCGATTGGATGTTTGAAGCGTTGGTCAGGTCGATGAAATGAAATTTGATCCCAAATTTTTCGTACACCTTTCTGAACATGCGGTAAGAGCCGCCATAGAGATCGTTGCTGGTGATCACTTCATCGCCAGGCGAAAGCAGTTTGATCACAGCGTCTGTTGCACCCATCCCTGACGAAAAGCAAATGGCGAATTTTCCATTTTCAAGCGCGGCCAGGCTTTTCTGCAATGAATTGCGCGTTGGATTTGCCCCTCTCGCGTAAGCATATCCTTTATGTTTGGCAGGACCTTCCTGCACATAGGTTGACGTTTGAAAAATGGGAGTCATGATCGCACCCGTTGACGGGTCTGGGGCAACTCCTGCGTGCACAGCTTTCGTTCCAAATTTCATAAGCGTTGTTTAGTGCCGTAAATATAGTAAGGCATCGGGGATTAGGCATTAGTAAATTAGGGATTAGGTTGAGGACAGCAAATAGCAACGGTTCCTTGCAGACCTCCTGCAAATGAATTGGCAATAGTGAATTCCGAATCGGCTTTCATTAAATTCAAGAATGAAAAATGTTTTCAAGTGGTGGTTCGGGGAATTCGCTATTCGCGATGGCGCTTGGAATAACGGGATTGCGTTCAAAATATACTTCACTATACTATACCTATAGCGCGAACATGATCGTTATTGGACTGGTCGTATTTGTCGTCAGTTTCCTTCTAAGCACGTGAAGTTCAATCAATGAATAATTTGGAATTGGGTTCAGTGTTTCTGAAAAACACCAATGGGCTCACCTGCCTTCAGATTTCCAGAAGTTTTGGATCGCAGATTTCCAACTTTCCCCATGTTTGAGATAGAGTAATGTATTGATCAGCATCTTGTCTTCGGGTGAAAAGCTCTCCTGTTTTTTGAAAGCCTGGAGTAAGATGTCGTACAGTTGAGGCTTGAAACGCATGCCGTTGTTTTCGGCCAGTGTGTGAATGTCGTTGATGATGCGCTGAGCGCTGATCGGTGGTTGATGCTTGGGTGGAGGAGCAGGTTCCGCAACTTTGTCGATCACAGAATCTGAATCGGTGCGAGCCTTCGATGATTCGTGTTCCGAAGTTGATTCGGGTGTGGCTTTTTCGCTGAGTGGTATAGGAGTGACCAGCGTGGCGGCTTGTTGCTTGAGAAATTCGTCCAGGTCTTTCAGCGTGTTCTTTTTCTTGCTCATGCAATATGCTTTAAGATTTCCTGGGCTATCGGTTGATATTCTTTTTCGGCATCCATGGTGCTGAAATTCACGAACAGGTTTTTCTGCGGAACGATGATCGGCAAAATGATGGCATCAAGATTCTTCAGGTTCTCGCGAACGGTGAACAAATTGGTGGCGCTGTGAATACGATTCGGAAGGATCAGAATTTTTAGCTGAGGATTCAGTTTCCGGGCCGGGGCAAGATCGGTCACCGTCTGATAGGTTACAAGCAAATCGTTTTGTGTTAGGCTCGTTGGCACAACGACAACATCGCTTACCAAACAGAGTTTTTTGATCCCTTCGTCAGTAGTCTTGCCTGCGCTGTCGACCACAACCACATCGGTCTTCCGGCTATCGCGAAGCGCAGTCAGCTCTTCCGCGACAGCATTGTCTTGCGACCCTAGGATCTCGAAAGCTTTCCCGTTCTCCTTCGCTTTGAAGACTTCCATCTTCCGAAGTGTGTTCAATGTGTAGTTGGTGTCGGTCTCGACCAAAACAACTCTTTTTCCGAGTTGGTGGAGTGTTGTGGCAAGGTTAATGGCGTTGGTGGTCTTACCCGTTCCGCCTTTTCTGCTAATGAAGGAAATGACTTTTGCCATCCTTTAAAAATACAAAAATCAGTTGGCAGTTGGCAAAGGGCAGTTGGCAAAATGTGAAGGTTTTCACATGTATGCCAAACGAAAAGCAAGTGCTTTGGTATTACCTGTGATGGGCTTCGGTCACTGACACACGTATGGACTGCGCATATTGCCAACTGCCAACTTTCCTACAGCCCGCGGTTTGTGTCGAATTTCTCCAAATAATCGGCAACCCTTCGCACGAAACTTCCACCCAATGCGCCATCAACCACGCGATGGTCGTAAGAGTGGGAGAGGAACATCTTATGTCGAATCGCAATGGAATCGCCATACGGAGTTTCAATGACTGCAGGCTTTTTCTGAACAGCGCCAAGCGCCAGGATTGCTACCTGTGGCTGCATGATGATCGGTGTTCCCATCACGTTTCCGAACGATCCAACGTTGGAGACCGTGAATGTTCCACCGGCAAGATCGTCTGGCTTGAGTTTATTTTCCCGGGCGCGTTTGGCCAGGTCGTTCACGATCTTCGCGAGGCCCGAGATATTATACTGATCGGCATTGCGGATCACGGGAACGATGAGGTTGCCTGTCGGGAGAGCCACTGCCATACCGATGTTGATATCTTTTTTCTTGATGATCCTGTCGCCATCTACCTGCACATTGATCATCGGGAAATCCTTGATCGCCAGCGCAACAGCTTCGATGAATATCGGTGTAAATGTCAGCGCATCGCCTTCGCGTTTCTGAAATTCATTTTTCCATTTATTTCTCCAATAGACGATTCCCGTAACATCGGCTTCAACAAAGGAAGTAACGTGCGGAGAAATTCGTTTCGAGTCTACCATGCGCTCTGCGATCATCTTGCGCATGCGATCCATTTCGATGATCTCATCGCCACCTGAAATTGAAACCGGCATTCTTACCGGTGCGGAGGTTTCCGCCTTCGATCCGCCCGACACATGATGATGCACAGCCTGAACTGTGCTGCCAAGCTTGCGATGCTGCACATAGTTCATGATGTCCTTCTTTGTAACACGGCCTTCGAGCCCGGAGCCTGAAATGGTTTCAAGCTCGGCCACCGGAATATTTTCTTCCTTCGCGATGTTCTTCACAAGCGGAGAATAGAAGCGGTTTGAAGTTTTGTAGTCTACAGGGGCGTGCGATCCATTTGAACCGTTTGTCGCATAGGCAGCTTTGACAGGCTCGGCTACCGAAACCGACTTGGCTGGCGCTGACACAGGCGCATGAGAAGGTACTTCCGCAGTGGCGTCTGTTGTGATGATGGCAATCGGCTTTCCAACTTTCACCACTTCACCTTCCTTGGCAAGTATTTCCTTCAACACACCGGCATGCGTTGATGGAACTTCAGTATCCACCTTATCGGTCGCAACTTCGAGAACAGATTCGTCCTGCTCGATCTTGTCACCGGGTTTTTTCAGCCAGTGCAGGATGGTTGCTTCCATGATACTCTCGCCCATTTTAGGCATCACTAATTCAACTCGAGCCATGTTTCAAACGTTTTCAGAGCCCAAATTTAAGCAGGATTTTTCAGGAAATTGAAGTCGGAAGGTGGATTTAGTCGTTCCTTTGGCTACTGGTCGTTTCTAAGGAATATTCCGCCAATTCGCGAAGACATCCAAAAATATAATTCGGGATTTTCTACCGTCAAGATCCAAACCATGATCCCTCAATAACCGGTCTTCATCCGATGCACCTGCATCAAGCCATCCACAACGGTTCTTACGATCACGATTCTGTCGGAGGCTTCCGGGCAGTCGATACGTATGGAGTTTTCATGCTGCGTCTCATCGGCACACAGGGTCCGACCCAGCAGATCGAAGATCATAATGGACTCTATCTTTCCATCTGAGAAAGTTACAATATGAAATGCGCCATCGTTAAACGACACGGCAAGCGGCTGGTTTCTTGGGCGAAACATCGCAACGTTTGAAAAACCAGATTGACCGTCATCGTCAAATTGTGCAATGCGATAATAGATCTTCGATGCATTCGGCACGGCTTCATCTTGAAATGTGTAACTATTTTTGATCATAGACCTTTTACATGCGATCGCTGCGATGTTTTCGAAATTTATTCCGTCAAGCGACCGTTGAATATAGAGGCGATTGCATTTCGATTCATTCGCAGTACCCCAACGCAGCAAAGCTTGCGCACCTTGCGCTACAATATCGAAGTAAAGCCATTCAACAGGCGATGGGCTCGAAGCACTAAACGTGAGATTGAAGTCATCCAGCGCGATGGCTTTGTCAGAGTTTGGATCGTTCTCATCATAAAATCGAATGAACATTTCCTGCCCGGATGGCCACACGAGCGGCACTTCGATATTCACCGTGTTAAAGTTGGTGTTCCCATCAAGTGCGCCAGCTGAGTTGTCGTCAATTGTGGTGAGGTCGCCAGCTGTTACATGGGTGTAGTTTGTATTGTTGAGAATTCCGTTGGGCGACAAGTCGATTGTTTGACCGATCGTGTAACCCAGTTGCACCCGTTGTGGCGGAGTACCCGAAACGCCTCGCCATTGTTCTGCCTTGTAGTTCAGGTTTATCGAAGTGATCGTCTTGCCGGTTGCGTTGGTCAACAGCAGGCCATATGCAATGTTTCCGATCGAGTTTGATGCAATGGAGCCCAGTGCACGATCTGAAGAACCCGAAGCTCCGTAACTGTAGATCGCCCCGGTCAAAGAAGATCCTGTATTTATTGTGAAGGTGCTGAATAACCCCGTGCTTTGGTGAACGGCATACCATCCGTTGAGATGCAAATTGTTTCCCCACGTGTGCGTGGCACCAACGGATGAGAAGGTGTCAAAGTTTTGTACGTATTGGTCATCCTCGTGCGCAACGACTATTCCCCGAACGTATGGGGTGTCGTTTATCGCATCAGCGATCGCGTTTGCGATGGTTGTGTAAAAGATCGCTTCCTTTCGAACCTTTTTGTATTGCTCGATGTGAAGGAACCTGTTCGTTACTGTTGACGGATGGGTGGCGCCAGTGCAAATATCGCCAGGATAGTTGTTGAGAAACCGACCTTGCACATTATCTCTTGCACCAAGCGTTTCGTCATTGTCTACGTGCGTTATTTGAATGGCCCAGGAAGAATTGGTGTTGAGCAAATGTTCGCGCACCAGTACTGCGTAGTCAGGAACCGATTTTGAAAGGCCGTTCATTGTTCCACACGAAATGTAAAAATCTTTGTCGCCTGGGGATTGCGAGAATCCATGAAGTTGAAGGAAGACGCGTGCTGAATTCAAATTGCCAAGCACCGTGGTTGCCGTATGGAAAACCGCGTTGTTTGTGTGCGCGACATCGGACATTCTGTATTTCGCGTTGGGACTACAGGTAGACGTGGTTCCAACGCATAACGACTCCGCGCCACCGATACATCGACCGATTCCTGCGATCATCAACGCTTTCGCTCCGGTAAGTTGAAAAATGACAGTGCTTTGTCGCCCCGTACTTTGATCGTCAATGGGGTGAGAGGCCTGGAGTACCAACTTGTCATTTGCCGGATTTGCCGCGATTGCATATGTGCCCCAGTAATACCCGGAGTTGTTTGTTTTGCGAAGTACGAAGTATTCCTGGCCCGACTGATCCTCGAACTCAGCTAACACATAACCATACGCACCGGGAACTACATCATCCCATGCTTCTTGATAAAATGAAGATAAAATGATCTGCCACGAATTGAGATCGGGAGGTTGGGGAACCGCGTAGCTAACAGCGAGTGGATCATCTGAAATATCTTCGACAATGCCCATTTCAAGGTATGCGGAGACGCTGTAGCTGGAACTGGCCGTGATCCGCATCGCGGTAGCGCTAAAAAAAGTGATGTCGAGATCATCGACCGCCATGGCAACATCTGCACCTGAAGCATTCTCATCATAAAATCGCAGGAAAAATTGTTGTCCCGGCAAGATTGAAACAGGAACGGTCACTTGTATCGTTGCCTGAAAGATATTTCCATCGAGTGCACTGCTCACGGCACTCGTTGTATCTATCGACATAAAAAAGGCTTCATTGAGTTCGGTGAAATTGTTGTTGATGAACAGGTCGTTCGCAGAGACTGGAATTGCGTTCCCTGCAGCGTATGAAACCTTTACGCGCTGATATCCGGAATGATCCGTAGCAGGCCTTCGCCATTGTTCCGCATGAAACGAAAGCTGAACCGATCGAATGGCCACGCCTGCGTTATTTTGAAAGAGTACACCATACACAATGTCTTCCGAGTCATCATCCTGATTGAGACTGCCGAGCGCGCGATCGTTGGCATCTGTTCCAAAACTATACAATCCATTTGTAGATGATGAACCTGTGCCGGTGCGATATGTTGTGTAAGCGGTAGGTACGCCCAGCGGTTGACTTGCTGCACACCATCCCGTCAATTCCAATGGATTAGCGTTGCCCGAATTCGACAGGGAATTAAAATTCTGTGAATACAAAAAATTATCGGAGGTGATCGCGATTTGGCAACACGCGCTGGTGAAAACGTGGAGCGTGAACATCAACCCAAGAAGCGTTCGGCAACCTGAAATAAAAAATTGCTGACCGCAAAGTGACTTATTAATTTCCCGCATTTCTCAGGATGCATTTTCAGGGGAAATATGCTCGACCCGGGCAGGTTGCGCAACACGATGAATTGATCAGAATGACTTTTGGACTTCCATTATTATGAAATTGTTAAGGGTCGAAAAAAATGCCTTACTTTCCAGGATGTCGTTTTCTGTATATCACTTCGGGCTCAGCGGAAGTACAACTTCGAATGTTGCGCCAGATCCCTCCCTCGATGATGCTCGAATTGCTCCCTGGTGGTTGCTCACGATCTTTTTGCACAAAGCGAGCCCGATGCCTGTACCCGCATACTGCTGACGGGTGTTGAGCCGTTGAAAAATAGTGAAGATCTGCTCCGCGTATTTTTCGTTGAAACCGATACCGTTGTCCTTGAATTGGATCACGCAGTACTTGTGTTGACTGTCAAGTGAAGGATATAATAATGCAATCTCGCGTTCTTCTAAAATTCTCGATGTGATCGCAATCACCGGCTGCTGACCTGCCTGCACAAATTTTAATGAGTTACTGATGAGGTTGAAAAACAATTGATTCATCTGCGGTGAAATGGCTCTGATGGTCGGAAGATGATCGGCCGAGACGATCGCATTTTTTTCCTGGATCGTCACTTCCAGGTCGCCTAATATAGAACGCAGGGATTCATTCAAATTGACTTGCGTAAAAATATCATTTGGTTTTGAGAGCTGCGAAAGATTGAGAATATCGCGGATGAGTACGCTCATGCGAATGGCGGATTGCTCGATCTTTTTGAGATACTCTGTTGACCGCACATCCGCGTCTTTTAATCCGCGCTGAAGAAGCTCAATGAATGTTATAATTTTCCGAAGGGGTTCCTGGAGGTCGTGCGATGCGATATAAGCAAACTGAGCAAGTTCGTGATTGGATGCCTGAAGCTCCTTTGTACGTTCGGCAACGCGAAGCTCGAGTTCATTCGCAAATCGCTTTTGATCATCGATGTTGGTGGCAGTTCCAAACCATTTGGTGATCCGGCCGCGCTGATTTCGAAAAGGGGTTGCCCTGCTGATGTGCCATTTGTATACTCCGTCATTCATTTCGAGACGGTGCGTGACCTCGTAGGGTGCGCCCGCAGTAAGCGCATTCAACCACGCTTTCGCTGTAACAGTCCGATCATCCGGATGAACCATGCCTTCCCATCGCCATGTGCCATCTGCACGCCTGGTCGCTCCGGAATATTCGGCAATACGATCACTGATGAATGTGATCGTACCTTCTTCGTTCGACACCCAGACAAGATGCGGCATGGAGTCGGCCATTTGCCGAAGTTCTTTTTCACCTTCGAGCGCACGTTGCTTGCGGATCACCTGGTCGGTTACATCGGAAATGATCACCAGTATACGATCGATGGTGCCATTGCTTTCGCGAAGCGGTTCGTAGGTGAAATTTAAATAGATGGTTTCCTCTGACCCTCCGCGCGAAACGGTCATCGGGTACTCTCTTCCGTGATACGGAATTCCAGTTTCGCGAACCTGTTGCAACTCTTTAAGAAGCCCATGCTCGATTTCCGGGGCGAGTTCGATCACGCGCTTTCCGATGATCGATTCGTTGCGATTTGTGAGCAGGAAATAATGATCATTCGCATCTTCAATGACAAAATCACTTCCGCGAAGCATTACGATTCCGACAGGCGCCTGAAGGATAAGATTGCGTAGCGTCTGTTCGCTGTCTTCCAGCTTTTTGAGGTTTTTTACTTTTTCAGTAGAATCAAATCCCGTGACCAGCACGCCAACACGTCTGCCGGATTCGTCATACAATGGACTGTAACTATAGGTAGCGTAGCTGTCCGTATTTTTTCCATCAGCCACAATGGGTATAGCCTGGTCTTCAACCCAATTTGTTTCACCGAATTCGATCACGCGATCAATCATCGGTTTGTAGATCATCCATTTTTCTTCCCATGCATCTGCACCTTTTTTTCCAAGAACATAAGGGTGCCGTCCAACGCTTCGAAACCGGGCGGCATTGTTGTAAAAACAATAGTGATCTGGTCCCCAAAACACGAACATCGGGAATCGCGAATTCAGCACCGCAGATAAAATTATGTGCAGCGACATAGGCCATGACGCGATGGGCCCAAGAGTCGATTTTGACCAATCCATGCTTTCAATGAGCATAGCACACTCATTGCCGGCAGAATCAAACAATAATTTGGATCGCTGCGATGTTCTGGCTGTGCGGGGTAATGTGGTTGGCATAGCTGGCGGAATTTTTCCACACCATAGACGTAAGGGCCATTGATAAAAAAAGCATGCCAGCGGCTAAAAGAAAAAGCCGTAAAGTTCAACGACCTTACGGCTACCTTCAACCTGTACTTTTTCGACTAAAAAATGCTATTCGTATTTGAGTACTAATGCGGGATTTTGTTTGGCAGTTTTTAGGACGTGATACAAAACGGTGACGAACGCGATACAGGCAGACACGATCACGGCCGCAGCAAAGATCCACCACGAGATCTCGGTACGGAAAGGGTAATTGGAAAGCTGATTGTTGGAGTACCACCATGCGAATGGAATGGCAATGACGTTTGCAATAAAGATCCAGATCGCAAAATCTTTCAGCATTAAAATCGATAGTCCGGATGTTGTAGCACCGAGCGATTTGCGGATGCCCATTTCTTTTTTACGCTGTTCTGCGATGAAAGACGCGAGTCCATACAATCCGAGACACGAGATCAAAACCGCCATCAAGGTAAAGTAGCTGAAGAGCGAGGCGTTTCTGCTCTCGCGGCCGAAGTATGTTGCGATCCTGTCGCTCAGCAATTGAAAATTAGCCGGGTACTGCGGGAATAACCTGGTGTACCTGTCACCGATCGCTTTCTTCACGGTTTCGATATCGCCCTGCACTTTAACGAATCCCATGTTCAAACCTTGCGGTGCGTAAAACATCATCAGCGGGCCTTCTTGCTGACGCATTTGCAGAAAGTTGAAATTTTCCGCGACACCGATAATTTCAAGCCGCCAGCTGTCGGCAGCGATCATTTTTCCCACCGGGTCTTTGAAATTGGCAACTTCGGCAAGTCGTTCATTGATCACCACCTTGAGGATCTTGTTGGTTGTATCCTGCACTTCTTCTCCGGCTTCGAAAAATCTGCCATGCACGAGTTTCATCCCCAACGTTTTCGCATACTTATCGTGCACGCGTGTCGAACTGATCAATACGTCCTGATTTGGATCTTTTCCCTCCCAGGTATATCCGCCTCCATTAGAAAATATTTCCGTTGGGAGATGGCCGGCACCGCTAACACTAACCACGTTCGGAATTTGCTCGAGTTCCTTGGCCAGTGCCTCGAACTTGTTTCGTGTTTCATCTTCAAGTTTGAAATACAGCACATTCTCTTTTTCGAACCCCACTGGCAGGCTTAACATGAACTTGAACTGCTTATTCAAGACCAGCGTGGTAATGATGAGCGCCACAGAAATTGCGAATTGGGCGATCACCAATGCGCTTTTGAATGTACCACCTTTGAGCGAAGCCGAGTTCTTCAGTACTTGCGCTGGCGAAAAACGAGCCAGGTAGAACGCGGGATAAGCGCCTGCCAGCAGCCCGGTGACGACCGCGATCATCAACAACATCAGCAACGTGGCGGGATTCATGTAGTCAATGGCGAGTTGTTTCTGAATGGTTGTGTTGAACCAGGGCAACATCAACTCGACAATCAAGACTGCAAAATTTAACGACACCAGTGCAAAAAGAACGGACTCACCAAGGAATTGAATGACAACTTGCTTCTTCTCTGCACCAACACTTTTTCTGATGCCGATTTCTTTGGCGCGCTGAACCGAGCGGGCTGTTACCAGGTTGATATAATTCATCACGGCAAGGCCGAGCACAACCAATCCAACGATCGAAAAGATGTAAACGAATTCTATCGGACCACCTTGATATTTGAAATTGTGCAAATACAGATCGCGAAACGGGTGAAGAAAGAGCTCGTCTGGCTTATCTGCTTTTTGGTTCTGCGCCAGGCGGGGCTTGAGCTTCGTTTCGAAGGCAGCCACATCGGTGCCGGGTTTGACCAGGAGGTAAACATTGTAAGAGTTCGAGTTCCACTGGGTCAGGTCACGCCCGAGGTCTTTATAAAATTCCACCGGCAATATCACATCGAAGCGCATGGTCGAGTTAAGTGGGAAATTTTCGTATACGGCTGTCACCGTGAAATCGAATTTCCCATTTACGTGCATTGTTTTACCCAGCGCTGATTCTGTTCCAAAATATTTTTCAGCGATTTTTTTCGAGATGGCCACCGAACTGATGGAAGGCAACGCTCCCTGGGCATTGCCTTCTATAAAATCGAAGGTGAAGATGTCGAAAACATCTTTGTCGGCCATGGTCACAACTTCGTCAAATGTTTTGTCGCCAACAGTGATCATGAGCCTGGTCCACTCGTCAAGTCTGGCTGCCTTTTCGATCTCCGGATATTCCGATACAATGGCATCGCGGAACGGATAGGGAGTGGGTGTAAAGTGATAGACGCTGTTATCGAGGTACGAATCACGCACCACGAGGTAGATGCGGTCTATGTTTTCGTTGTGCTTGTTGTAGCTCACCTCATACTTGACGTAAAGAAAAATGAGGATGAATCCGACAAGGCCAACAGTGAGGCCGAAAATATTGATAAATGCGAACGTCTTCTGCCGCGTGATCAGCCTGAAGATTATTTTGAGATAGTTCGAGATCATGGTGATTTGGATTTTGTCAAGCTAAGTCAACCGCAATGCCAGTCTGCAAAAAGACCGTTTTCATTTGATTTCAAGGCTTTGCGTACGCAAAAAAGCGTAACGGTGTCAAATTTTTTTACACTTCAGTGTCAACTTGTTTTACATCGCGCTGAGAACGGTAAATTGAAAAGCAGCTCGGTCATCCTTGCGTTGCAGGATTTTCGCAATCTTGTAGAAAATTGACGTTGAATGAAAGGGCAATCCATTCTCATTATTGATGATAACCGCGATGTGCTTGACGCTTTGCGCGTATTGTTGGAGGATGATTTCGATCAGATTACGCTCGAAGCGAACGTGTCACGACTGCCAACGCTGATTCGGACAGCCTTCAATATCGTTTTGCTCGACATGAATTTCTCTTCAGGCCTGAATACAGGAAACGAAGGGCTCTTCTGGCTTTCTAAAATTCTCGAGCAAAATCCCGAGACTTCGGTGATCATGATGACAGCGTATGGAAACATCGATCTTGCAGTGGAAGCGATCAAGCGGGGGGCAAAAGACTTCGTGTTGAAACCATGGGACAATCTGAAACTTCTCGCTACCCTCAAAGCCAACACGTTGAAACCGAAAGATGTGAAGGGAGCAACCGCGCATGAATCAATATATGTGATTGGAAACTCTTCCGCGATGAAATCTCTTCAGCTTCAGCTCGAACGCGTGGCCGTGACAGATGCCAGCGTGTTGATACTCGGTGAAAACGGAACCGGGAAGGAGCTCATTGCGCGCGAACTTCATCGCCTCTCGCTCCGCGCTTCGCAGAAATTTCTTACGGTAGATCTTTCGACACTCTCCGCGGGTCTTTTCGAAAGCGAACTATTCGGTCATAAAAAAGGTGCGTTTACCGATGCACGAGCCGATCGCAAAGGGCGTTTTGAAGAAGCGAACGGAGGAACGCTTTTTCTCGATGAAATTGGAAATCTTCCGGCTGCGCAGCAAGTCAAGCTGCTCACGGCACTTCAAAATCGCGAGGTTGTCCCGGTGGGCGCAAACAATCCTGTAAGCTTTGATGTGAGGCTCATCTCTGCCACTAATGCCCCGCTATTGCAGTTAGCCGAGCAAGGCGTTTTCAGGCAAGATCTTCTTTACCGCATCAATACAATCACGTTGCGCGTTCCACCGCTTCGAGATCGCGGCAATGATGTCATCGATCTTGCGCAATATTTTCTAACACATTTTGCCAGGCTATATAATCGCAGCGGACTGACGTTTTCACAAGACGCAACGCAGTCTCTTTTAATGCATCAATGGCCCGGCAATGTTCGGGAGCTGAGGCACACGGTGGAAAAAGCGGTGATCCTCAGCAGTGGCGACATGATCACACCGGCAGATCTCCAACTCAGCATTTCCTCGCAGCCTGTTTCAGTGCTAACTAAAACCCTGGATGAACTGGAACGGCAAGCGCTTACCGATGCGCTCGCGACCCATGGCGGCAACATTGTACATGCCGCGAGAGCATTGGGCATCACACGTCAGACTTTATATAACAAGATGAAGAAATATGGTCTTTAAAAGCTACCCGTTTCAAATTCTGCTGCGGTTGCTCCTGATCGTGTTGAATTGTTTTGGCGTGCTGTATGTGTGGCAACTTCAGGCTTATTGGCTGAGCTTCTTCAATCTCCTTTTCCTGGTTGTGGTTCAGATTTATTTACTGTTCCGGTATCTCATGCGGTGGCAGCAAGACGTACGCGTGTTTTCAAACTCGGTCCGTCATGGCGACTATACCATCACCTATCCGCTGGTCGACAAACACGACCCGCATTTCGAACTCTATCAGATGCTGAATCACATAAATGCATACGTCCGCCAAATCAAATCAGAGTACGTTCAGCAAAATCATTACTTCCAATATGTAGTGGAAAACGCTCAGGTTGGATTGATCGCTTACGATGACCGCGGCAAGATCGTTCTCGCGAACGCGGAAGCACTGAGGCTCATCGACCTGCCCGAAACAAAAAATATCCTCGAATTAAAGCGTATCGAGCCGGAATTATTCGATCTGGTGCGCTCGGAAACACTCAATCAATCAAGGCTTGTAGTGAGCGCACGTGATCGTTCTGTCAAACTCTCCGTCCGTCTTTCGCGATTTGTGATCGACCAAAGAACCATCAACCTTGTTTCGATCATGAATATCAGGCCGGAGCTTGAAGAGAATGAACTTCAATCGTGGCAGGAACTGATCAGCGTGCTTACACACGAGATCATGAACAGCATCACACCGATCCATTCACTGAATGGAAGCATGCTCAAGTATATGGACAAGATATCCGACAACGAGGAGATCGTAGCCAAGGCAAAGCACAGTCTCGATGTGATCAACAGACGTTCACAATCCTTGATGTCATTCGTTGATCGTTACCGTCAGATCAGTACGGTTCCGCTGCCACACAAACAGGTCATTGACATCGGAACCCTGATTGAGGATGTGCTTCACCTGATGGTAGCTGAGTTGACAGGCGTTGATATTGTGGTGTCTCATCATCATGAAAAGATCGAGGCAGACGGCTCGCTTATTGAGCAAGTTGTTATCAATCTCATTCGTAACGCAGCGTCAGCATTCGATAAAACTGAAAAGCGGCTGGACGTTAAAGTATTCAGGCTGGGGCAGAATATAATCGCATCAATCCGTGATAACGGCCGCGGCATTGCTCCCGAGGTATTGGATAAAGTCTTCATTCCTTTCTTCACAACACGTGACGGTGGCTCCGGCATCGGCCTTACGCTATCGCGGCAGATCATGCATCGGCACGGGGGAAGTATCAACATAAAATCTGTAGCCGGTAGCGGCACTGAGATCCTCCTCCAGTTCAAGGCGACTGAGTAAGGGAATGCATTTTTTCAAAATGTATTTCTAAACAAAATCTAACTATGAAAACTCGAAGCGCGTATTTGCTCTCCATAACGTTAATTGTTGCCATGACAATTACCGGCTGTGAGAGACCTCCGAAAGGCGATGAAGCGAAAATTACTGATAAGGAGCAAGCGGTTGAACCGGTCGGAACAACCTTTAATGTTGATACTTCAAAATCATACTTAAAGTTTACAGGCAATGGCGTAGGTAAGAATCATCCTGGAACCTTCAAGTTGAGTTATGGAACTGTTTCGGTAGAAAAAGATTCACTGTCGGGCGGGACTTTCATTATCAATATCAAGTCGATGAAGATGGAACAGCCGGGGAAAGATATCCAGGAAAAACTGCATCCACATTTGCTCAGCGGTGATTTTTTCGATGCTGATAAATTTGGAACAGCGAAATTTGAGATCACGAACGTAATGCCATGGCAGCCGAAAGACAATGAGAGATCGCTCGTGGAGGGGGCAAACTTCAGTATCAGCGGCAATCTCACATTAAAGGATGTTACCAAGAACATTACCTTTCCTGCACGTGTCGATCTCGATGGCGACATGCTGAAGGCCAAAGCGAATTTCGATATCGACCGCACGCAATGGCAGATGAACTATGGCAACGACAAAACACTCGGTGATAAATTTATTTCCGAGAGTGTAAATATCCAGTTGCACATCGAGGCCTTGAGAAATCCCCCCGAGGGAATATCTTCTAAACAATAGAAATGTACACTCGTGAACAGGCTGTTGTACACTTATGAATAATCCCATTTTTAAATCCCTGAGAAGCGCTTCAAATTTGCAATGATTTACTTCGGCAGGTGGTTTGCATGCATGACAAAAAAATCAAATTCATGCGAACCTTTCTGGCTGTTATACTCTGGTGCCTCTTATTCGTGCTTTGCTGGCCTCTTGCCATTGTGATCTTGTTTCTGTTTCCATTGATCTGGCTGATCTTGTTGCCATTTCGAATTGTCGGCTTTACGATTGCTGCCGTGTTCAAACTCATCGGGGCCATCCTCATGTTCCCATTTAAAGTGATGAAGGCGATCTGATATGGCATAGATATTTATGAGCAGCACGGGCGGATAAGATTAATGGTGCATGCCAACCATGATACCAGAATTCAGTTTTCCGTTTTCCAACTACAACTACTAAACGCAAACTGTTCAGTTACCTGCAGTTTGCGTTTCTTTTTTTAAGCTGGCTGTTCATTCTTAATGTAGGTTCGGGCTGCTGGATTCCTTACCTTTGATGCCAATTTAACCCCCCCCAGGCATGAATAAGTTCTTTAAAATTATCGGGATCTTCCTGATCGTAGTAATTTTCGCAATCACCGGAGTGCTCACTTATATCAAGGCCGCGTTGCCTGCGGTTGGAGACCCTCCCCAACTTAAGATTGAGCCCACCGCAGAGCGTATTGAACGCGGTCGTTATCTCGCCAATAGTGTGACGGTTTGTATCGATTGCCATTCAACTCGCGACTGGTCGAAATTTTCAGCTCCGATCGTTCCGGGTACAATTGGCAAAGGCGGTGGGCGATTTGACAGATCCGTTGGTTTTCCAGGTGTCTATTATTCGAAGAAC